>UROS01000085.1 GCA_900549445.1 uncultured Porphyromonadaceae bacterium | reverse complement strand
GGTTGGCAAAATTTTAGTACTTTTGCCAAAATAATCAGAATATCACCTATGAACGAAAAAGAGATAGTACTTTCAGGTATCCGTGCAACGGGCAACCTCCATCTGGGCAACTATTACGGCGCGCTCAGCAAATTCGTTAAAATGCAGAACGACTATGACTGCATGTATTTCATCGCCGACCTCCATGCCCTCACTACCGCCCCCGATCCGAAAGTGCTCCATACCAATGTGAAGAATATACTCGCCGAATATCTCGCGGCCGGAGTCGATCCCGAGAAAGCCACGATTTTCGTACAGAGCGACGTGCCCGAAGTTTCCGAAATGTATCTGCTTCTCAATATGCACGTGGGCATCGGCGAACTTCTCCGCACCACTTCGTTCAAGGACAAGGCCCGCAAGCAGCTCGGTCTGAAGGCCGATGACAGCGAAGATATCGAAAAACAGATTGTAGGCAATGACTCCAACAAGCGTGTGAATGCCGGACTTCTTACTTATCCTACCCTTATGGCCGTGGATATTCTCATTCAGAAAGCCCATAAGGTTCCCGTAGGCAAAGACCAGGAGCAGCATCTGGAGCTTACCCGCCGTTTCGCGCGCCGTTTCAACTCGTTCTACGGCGTCGACCTCTTCCCCGAACCTGTAAACTTCGACTTCGGCGGTAAACCTGTGAAAGTGCCCGGACTCGACGGTTCCGGAAAAATGGGCAAGAGCGAGGGCAACTGCATCTATCTCGTCGATGAAGAGAAAGTGCTCCGCAAAAAGGTGATGAAGGCAGTGACCGACGAAGGCCCCAAAGAGCCGAACTCTCCCGTAAGCGAACCGGTTGCCAACCTGCTCACTCTGATGGAGCTGACTTCCGCCCCCGAGGTGGTGCAGCAGTTCCGCGATGCATACGCCGACTGCTCCATACGCTACGGCGACCTCAAGAAGCAGCTCGCCGAGGATATTCTCAAGGTAACCCTTCCGATACGCGAACGTTACCTCGAGATTGTAAACGACGACGCCTACATCGGCCGCGTGGTGAAGCAGGGTGCCGAACGTGCGCGCGAGCGTGCGGCCAAGACCCTCGCCGAGGTTCGCGAAGTTATGGGAATCAGAAAATTCTATTGATACCTCCGTTCTATATAAATCCAATGGACAACGCATTATCACATAAATCCGTAACATATCAGGGACTTACGTTCGTTCCCTATCTCGAAAGCGACGTGATTCAGAAGCGGGTGCGTGAACTCGGCGCCCAGATTACCCGCGACATGCAGGGCAAAGTGCCTCTGTTTATCTGCGTGCTCAACGGCGCTTTCCCTTTCGCCTCGGATCTTATCCGTGCCGTCGGCACCGACGCCGAGATTACTTTCATCCGCCTGAAGAGCTACGACGGCATGGGTTCCACCGGAGTCGTGAAAGAGATGATCGGGCTCAGTGAAAACATCGAAGGCAGAACCGTCATTATTGTGGAAGACATCATCGACACCGGCGCCACCATGGTGAAACTGGTCGACGATATTAAGAAACACAATCCCTCCGACGTAAGGATAGCGACACTCCTTTTCAAGGAGGATGCTCTCCAGCACAAGGTCACTCCCGACTATGTAGGATTCAATATCCCCACCAAATTCATCATAGGCTACGGTCTCGACCTCGACGGCCTCGCACGCAATCTCCCCGACATTTACGTTCTAAGCGAAAAAGACAACAAACAGGTACAATAATGTTTAATTTAGTGATTTTCGGAGCTCCGGGCAGCGGCAAAGGCACCCAGAGCGAACGCATCATAGACAAGTACGGTCTCGTACACATTTCTACAGGCGACGTGCTCCGCAAGGAAATTGCCGCAGGAACCGAACTCGGCAAAATCGCCGATTCCTACATCTCTCACGGCCATCTGATACCCGATGACCTCATGGTGAGAATTCTCGCCGACGTGATTGACCGTAGCGGCAATGACGTGAAAGGTTTCATATTCGACGGTTTCCCCCGCACCATCAAGCAGGCCGAAGAACTCGAGAAGATGCTTGAGAAACGCGGCGAGAAACTCCACTCGGTAATCGGTCTCGAAGTGCCCGACGACGAGCTTACCGACCGTCTGATAGAGCGCGGCAAGATCTCCGGCCGCGCCGACGACAATCCCGAAACCATTTCGGAACGTCTGAAGGTATATCATTCCACCACGTCGCCCCTGCGCGATTTCTACGTGACTAAGGGCACCTACCGCCCCATCCACGGTTCAGGAAAAATCGACGATATTTTCGCCGACATCGTTTCTGCCATCGAAGCCGCACACTGATCTCGGCTCATACCCCTTATAAAGGTGACCGGAACACGGGTTCCGGCCACCTTGCTTTATCCGGACGGCAAAATTGCGATTTTTTTGCTTAAATTTTCTAAAGAAATCAGCTTTAAAAGCCTACCTTTGTATAAAATCAGAAAACCAGAAAAACAGTAGCATGAAAAGATTCCGAATATTCCGCACTGCCCTCACCGCCGCAGGGCTTCTCCTGTCTGCAACGATATATGCCGCCGACCCCTGGCAGAATGTGGATCTCCCGGTAGAGCAGCGTGTCGACGACCTGCTGTCGCGGCTGACGCTCGACGAGAAAGTGTCGCTGATGATGGACGTGTCGCCTGCAATCGACCGTCTCGGAATTCCGGAATACAACTGGTGGAACGAGGCGCTCCATGGCGTAGGGCGCGCAGGTACGGCAACGGTGCTTCCTCAGTCAATAGGACTCGCCGCCACCTGGAACGACGGTCTCGTGGAAGATGCTTTCTCGATGGTCAGCACCGAGGCGCGCGCAAAATACAATATGTTTCGCAAGGAAGGGAATCATTCCCGCTATTGCGGACTCACTTTCTGGACTCCCAACGTGAACATATTCCGCGACCCGCGCTGGGGGCGCGGACAGGAAACTTACGGCGAGGATCCCTGCCTCACCACCCGCATGGGTGTGGCGGTGGTCAGCGGGCTGCAGGGGACTGCGGATTCTCCGGTTATAAAGACGATAGCCGGCGCGAAGCACTACGCCGTGCACAGCGGTCCGGAATGGAACCGCCATTCGTTCAACGCCGCCGACATCGACCCGCGCGATCTCTGGGAAACATACCTGCCGTCGTTCAAGGCGCTCGTCGATGCGAATGTGGGCCAGGTTATGTGCGCCTACAACCGTTTTGAAGGCGAGCCCTGCTGCAGCAGCAAGCGTCTGCTCACCAAAATCCTGCGCGATGAGTGGGGCTACGACGACATAATTGTTACCGACTGCTGGGCGATGACCGACTTTTACCGCGAAGGCGCCCATCAGACTCATCCATCCGAGGTGGAGGCGAGTGCCGATGCGGTTATTTCAGGTACCGACCTCGAGTGCGGCCCCGTGTTTGCGAATCTCACCGAGGCGGTGAAGCGCGGACTGGTTTCCGAATCGGAAATCGACTCACACCTGCGCCGCTTGCTGCGCGCCCGCATGGAACTCGGCGAAATCTGTCCCGACTACCGCGACCCGTATGCCGGACTCGGGGCCGAGTCGGTCGACAATGCCCGCAACCGCCGCATTGCGCTCGATGCCGCACGCCAGTCCATGACACTTCTGAAAAACAACGGCATTCTGCCTCTTTCCAAGTCTGCCTCTATTGTCGTAATGGGGCCCAATGCCAACGATTCGGTAATGATGTGGGGCAACTACAACGGCTATCCCTCGCATACCGTCACCATTCTCGACGGCATCCGCGACATCGCGGGTGCTGACGTGCCTTACGTACGAGGATGCGACCACGTGGTCAACAATAATCTCGTGTCGTGCTTCGGACTTCTCAAGAGCGATGGCGGCAAGGGTATGACAGCCCGATACTGGAACAATACCGAAGGGGAGGGAGAGCCGGTGGCAACCCGCACTTTCACCTCGCCGATAAGCATTTCTACAGGCGGCGCCACGGTTGTTGCTCCCGGTGTGAACCTCACAAATTTCTCCGGACTCTACAACGGCAGCTTCACCGCACCTGCCGACGGTGACTACCGGCTCACTATCAGCCAGATCCACGGAAAATGGCGTCTGACGGTAAACGGCAAGCCCGTCAGACTGAACTACACCGGTGTGGATGGAGCTGAATTCTCCGGTTCCATTCATTGCGAGGCTGGAAAAACCTACGATATCGAGATTTTCCATCCCCATGGTGAAGGCGTCGCACGGCTCAATTTCGATATTGCACGTGCGGAAGAGTATATAACAGACCCCGGCGATGCCGCGACAGTGATTTTCGTAGGCGGAATTTCACCCCTGCTCGAAGGAGAGGAGATGCCGGTGTCGGTGAAAGGATTCCGCGGCGGCGACCGCGAGAGCATAGAACTTCCCGAGATTCAGCGCAACATGATAAAAGAGCTGAAAGCCAAAGGTAAGAAGGTGGTTTTCGTCAACTGTTCAGGCTCCGCGGTCGGACTCGCGCCCGAAGATTCTATATGCGACGCCATCCTGCAGGCCTGGTATCCCGGTCAGGCAGGAGGCACGGCGGTGGCCGAGGTGCTTTTCGGCGATTATAACCCAGCCGGACGTCTGCCGGTGACATTCTATCGCGACGACTCCCAGCTTCCTGATTTCGAGGATTATTCCATGATTGGAAGAACCTACAGGTATATGACGGACAAACCTCTCTATCCGTTCGGCCACGGGCTGAGTTACACTACCTTCGGCTATTCCTCTCCGAAACTGAAATCGAAGAAGATAGCTGCCGACGGCGGCTCGACAAAACTGACGGTGAAGGTGGAAAATACCGGCCGGCTCGCCGGCGACGAGGTGGTGCAGCTCTATATGCGTCCGCTCGACCGCCGCGACTGTCCGGCGCTGACATTATGCGACTTCCGCCGCGTGAATATAAAGCCGGGCGAAAGCGCTGAAGTGACGTTTGACATAACACCCGGCATGCTCGCAACTTTCAGCCACGAGACCGAACGCATGAAAGTGCAGCCCGGCCGCTACGAACTCCTCTGCGGAGGTTCGTCGGCTCAGCTGAAACCGGTGGTGATAACGGTGAAATAATCCGGGTTACTTGCCGGCATACTTCCTGTAGGCTGCGGCCAGGCGGTTGTGGTAGCCTCGGCGAGCATAACCGGGGCCGTTGTAGCCTCGGGCAAACGCAGCCCAGTTTTTGGCCTGCAACGGTTTCTGCAGTCCGGAATTAACGATGAATTTTGCGAAAAGTTCCAGTTGGTCGCGCTCGCTGCGGCACATCAGCTGATAGAATTCGTCGATGTCTTTCGCACCGCATTTGCGCCAGTTGAAGCCTCCGATCTGAAACATCCCCCAGAACGTGCCTTCGATGGCGGCATGGCTGTTGATTGTCGACGCCACGCTGAACCGCTTGAACGCCGACCCTGCCGACCGGCCGCGCGAGAATACCGCCGGATGGGAGCGGCGGTAGCGGGTGAGATTTACCCCGCGTTTGGCGGCGAAACGTCTGAACATTGTGAGATCGAAATTCACAACCGGCTGACCGGGAGCCGTGAATCCCTGGTGTGCTTTCCCTGCCTCGATATCGATTACGGCGTGGAGACAAGCCGTCTCGATGCCGAGTTCTTCCGCTACTTCGCGGAAATCCTCTTCGGTGAGCGTGGCTATAGTGTCGGCCGCGGCCGGAGCGTTTTCCTTGCGCAACTCGGCGAGGATTCTGTTTTCGGCATTGATTTCTGCCGTGTCAGGGGGAAGGGTAAAATGTTTCGACCGATGCTGAGCGCCGCATGCGGCGCCCATGGCGACGGCGGCTGCGAGGAGCGTAAGCCGTAAGGAAAGATGAGGTCTCATGGTATGGCTTTGAATTAGGAAAACAAGCGCGCCGGGATTCTGACACCCCGGCGCGCCATCTGTTCTGTGCTGATTCGGAGGAGCTTACTTCTTAAGTTCGGCTACCTTCTCGAGAGTGCGTTTGATCTGACCCCAGAAGCGCTCGACGGCGGGGATATACATCCTTTCCGACGGCGAGTGTACGCCCTGAAGGGTCGGGCCGAAGGAAACCATGTCGAGGTGCGGATATTTCTCAAGGAACAGTCCGCATTCCAGACCGGCGTGGATGGCCTTGATGGCTGGTGTCACGCCGTAGAGTTCCTTGTAGGCGTCGCGGGCAATCGCCATGATGGGCGATTCGAGATTGGGTTGCCATCCGGGGTAGCCGTCGCCGTGGGTCACCTCTGCGCCGGCGAGGCGGAACAGGGCCTCTACCTGATATGCTATGTCCCATTTGCGCGACTCAACGGAGCTGCGCTGGCTGGTGGTGACAAGAATCTTGTTGTCGGGAATCATCTTCACGGCGGCGAGGTTGGTGGAGGTTTCCACGAGACCCTCGAGTTCGCGGCTCATTGAAACCACTCCGTGGGGTGCGCTGTAGAGCGCGCGGATAATGTTGAGGGTGGTGGTGCCGTCGATGGCGAAATCGGGAGTGTCTACGCTCTCCATCTTTATTTCGAGTGTAGGCTCGATGCCCTTGTATTCGTTCTCAACGTCGGCAATAAACTGGTTGAGCATCGTCCGTACGGTTTCCTTGCGCGAGGTGTGGACGCCTACAACGGCGTGGGCTGCGCGGGGAATGGCGTTGCGGAGGTTGCCGCCTTCGATTTCGGCGAGTGAAACCTCATGCTTGCACGAGAGCATGTAGAGGAATCGGGCGATGAGTTTGTTGGCGTTGGCGCGGCCGAGGTTGATGTCGCTGCCGGAATGTCCGCCCTGACCCTTTTCAATACTTATCTTGAAGAAAAGGAAATCTTTGGGAGCGAACGAGCGGTTGTAGGTAAAAGTGCAGGTGGTGTCGACGCCGCCGGCGCAGCCTACGAAGATTTCGGCGTCGTCCTCAGAGTCGAGGTTGAGGAGCATCTTGCCGGTTATCATATTATCGCCGAGATTGTTGGCGCCGGTGAGACCGGTTTCCTCGTCGACGGTGAAGAGAGCTTCCACCGGGCCGTGAACGAAAGAATCGTCGATAAGTGCTGCAAGAGCGGCCGCCATACCTATTCCGTTGTCGGCGCCGAGAGTCGTGCCGTCAGCGCGGAGCCAGTCGCCGTCGACTATGGTTTTGATGGGGGAGTTTTCAAAATCGAAATTTTTGTCGTTCGATTCGCACACCATGTCCATATGGGCCTGAAGAATGACTGTGGGTGCGTTTTCGTGTCCGGGGGTGGCGGGACGCGACATGACGACATTGCCTATGGCATCAGTCTTGACCGCAAGATTGTGCTTTGCAGCGAAATCCAGCAGATACTGGCGGATTTTGCCCTCCTTCTTTGACGGACGGGGCACCTGGTTTATCTCGTCGAAGATAGAAAAGACGAGCGCGGGCTGAAGATCTTTGATTGTCATGTTGTATGTAATGATAAAATTAAAGTTATCTTAAACAAAAGGGGGCTTAAAGGAAAAATAATGTTAAATAATCCGTTAAAGCACCACTAAGTTACTAAATATATTTGATACGGGAGCAAAAATTTGAGGTAAATTGCTACTTTTGCACTGTAAAAGCAATTTGACCAATGGAAATAATGCTCGTATTGGCGCTTACCGCCACCCTTCTGCTGATAGCCGTGCTTCTTCTCGGAGTGAAGGTGCTTTTCGTGAAAGGGGGTAAGTTTCCCTCGGGGCATGTACACGACAACCCCGCCATGCGCAAGCGCGGCATAGGCTGCGCGAGCCATTCGAAATAACCCTAACGGATGCCTTTGCTTTTACCTGAAAACATGATATAAGAAATTCAATTACATTATTCAATCTACTCGACATGAAAAAAATCGCATTGTCTGTCAGCATTCTGGCCATCGCAACCGCAGGCATGATACCGACGCTTACATCGTGCGGCGGCAACGATTCGGCAAAACAGACATCGGCTCCCGCTCCCGTTGCCGAAAAGGCCGGCGACAAAACACCTTCCATCAACATCCGATACGTAGACCACGACTCAATCATGGCACAATATAATCTTGCCAAGGATTTCCAGGAGGCTTATCTGCGCGCACTTTCGAAGGTGGACAACGCCCGTCAGAGCAAGGGTGCCGAACTGCAGAAGTTCGCCGCTACAATCGAGCAGAAAGCGCGCTCCAACGGCTATCTTTCCGAGGCGAGCTACAACGCGGATATGGCTACTCTGCAGAAGCGCCAGCAGGAAGCCGAGAACTACCTCAACAGTCTCAGCCGCAACACTGAAAACGAGCTTGCCCAGCAGCAGCTGCAGCTCAACGACTCAATCGAGAAGTTCATAAAGGAATACAACGCCACCCGCGGCTACGACGCCATCCTTTTCAAGGCCGCAGGTCTCTACTTCAATCCCGCGCTCGACATAACCGCCGAGGTTGTGGCAGGTCTGAACGCCCGTTACAACAAAGTGGAAGAAAGCAAATAATCTCAAATCCACCGATAACCACGGGCGGCGCGTCAGTTCATGGTGTGCCGCCCATTTTTCTTTAATGAATATGAACAAAAAACTATTTTTCGCGGCATTCGCAACAGCCGCCCTCACGGCTTGCGCCGCCACTGCCGGCCCCAACTATAAGGTAAAGGTCAGCTTCCCCGACGACAGCAACGACGATGCCATGGCCTATTTCATTAATTTCGATTCAGGCGAGAAAGTTGACTCTGCAATCGTAACGGAAGGTGTGGCTCTCTTTCAGGGAAATATCGACGCACCGGCTATGGCCCGTCTGAGTGTTGACGGCGGCCGCGGGCCGATGTTTATCCTCGAACCGGCCGAAATGACGCTTGACGCCTCTACCGGCAATGTGACAGGCGGCGCTCTCAACGACCGGCTGCAGGCAATCGGAGCCGAGATGGACTCAATAGTAAAGAAATTCCAGCAGCTTCCGCAGGATTCTCTCTACGCCACCCGTTCGGCAGAACTCGAAAAGGCCTACAATGCCATACCGGCCAAAGCGTTCAGCGAAAACACCGACAATCCTATCGGCCTTTATTTCTTCCTGCAGGAAGCCTACGGCATGGATCTTCCCACTCTCGAGGCTCAGCTCAAGAAGTATCCGGCACTCGCAAAGTCGGTTCGCGTGGGCAAACTCAAGGAATCGCTCGTCAACAAGGCCGCCACGGGTGTGGGCGCGATGTTCAAGGACTTCACCATAAGCTATGAAGGGAAGGACACGAAACTGAGCGACTACGTGGGTAAAGGCAAATATACCCTCGTGGATTTCTGGGCAAGCTGGTGCGGTCCATGTATGCGTGAGATCGAGACGCTGAAGAAAATCTACGCCGAATACCACGACAAGGGTCTCGACATTCTCGGTGTGGCCGTGTGGGACGAACCCCAGGCTACCCTCGCCGCCATGGAGCAGAAGCAGATTCCGTGGCCCGTGATTATCAACGCCCAGACCATCCCCACCGACCTCTATGGAATTTCAGGTATTCCGTGCATTATTCTCTTCGACCCGCAGGGCAAAATCGTGAGCCGCGACAAGCAGGGACAGGACCTGGTGGCAGACGTGGCTAAAGCCATGGAATCCAAAACAAACGAAGAGTAACGTCAGCGCATCGATAAGCGCCGGCCATTTTTTTCAAGCCGAAGATCCGGTGAGCCGGGTTTTCGGCTAATTTTTAGAGGTTGTTTAAAAACAAATGTGAAAGCCGGAGTCCATTCTCCCGAGGTGGATTCTTCCTCGACAGGCTCGGAAGCGGCAAGCCGATGAATGACTGAAATTCAGCGCGAAAGGCAC
>UROS01000084.1 GCA_900549445.1 uncultured Porphyromonadaceae bacterium | reverse complement strand
GTCTTGATTTCGGCGACGGCCGGGTGTTTGAAGAGCAGATTTCCATCGAAAAGAACACCCCCGAGTACAACCGCCTGCATTCAGGCAATTTCCACGGCTTCCGCGCCCATCGCCAGCTGACCCAGGACGATTCGGAGATCTACAACGTCGACGTAAGGTTCAGCGGCCGCCCTGTGGCGCCCAACTTCGAGTCGGCGCGCACCGCGGCTGAAACCGACGAACTTAAAGATTCCCGCTCGGCATCGCACCGCGCACCGAAATTCGAAAACGTTGCCGACGAAGCCGCATCACCGCACCCTGAAATCGACATGAGCCAGCCGGTTCTCGAAACCGAACAGTCGCCCACAAACGAAGATGGCTCCGACGACAAAAAGCCGTCGGGCAAAGCAAAGTGGATTGCGCTCGTCGGCGTGGCCATTGTACTCCTCGTCGTAGTACTTACATTCGTGCTTCCGCGGGGCGAAAAACTCGACGCCGAACCCGCCGCTCCGCAGGACACCGACACCACGGCAGTCGCCCCGCAGGGTACCGCTCAGGCCGAGCCGCAGCACGTTTCTCCGCTTCAGGGCGACGACGCCGACGACGTGGCCTACCTCAATGCCAATACGCTCTGGAACGCCTCGAAAATAAAAGGCGAAGCGTGCAAGAAGCTCATGGAAGCCATTTCGGCAGGCGACATCGAAGGCGTGGTCAACAGCGACTATTTCGCAGTGCAGGGCCGGTGCACCAATTCCCGCGCCGACGAGATTGCCGGTCTGCTATGGCGTGCATACGGCTCGCCGGTGAGAAACGCCAACTCCAAAGCGCTCAAAAACGCCTCGAAAGGCGGCGAAGTCGACCTCAACAACCTTTACGAGGCTCTTATGCGCCGTCGTCCGGTCGACGAGGAAGCAAACACCACTCCCCGCCCACGGCGCTAACAGACACCCTTATTATTCACTGATTACCAAGCCAATACATAATGCCTGAAGTATCCCAGCGCGGCACGGTTATGCCGTCGTCGCCAATCCGCCGCCTCGTGCCCCTCGCAAACGCTGCCAAAGCCCGCGGCGTGAAGGTCTACCACCTCAACATCGGCCAGCCCGACCTCGCTACCCCCGAGATTGGTCTTGAAGCCCTCAAAAAAATCGACCGAAAGGTTCTCGAATACAGTCCCTCGGAAGGCCTCCTTTCCCTCCGCAAAAAGCTACGCGACTACTACCACAAATATAATATTGAGGTAGACGTCGACGACATCATCGTTACTACCGGCGGCAGCGAAGCCGTGCTGTTCGCCTTTATGGCGTGTCTCGACCCGGGCGATGAAATTATCGTTCCGGAACCGGCTTACGCCAACTACATGGCATTCGCAATTTCAGCCGGAGCCAGAATTGTGACCGTACCCTCAAGCATCGACGAAGGTTTCGCCCTGCCCCCTATGGAAAAGTTCGAGGAACTCATCACCCCGCGCACCAAAGGCATTCTCATCTGCAACCCGAACAACCCCACCGGTTACCTCTATACGATGAAGGAGATGCTCCAGCTCCGCGACATCGTGAAGAAACACGATCTTTTCCTGTTCTCCGACGAGGTTTACCGCGAATTCTGCTACACCGGAGCGCCCTATATCTCCGCTTTCCATCTCCCCGACATCGAGGAGCAGGTGGTGCTCATCGACTCAGTGTCGAAGCGCTACAGCGAATGCGGCATACGTGTGGGAGCGCTCATCACCAAGCACAAGGAACTCAAAAAGAACGTGATGAAATTCTGTCAGGCACGTCTGAGCCCGCCTCTCATCGGACAGATTGTGGCAGAAGCGTCGATCGACACTCCCCGCGAATACATGCTCGACACCTACAACGAATATGTCGAGCGCCGTAAATTCCTTGTTGACCGTCTCAACCGCATACCGGGCGTCTATTCCCCCATTCCTATGGGCGCGTTCTACACGGTGGCGAAACTCCCGGTCGACGACGCCGACCGCTTCTGCGAATGGTGTCTGGAGGAATTTGAATACGAGGGTCAGACCATCTTCATGGCTCCCGCCAGCGGATTCTACACCACCCCCGGAAAGGGCCGCGACGAAGTGAGAATCTCATATACAATCAACAAACACGAACTCGACAAGGCACTGACAGTGCTCGAACACGCTCTCGAAGCCTACAACAGCCGCTCCGCAAAATGAAACGCAAGGATTTCGAAATAATGGCTCCCGTGGGGAGCTACGAGTCGCTCCACGCCGCCATCAACGCCGGAGCCGACGCCGTTTATTTCGGAGTGGAGGGGCTGAACATGCGCTCGCGTTCGAGCGCCAACTTCACGCTCGACGACCTCCGCAACATTGCCTCGATCTGCGACGCCGCCGGAGTAAAAAGCTACCTTACGGTCAACACTGTAATCTACGATTCCGATGTCCCCGTGTGCCGCTCGATCATCGACGCCGTAGCCGCAAGCGGAGTGTCGGCAATCATTGCCAGCGACATCGCCGCCATCACATATGCCCGAAGCATAGGGGTGGAAGTCCACATTTCCACCCAGTGCAACGTAACCAACATCGAGGCGGTAAGATTCTACTCGCAGTGGGCCGACGTGGTTGTGCTCGCCCGCGAACTGAACCTCGATCAGGTCAGGGCCATCAGCGACGCCATCCGTACCGAAGGAATCTGCGGCCCGTCGGGCAAACCGGTAAGAATCGAGATGTTCTGCCACGGCGCTCTATGTATGGCGGTTTCGGGCAAATGCTACCTCAGTCTCCACGAAATGAACTCGAGTGCCAACCGCGGGGCCTGCACCCAGATCTGCCGCCGCGGCTACACCGTGACCGACCGCGAGACCGGCGACCAGCTCGACATCGAGAACAAATACATCATGTCGCCAAAAGATCTGAAGACCATCCATTTTCTCAACAAAATGATCGATGCGGGCGTGACGGTGTTCAAGATCGAAGGCCGCGCCCGCGGGCCGGAATACGTGCAGGTAGCGGTAGAATGTTACTCGCAGGCCATCGATGCCATCTGCGACGGCACCTACTCCGACGATAAAATCGCAATCTGGGACGGCCGCCTTGAAAAAATCTTCAACCGCGGTTTCTGGAACGGCTACTACCTCGGACAGCGTCTCGGAGAATGGTCGTCGAAATACGGTTCGTCGGCTACCCGCGTAAAACGGTATGCCGCCAAGGGCGTCCGCTACTTCCCTGCAATCGGCGTAGGCGAATTCCTTATGGAAAGCGGCGAACTCCACGTGGGCGATGAAATAATCATAACAGGCCCCACAACCGGCGCGCTCATGCTCACCGTCGGAGAAATCCGGGTCGATCTGAAGCCGGTCGACACCGTCCGTAAAGGCGAGAGTTTCTCGATAAAGACCGACGCCAGAATCCGTCCGTCGGATAAGCTCTACGTATGGGATCACACTGCCATGGCAAAGGATTGATATGGAACTTAAACGCCTATCGCTTACCAACTTCAAGAATATAGCCTCAGCCCAGCTCGAATTCTCGCCGAAAATCAACGGATTCATAGGCAACAACGGCATGGGCAAGAGCAACCTGCTCGACGCTGTCTACGTTCTCAGCCTCTGCAAGAGCTTCAGCGGCGTCCCTGACCGCATGCTCATTACCCGCGGCGAGGATTTCGCGATTCTCAAGGCCGACTACCTGCGCCGCGACACCGACGAAGATCTCCTCATGGGCTTCGGCGCCGGCCGGCGCAAGTCGCTGAAGCGCCGCGGCAAGGAATACCAGCGTCTCAGCGACCACATCGGTGCCTTCCCGCTCGTAATGACCGCCCCGCAGGACATCGACCTCATCCGCGGAACCGGCGAAGAGCGCCGGCGCTGGATGGACATGATTATCTCGCAAGGCGACAAGCGCTATCTCGATGCCCTGATCCGCTACAACCGCAACCTCGAGCAGCGCAACCGTCTGCTGCGCGACGGCGCCGTGAACCCGGCTCTCTACGAAGCCGTCGAGTTCCCCATGACCATGGCCGCGGAATACATTGTAACCACCCGGGCCGGATGGATTGAGCGCCTGACCGGAATTTTCGACCGCGTTTACGGCCACATAGCCGGAAGCGGCGGCGAACACGTGACCCTCACCTACGAAAGCTCCCTCGCCTCCGCCCCGCAGGCTCTCCGGCAACAGTTGGACAGCGCACGCCGCCACGACGAGATCGTGCGCCACACCTCTGTAGGCATCCACCGCGATGACATCGCCATGGATCTCGACGGCATGCCCATGCGGCGCACCGGAAGTCAGGGGCCAGTGCAGACCTTCACGATCGCCCTGCGCCTCGCCCAGTACGAATTTCTCCGCGAAGCGACCGGAATACGCCCCATCCTGCTGCTCGACGATATTTTCGACAAACTCGACGCTTCGCGCGTGGAGCGCATCGTGGAGATGGTTACCGGCAACGGTTTCGGCCAGATTTTCATCACCGACACCAACCGCACCCACCTCGACGAGATTATGGCCCGTACCGCTGGCGAATACCGACTGTGGAGCGTGGAAAACGGGGCGTTCACTCCGCGCCACTGAATCCGCTGAAACCATGAAACGTACCTATCCCCGACAGATCGGCGAAATTATCAACGACGCCCTCGACCGCGCCGGCCTAACCGAAAAACTCGATGACCGGCGCATCTGCGCGCTGTGGCCCGAAGTCGTAGGTCAGGGCATCAACCGCTACACCATAAAACGTTTCGTAGACCACGGGGTGATGCACGTCTACCTCAGCTCCGCAGCGCTTAAAAACGAACTTTCATTCAACCGTGCCGCACTCGTCCGCGCTCTCAACGACGTGGTCGGCAAGGAAGTAATCCACGATATCCTTTTTCATTAGATTATGGCAAACAACATCAGAATACCCGCACCTGAATTCGATTTCCGCCACCGCATGCCGGTGCAGCTGCGCATCAACGACCTCGATTTCATGGGTCACGTCAACAACAACGTCTATCTCTCGCTTTTCGACACCGCCAAGGCCCGGTATTTCGAAGACCTGCTCAACGGACCCGTCACTCAGGAAAACATGTGCCTTGTAATCGTGAATGTCAACATAGATTTTTACGCCACCACTTTCCTCGACGAACACCTCGAGGTGCTGACTGCCATTGCCGGAGTGGGCGACCGCAGCGTGAAAATAGAGCAGCGCCTTCTCAACACTGATTCCGGCGAAGTAAAAAGCATCTGCCGCACCGTTATGGCCGGTTTCGACCCCAGAAACAATTGCGGCGCTCCCCTCGACAACCTTTGGGTGGAACTCGCCGAAAAATACGAGGGTCGCAAGCTCCGCCAGCCGAAATGACCTGTCTGCCTGAAAGTTTCATACGGCTCTTAGGCAGCTACGGCTCGCCGTTGCTCGCCGGACTGCCCGAAGCACTCTCCCAGGGCAATCCGCAGGTATCCGTACGCCTCAACCCGGCAAAAGCAGCACCGCAGATCGCCGACGGATGCACCCCGGTTCCGTGGAGCGACGGCAATGGTTTCTATCTGCCCGAGCGTCCGGTGTTCACACTCGATCCGGCGCTGCATCAGGGACGGTACTACGTGCAGGAAGCGTCGTCTATGTTCCATGCCCATGTCGTGTCGTCGCTTGTGCCGGATGCTTCAGACCCGCTGATACTCGTCGACGCCTGCGCTGCCCCGGGCGGAAAGACTACCGCCGCGGCCGTCTGTCTGCCCGAGGGGTCGCTCGTCGTTGCCAATGAATATGTGCCGTCGCGTGCGGCAGTACTTCGCGAAAACGTCATAAAATGGGGCATTCCCGCCGCCGTCGTGACCCGCGGCGACACCGCGGCGTTCCGTGAGTTCGGCGAACGCGCCGACATTATCATTGCCGACGTGCCCTGTTCGGGCGAGGGCATGATGCGCAAGGATCCCGACGCCGTTGCCCAATGGTCGGAAGGCCTCGTCGACGAATGCGTTTCGCGCCAGCGCGAAATCATCGCCAATCTCTGGCCGGCGCTCCGTCCCGGCGGCTTTCTCATATACAGCACCTGCACCTTCAACCGCCGCGAAAATGAGGAAACGGTCGATTGGATTGCATCGGAATTCTCAGGAGAGAGTGTTGAGGTGCCCGGAGTCGATCCGCAGTGGGGAATCGCCCCCGGAATCGACACGCCTCACCACTGTTACCGTTTCCTCCCCCACCGTCTGCGCGGCGAAGGTCTCTTTGTAGCCGTTTTGCGCAAGCCCGACGGGTCTGCTGCCCGCGCAACCGTAAAGGAGAAAGACAAGCGACGCGACCGTCAAGACAAAAACGCAGTTCCCGCTTCCGTGAAAAGCTGGATCAAAGCCGGCAGCGAACCGCAGTGGACAGTGAGCCCCGACGGCAGAATCAATGCTTTCCCGGCGCAGTGGGCGCCTGTACTCCGGCAGATAGAGCGCACGGGGCTGTCGGTGATTCACCACGGCGTGGTGGCCGGACATCTTAAGGGGCGCGATGTTGTGCCCGACCAGTCGCTCGCCATGTCGGCACTCCTCAACCGCGATGCCTTCCCCTCCATAGAGATCGACGCCGCCACCGCCCTTGCCTACCTGCGCTCCGAGGCCATAACGCTTCCCGCCGGTACCCCGCGCGGCCAAGTATTGCTCTCCTTCGAAGGCGAACCACTCGGCTTTGTGAAAAATCTCGGCTCCCGCGCCAACAACCTGTACCCCAAGGACTGGCGCATACTCCTCCGGCAATAGCGGCATGCTCGCAAAGCATAAAAAACAATCGCCGCGGACTCTCAATGGAGCATCCGCGGCGATTATCTGTTTATGCGAATTTTCACTTTCCGCCCTTTGCGAGCTTCAATATCTTCATCGGAATTTCGGTATTGTCGTTCAGACCGTTGAAAATTTCCGATCCGGCGCCGACAGCATAGACCGGCACGAAATTACCCGCATGAGAATTGGCTGTCCAGCCGATTCCGCAGGCATCGTCCATCACCCGGTACACCATCACCACAAAGTCGTTGTAAGTGTTGTACATCGTGGTCTGGCCTCCGCTCTGCAACTTGAGGAAACAGCGGTCGAACGCTTCCTCGAGTGCCTTGGTCTGCTCTTCGCTCACCGGCACGTGCTTCCAGAAGCCCATATTTTCTTCAAGATACTCGCGCATGTCCTCCCAGGTGAAGATGCGGCGCGAACGGAGCATCGACTTGCAGAATTCGGCAAAACGGTCTTTCGACACCTTCTCGTAGGCAAGATAGTTGAGGTGCGCATTGTAAGGCTGGCTGTTGCTTCCGAGAACCATTCCGCCGGTATCGTGGTCGGCGGTGATAACGATCAGCGTCTCTGCCGGATGCTTCAGATAGAAGTCGTAGGCAATGCGTATTGCATCCTGAAAGCTTATGGTCTCCATCACCACACCGGCGGCATCGTTGCCGTGGGCGCAATGATCAATGCTGCCCTCCTCAACCATCATAAAGAAGCTTTCGGGCGAGTTTTTCTGCAGGTGCTCAAGACATGCCTCCGTCATTGCCGGAAGGGTAAGAACGCCTGCTATCGAATCGACAGTGTAGCCGACATCGCCGTTGATCGAATCGGTGTTAAGCAGAATCACACGCTCGGAGGTGACCGATTTCAGCGCGTCAGTACCCCTCACCACACTTATCCCCGCTTCGCTGATGATTTCCTCGAGACCGGTGGGCTTGCCGTCCTTGTCGCGCAGTCCGCGCAGATTCGACCCGGCGAGGAAACTTACACCCGACGCAGCTGCGTCGCGGCCGATTTCGTAATACATAGAGCGGTTTGGCACGTGGGCATAAAATGCGCCCGGCGTGGCATCGTCGGGGCAGACCGTGGTCACCACTCCGATGCCGTAACCCATTTTATTGAGATCGACAGCTATCGACTGAACGGCAGTAGTATCAGGGCCCATGCCGAGCATGCCGTTTTTGGTTTTATGGCCCGTTGAAAGCGCTGTTCCGGCTGCCGCAGAGTCTGTTACCGGCGACGAGGCGGAATAAGTGGTTGCAACCGACGTCACCGGAAACTGCAGCATCAGAAGCGGACTGTCGCTTTTCATCACGTCGCGGTAGTAGCTCTCCGTGGTCATCACGTGGCCAAGTCCCATGCCGTCGCCTATAAAATAAAAAATGTAGCGGGGAGAGTCCGCGCTTGCCGCAAAGGTCGAGGCCAAAGCCAAAGCCGATGCAAGAATCGATTTAAATTTCATATTATCAGTTTATTTGCTTGTTCATTTCAAGAATCGGATCGATGAAGCGGCGGTCGTTGCACAGGCGGGGCACCTTGCGCTGTCCGCCGAGTTTGCCGGTAGAGGCCAGCCAACGGTCGAATATGCCCGGCTTACCTTCAACCACGGTCAGACAGTCGAGAAAAATCCCTCCCGCACGCTTGGCCTGATAGTCGCTGTTTTCATCCTGCAGGGCCAAGTCGAGACGCCGCGCGAACTCATCGAGGTCGGCGGGACGGCGGTTGAACTCTATCAGCCACTCATGGCGCCCGCGGGTGCGGTCGCCGGCGTAGACAGGCGCCGCGGTATAGTTTGCCACGCCGCAGTCCAGTTCCTTGCTCACCCGCGCAATCGCCGCGTCGGCGTTGTAAACCATCAGCTCCTCGCCGAAAGCGTTGATATAATGGCGCGTGCGGCCGGCTATCGTAATTTTCAGCGGGTCGGCGCTCTCGATTTTCACCGTGTCGCCTATCCGGTAACGCCATAGTCCGTTGCACGACGTTATCACCATCTCATATACCCGTCCCTCTTCCACTTCCCATGCCGGCACGGCATCTTCGGCATCGCCGCCGAGAGGGATGAACTCGTAGAAAGTCCCGGCGTCCAGCAACAGCAGCATCCCGCGGTCTGCCGGGTCGTTCTGCACCGCGAAAAAGCCCTCCGAGGCATTGTAAGTCTCCACATACCTCATCTTCGCCGGGTCGGTAAGACGGCGGTACTGTTCGCGGTAAGGGTCGAAAGATATGCCCCCGTGGAAAAACACCTCGAGGTCAGGCCATACATCATGAATCGTATCCGCCCCTGCTGCCTTTATAACCTCCTTGATTACGGTCATAAACCATGAAGGCACGCCCGAGATGTTAGTGACATTCTCATGGAGCGAGGCCGCCACGAGTGCCGGCAGTTTCTTTGTCCAGTCGCTCATGAGCGCCACACTCTTCTTCGGAATCCTGAACAGATTCACCGTCGGGTTGATATTCTCGATCAGATTGGCGGAAAGATCACCCACCTTCACTCCTGCGGGCAGGGTAAGCTCATTGGCGAAACTTCCGCCTAAAATAAAAGCCTTCCCGGCCATAATCCGGCTGTCGAGGTAATTCGACAGATAATGCGCCACAACATCGGTACCGCCGCGGTAATGGCTCAGCCGCAGCGAATCGTCGGTGACGGGTATGAATTTGCTCTTGCCGTCCGACGTACCCGACGACTGCGCGAACCGCCTTACAACTCCCGGCCAGAGAACGTCGCGCTCTCCGCCTATCATATCCATAACGTAGCGGCGGATATCGTTATAGGTAGAAAGCTCCGGCACAGCGCCTATGAAATCCTCATAGCTTTCCGTGCGCTCAAGCACTCTGCCGGCGCCCCATCGCGTGCGCGCGCCGCACCGCGCAAGCCGGCGCAACTGCTCAAGCTGCACCTCCTTCACGGCACCTTGCCAGCGCCGGGTCTGACGGACGCGGCCCTTAAGCCATTCTCGCATTATGGGAGTTATCAAATCCATGATTTTGTCTACAACAAAAGTACACACTTCTTCACCAAAAAGCAAAAAAATTTCCAAAAAACAAACTGAAACCCCCCCCCGCCGTTGCGCGGCTTAAAAAAAAATCATACCTTTGCACCCTGTCTCTTATACACATCTGACGCTGCCGACGAATAGAGAG
>UROS01000083.1 GCA_900549445.1 uncultured Porphyromonadaceae bacterium | reverse complement strand
GAGTCTCGTGGGCTCGGAGATGTGTATAAGAGACAGAGTCAGTGGCCTGGCGCGCCTGCCCATTTCCGAGCTTATCTGTTCGTTGTCAATGACCGTAATTATCTCGAACTCCGTAAGGTCTATGACCGTCTCGGCGGTAGCCAGACTCAGGGAAAGTTCATAAACATAGAAGATGCTCCGATTCTTACCAATACCGGTGAGCATTTTATGATGCGCTACAATCAGCACGATGCCGCATCAGGTGTTGCTGACGAGTATCTCTATCTTACAGGTACAAACGAACCTTACGGATTTGTTTTCTTTTATCCAGCGGTTTCCAACGAGCTTCTCGCAGGCGATTATCAGAATGCCCGCGCAAAGTACGACGGCACGGTGCCATTTTATCAGTTGCTCGATTTCCCCCACGCATCGCGCGCTGACGAATTGCCTGCATCTGAAAATCCTTGCCCGTTTATGCCGAACTGGTCGTTTGGTGCCGGTTTTACAACGTCGCTCGGTGCCGAGAGTTCATGGAACGCCGACATCTGGAGTAAGGCTGCTCCTCAGGAGTTCCCCGTGTTTGTAAACTCGTGTCAGATCGACAAAACCAAAGTGCAGAACAGCGATTTCATGTATGCTTTCTGTCTTAAGGATAATGGGGGCAACTGGATTAATAAAAACACCTCCGGAACCATTAATGTCCAGCTTGAAAAGGCGTTTGCCGCCGTAGAACTTGTCTGCACCGACGGTTACGAGGCCACCGACGTCACTTTCGAGGGCAATCCGATTATCCTCGGTAAGAAATTCAACTTCAAGTATGTCCATAGAGATCTTTATGAATCGTGGGAAACACCTGACTATGCCGTTTCCGACTGGACAGACCGCACCGGAGTTCGCCAATATACAGAATTCACAGGCAGAATCCTTCCCTGGGAACGTGTGGCGAAGAAGCGTTTCCGCGTGGTGCTCCCTCCGCAGACCGTTAATGAAGATATGGTTATAAACGTAACTGTCAACGGTCAGCCTCACCGTATCTCCATTCATGAGGTCATGCGCAAAAACGGTGTGACAGATTATAAGTTTGAGAGCAACAAATATTACATTATCCGTTTCTCTCCCAAATATATCGAGTTCATTATCCGCGACTGGCTCGACGGACCCACTACCGAACTCGACCCCATAAAACCTGAAACAGAAGAAAACCAGCAATAATGAAACTCACAAGATATATCCCGGCCTCATTTTTCGCCGCGCTTGCCTTGCTTTCGGCAGGGTGTCGCGACGATATGCCCGCACCTGTCTATAACGACAGTTCCGTTTCCGGCCATTATTTCATAATCGGTACGACGGAGTCGAAATCCGACTCCCGCGTAAGCTATCTCGACGAGCATCATTCCGAATTCGAGACGGGCGACGTTATAGGCGCCTTTACTTTCGATGCCGAAGACGATGGCAACGTGGTGCAGGCCAACGTGCCGATGCAGGTGGTGGTTACGGAGAATTTTACTGACGACGGCGGTAACAGTGTCGTTATAAAGGCTCTCGAGCCGGTTTCAGAAGACAACGATCTGCAGAAAGGCGCTCCACGCTACCTTTTCTATTATCCCTACGACGCCGAAATGACCCTCGACCGTCTCAAGAACTATTCGCACACTGTTGAGCAGGAGCAGTCTTTCGGCGACTCTGAATTCGGAATCGACAACTACGGCAGATCCGATTTCATCTGGGACTACGTGACCCCCGACGCCGACGGCAAGAGCTGTCATATAGTGTTTGAACATCTTATGGCTAATATCGTGGTCCTCGTTTCTGTTCAGGATGTAAGAAACTACGAGTCGGCCACCATTTTCGGTCAGCCCGTCACACTCACCGGCGCCAATCTTCTCGAGGAAGATCTTGATAACGTAAATTATACTGTAGCCGAGGATCAGGAGGTTTTTGCCCTCACTCAGCCTAATTCGCTCGAATCGAGCGACGCTCATGCGCAGACCTTCTTCTTCCGTGTGGCTGTTCCCGCCTGCCGCGATCTCAAGGCTTCAGACGAACCTTTCCTCCGGATTACACGTAAGAACACTGCTGCGCTCGAGTTCCGCCTCAAGCAGGATGTGGCTCTCCGTCCCGGCCATAATTACTATTTCAATATCTCCGACGACACTCCGCCTATTATCGACATCACCGACGAGGATTCATGGGTGCTCGAGGTTTTCTCACCCGACGGCAAACTCGTGGGCTACCTCTGCCGCGAGTACATCTACTATGCTGACCCGTCGATATCCGGCGCCTCGGAGTACAGAGATGCGTCTCCCACTGACCCCGATAAACAATTCGAAGCTGCAGGCGATAATCTCGGTGTAGGAATAAGTGGTTATATGCTTAACACTAACCCGGGAACCGACGATCTGTATAAGCAGATGGTCTCTCTTACCGAAAAATACCGTCCCGGAGGTTCAATGGCTCCGACAGCTGGTAACCTGGCTATAAATTCGCAGGTATGGGTATTCTATAATCTTATTCCTGGTCAGCGTAAACCCGATCTGACAAAAGGTACAGTGCTACGGTTCGTCTACGATATGAAGAGCGGCGGAGGTTATCCCGGTTATACTCCCATACGCTATCCCGAGTATGCCTACGACATCCACGGCAACTACCCCGTGAAGACCAACGCTGCATGGCCGCAGCCTCATGCAGGTGATTCTGAATCGGTTATGCGTCAGGGTATTTATAAAGTAGACCACGGTCATGAATATCTGAATTCTTTTGTAGATGCCGGGCGTGAGGATGTACAGTATGCAACAGATGCCGCGAATTCGTTCGGATTCAGTTCCCCTCACTTTTTTGAATACTACATGCACGGAGGAACCCTCTATTGGGATCCGGCGAAGAATATTGTGGATGAATTCGTTATGCCTCAGGATGAAACCGGCGAACCGCTGCGTATTACCAATACTGAGGCTTATCTCAACGGCCATATTGCTTACGACAGCAATGGGCAGGCCTTCGTGTCGTACACCCCTGCCGTCGACGATGAAACCGATATGGACGGCAACGGCATCTGCTACGTTGTTGAAAAGACCGTGACCGTTGGTAACCGTGCTTATCCTCTCCGTAAGGTAGGCTTCAATCAGTTCTGGTTCGCCAAATCGCTCCGCAGTTTCAAGGATGCTAAAGGCCGTACGCTGCTGAACTACAATCTCGACCTTGCGAAATATCGCGAAGTTTACGGCACTGAAGAGGGCTACACCGTCGGCATGGTCGATTATCAGCCTTTCCGTAACAGCGAACGTAAGCCTCATGAAAAGTTCGGCAAGGATGAACTTCTTGCTCCCGGCTACGTGATCCCCACGGCAAAAGGCGGAGATCCGTTTTATGGTAACACCGAAGGTTCATTCGACGGCGATTTCGATCCGGTCAACAACCCTGATGATCGCGAAAACCTTGCGTATCTCTATAACCTGACAAATATCGCCGACGGTACTCTTATCCCGACTGATAAAAGCGGATTTGACGATTGCCGTATACCTACCTGGAAGGATATGGTGGCTATGCGCCGTTACGGCGGCTACCTTTTTGCTGCCAAATGGATTTCGGATAATGTCCGCAAAGGCGGTGCAGGAAAGGTCTGGCTTGAAACTACCGTTGATGCTTTGCGTGGCGGCAAGCTTATAAGCGGTGATTCATACTGCGCCAACATCTCCGGTCTTGATTTCCGTGGTTTCGGCTGTCAGTTCCTGTCTGAGCCGGGATTCAATGACAACGCGACCGGAATAGGGCAGGTGACATACTGTTCCATTCACCCGAGGAAAGATAATCTTCTGACTTCGGCTGCTGATCTCAACGCCGCGAAGAACAAACCGACTACGTTGAATCGTTCTGATATGAACTTTGCCGAGGTATTCAAACTGAACACATGGGACTGCTGGGGGTCAAACCCGATGAAGAACTACCATCAGGCATTTTATAATCATACCGAATTCAACGAGAATACTCCTCAGGTACTCTCTCGGTTGTTTGCGCCTGTCCGAATCGTCTGCTCCTTCGACAACCCCATTGGACCGGGACGGTCGATGGTTAGCCGCTTCGCCGGCGCACCGACTCAGGCACAAGCTATCCGCGCAACGCGCCTCGAACTCGAACCCGTCAAAAAATAATCTCTCCGAATCGCAAGCCCCACGGCTTGCGATTCTTTTTCCCCGCCGCCGAATCCTCCGATTGTAGGGCCGCACGGCCCGTGCGGCCGCCCTCCGCGACGATTTCGCGCCCGACCCTGCGCAGCGGCCAAGTTTCGCGGAATCCATGGCTGCCGCCCGTATCGCGGCTCCGCGGCTCGCCTCGAAAGGAGGGGGGAGCACGCTGCCCCACAGCTCCACTTCGCTACGCAATGGGTTAAAAAGACATCGCGCCTCCGGTGCTCCTCCGCAGAAAAACTGATAGAATATTTAGCGCGCAGGTAATCCGCATATCACCTGCGCGTGAGAGCGCCGTGAGGCGCGGTATATCTATAACCCGCTGCGCAGCTGTGGGACAGCCCGTCCTCCGCGAAAAATGAAGCGAAAAAATATTTGGAAATACCGAAAAGATTGTTTACCTTTGCAACCGCAAACACAAAAGGAGCGATGCTCGAGTGGCTGAGTGGGCACGCCTGGAAAGCGTGTATACGCCAAAAGCGTATCCCGAGTTCGAATCTCGGTCGCTCCGCAAAAAAGAGGTTTTTAAACCTCTTTTTTTAGGTATGGATTCAATATTAAAGTGTAACTTTGAAATATTTAAAGTTGCTGTATTGATAATTTAAGGCATGAGTGAATATGTAAACAGATCGCTGTCTCACGCTGTTTTAAAAGCGCATCAATATTTCCCCGTCATTATAGTCACCGGTCCCCGCCAATCCGGAAAGAGCACTTTATGCCGGCATTTATTCCCTGACTATAATTATACGAATTTAGAGGATATATCATTACGGACTGATGCAATGAGAAATCCAATCGGATTTTTAGATGCGTTAGGAGAGAAGGCAATTATTGATGAGGTTCAGAATGTTCCGGAGATTCTGTCGATGATACAAGTCAGAGTCGACGAGTTTAAGAATAGGAAATACATACTCACCGGAAGCAGCAATTTCTCGTTGCTCCGAACAAAATCTCAATCTTTGGCCGGAAGAGCTGCGATCTTTACTCTGCTTCCATTTTCCCTTCCGGAAGTAAAAGATATTGTTGACAATCAAAGCACAGACCGGATTATAACAGAGGGCCTTTATCCTCGGGTTATCGTCCGAAACATACCTCCCGACCTTTATTACAGAGGTTATTATAACACCTACGTGGAGCGGGATCTGAGAGACTTGCTGAAAGTTAAAAATATAATGGCTTTCGACAAGTTTATGCGTCTTTTGGCCACCCGGATAGGATCTGAATTCAATGCTTCATCTTTAGCGCGTGAAACTGAGGTTTCTTCTGTCACGATTAAGGAATGGCTGTCGATATTAATGACCTCCTACATTGCATTTCCTTTAAAGCCTTACTCTTCAAATTATTCAAAACGCCTCACAAAGATGCCCAAGATATATTTCTATGACACGGGGTTAGCGTGTTTTCTCTTAGGTATCGAAAATGAGGAGGTGCTGAAATCGCATCAGATGCGTGGCCCTCTTTTTGAGAATCTCGCAGTTTGCGAGCTTCTCAAAAGAAGATATAATGATGGAAAAGAGCCCCGGTTATATTTTTATCGCGAGAAATCCGGTCTGGAAGTTGATGTCGTAGCTGAAGAGGGGAGCGGTCTCCATTTATATGAAATAAAAGCCGGAGCAAACCTTCGTTCAAATTATATGGACAATATGAGGAAAGTTAAGGAGACGCTTCCTAATGTTAATGGTACAACAGTTATTTACGACAGCGAGGGCAATCCTCCACTCTCCGTCAATATCCGTGAGATTTAGAGGTTGTTTAAAAACAACCTCTTAGAAAGTATTATTTACGCCTGTTAATTGATCCCCACACGATAACCGAGTGATAACACGTGCCGATAAATCCAGTTCCCTGCTTGCGCTGATCCGCGACGGTAAGCCCATGACCCTCGGGCAGCAGCTCCATCTCGCCGCGTTGCTGAGCGTTCCGGCGATTATCGCGCAGCTGTCGTCTATCGTCATGCAGTATATCGACGCGGCCATGGTGGGGCACCTCGGGGCCGACGCTTCTGCGGCTATCGGACTTGTATCTACCTCAACATGGCTCTTTTCTGGGACGTGTGTGGCGGCAGCCACCGGTTTTTCCGTGCAGGTGGCCCACAAGGTGGGCGCCGGCGACCTCGAAGGGGCGCGCGCCGTGTTGCGCCAGGCGCTGGTGGCTACGCTTTCGTTCAGCATCATTGTCGCGCTCACGGGCGCGGCTGTAAGCGGCCCTCTTCCGGAGTGGCTGGGCGGTGATGCCGCCATACGCCGCGAGTCGTCGCTTTACTTTTTAATCTTCTCGCTTTTCATACCTGCGCTGCAGATGAATTTTTTGGCCGGGAGCATGTTGCGGTGCAGCGGCAATATGCACGTGCCGAGTCTTCTGGGCGTCACGATGTGTGTGCTCGACGTCATTTTCAACTTTCTGCTGATTTTTCCCACCCGCGATTTTCACGCAGCCGGTTTTTCGTTCACCATGCCCGGAGCAGGGCTTGGGGTGGAGGGAGCGGCGCTTGGCACTGCCGGTGCCGAAGCCGTGGCAGCGGCGGTTTTGCTCTGGTATCTTTTCACCCGGTCGAAAGAACTGCGGCTCATTGGCGAAAAACGGAGTTTCCTACCTCAGGGCGCCACGCTCCGCAAGGCTCTGCGTATAGGTCTGCCAATGGGAATAGAGCACGCTGTAATATGCGGAGCGCAGATAATGACCACCGTTATCGTCGCCCCTCTCGGAGTGTTTGCCATCGCCGCCAATTCGTTTGCCATAACGGCTGAAAGCCTCTGCTATATGCCTGGCTACGGTATAGCCGATGCCGCCACCACTCTCGTAGGCCACAGCATAGGTGCCGCCCGCAGGGAGCTTACCAGGAGTTTCGCCCGTATCACCGTTTTCATGGGAATGGTGATAATGGGCTTCATGGGGGTGCTGATGTATATCTTCGCTCCTCAGATTATCGGACTGATGACTCCGGTTGAGCCGATTCGCGAGCTGGGAGTTATGGCGCTTCGCATCGAAGCCTTCGCCGAACCGATGTTTGCAGCCTCGATTGTGGCTTACGGTGTGTTTGTGGGCGCGGCCGACATGCTCGTGCCGTGTCTGATGAATCTCTTCAGCATCTGGGCCGTGCGCCTGTCGCTTGCGGCAATGCTCGCTCCGTCGATGGGACTGAAGGGCGTGTGGATCGCCATGTGTGTGGAGCTTTGTTTCAGAGGTTTGATTTTCCTTGTCAGGCTCAAGCGCGAACGGTGGATGAAAAAGGTCTGAATGGCTGTAATAAGGGTTATACTTTCCGTAATCCGAACACCGGGCCATCGGCGCATCTTCTGTAATTTTGCAATATAAATGAAAAAAACGAATATGTCCTATGGAACTGATTAAAGATAAAGAATTCGGAGGCGAACGTCCTTTGTTTGAATCCCACGATCTCCGTCTGGAAAATGTAGTTATCCGTGAGGGTGAATCTGCCATCAAGGAGTGCAGCAACATTGAAGCCGAAAATTGCCGTTTCGAGGGCAATTACCCTTTCTGGCACGTCCACGGTTTCAAGATTAACCGCTGTTATTTCGATGTGGGCGGCCGCTCGGCGCTCTGGTATTCCGACAATCTCAGAATGACCGATACCGTAATCGACGCTCCGAAAATGTTTCGCGAGATGGACAATATCGAAATCGAGAACGTGGTCATCAACGATGCCGACGAGGTGTTCTGGCGCTGCAACAATATCCGCATCCGCAATCTCAAACTCCACGGGGGTACGTATCCCTTCATGTTCAGCAACAATATCTTTATCGACGGGCTGGAAAGCGACAGCAAATACGTGTTTCAGTACGTGAAAAACGTCGAGATCCACAATGCCCGCATAACCACGAAAGACGCTTTCTGGGAGGTGGAGAACGTAACGGTCTACGATTCCGAACTCAACGGCGAATATCTCGGCTGGCATTCGAAAAATCTCCGTCTGGTCAACTGCCATATCACCGGTGAGCAACCTCTCTGCTATGCCGACAATCTCATTCTCGAGAACTGCACGTTCGGCCCGGATTGCGACCGCGCCTTTGAGTACAGCTCCCTGCACGCCGACATCCGCGGTTCCATCTCCAATATCAAGAATCCCAAGTCGGGACGCATCCAGGCCGACAGCATCGGCTCGGTTACAATCGATGAAAACATCAAAGCTCCCGCAGATTGCGAGATAACAGACCGCAGCAAGCAATGAAATACGATTTCGACAGACAGGTTCAGCGCCGCGGCACGGGCTCGTATAAGTGGGACAGTGCTGAAAACGACAGTGTGCTGCCAATGTGGGTGGCCGACATGGATTTTCAGACCGCTCCCGCCATTATCAACGCGCTTCGGCGCCGTGTTGACCACGGCGTTTTCGGCTATACGCTTGTCACCGACAGTTATTACGATGCTGTGACCGGATGGTTCGCCCGTCGCCACGGATGGACTGTAAGCCGCGACTGGATAATATATACATCGGGCGTGGTTCCGGCCATATCGGCCGTAATCAAAGCTCTGACCGAGCCGGGCGACAGGGTAATCGTGCAGACTCCCGTCTATAATTGTTTCTTTTCATCGATACGCAACAACGGCTGTGTGATCGATTCATCTCCTTTGCTGCAGACCGGCAACACTTACAGGATTGACTTCGACGACCTCGAGCGGAAGGCCGCCGACCCAAAAGCAAAGGTCATGCTCCTCTGCAATCCCCACAATCCTGCCGGCCGCGTGTGGACCCGTGAGGAACTGCGCCGGATCGGGGAAATCTGCATCAGCCACGGTGTGACGGTAGTTTCCGACGAAATCCACTGCGAACTCGTGTTTCCCGGTCATCGTTATACGCCATTTGCTTCCGTTTCAGAAGAATTCCTCCGCAATTCCGTCACCTGCATATCGCCGAGCAAAGCGTTCAATATAGCCGGACTGCAGATTGCCAACATTGTGTGTGCCGATGCCCGCCGCCGGGCAAAAATCGACCGGGCTATCAACGACAATGAGGTTTGTGATGTGAATCCTTTCGGAGTAGCGGCCACTCAGGCCGCCTACAACGAGAGCGAGGAGTGGCTGCGGCAGCTCGTGGAGTATATTTACGGCAACTACACGTATATGCGCGAATATTGCAGCGAGAATCTTCCCGGGTTCCCCATTATGGAGCTTGAAGGCACCTATCTTGTATGGATGGACTGCCGCAGATCCGGCCTTTCGTCCGATGAACTGGAACGCAGGCTGATTGGCGGCGCGGGACTGTGGCTGAACGCCGGAACGATGTACGGCCCGGAGGGCGAGGGCTTCATGCGATGGAACATAGCGTGCCCCCGCGCCATCCTCACCGAGGGGCTCGGCCGTTTCCGGGACTTCGCAGTCACCCTGCACCGATAAACAATTGCGGCGCGGTCAGTTCGACCGCGCCGCAATATATATGCATAGGTTCTGTCTCTTAGTCAACCTGAATTACGAGGAAGTTGGAGAGCTGCCAGAATTTGGCGGGATTGGTGATCATTATCACTTTCTGATTGCCCTGGTCAACGATCTGATAGGAATCGGCGGGCTGGCTGGTCATGATTTTGGCCTTTTTGCTGTGGGTGGGGATGCTGGTGAGCGTGCGGATGTCGCCTACAGTGAAATATGAGGCATCGAAGTCGCCTTTCATGACTTTGGTCTTGCCGAGGAATTTCTTTTCAAGAATCTTCTTTTCTTTCAGTTCCTTGTTGGTTCCGATGGCGTAGAAGCATTCGTTGAGCTTGTTTTC
>UROS01000082.1 GCA_900549445.1 uncultured Porphyromonadaceae bacterium | reverse complement strand
GTTGCTGAAAACATCGTAAAAGCCCTGGAAGGGCGATATAACTTAACCCATTGCGAAGCGAAGTGGAGCTGTGGGACAGACCCTCACCCCCTCCACACTCGAGGCGAGCCCCGGAGGGCGCGACGCCTCGAAACCGGCGTTAGCCAAGGCTCGCGAATTTTTATCATTTCAACCGCCTTTTGCCGGGTCAATGTAAAAAGCTGTTGTTAAAAAATAGCGGCGTAGCCGCAAACTGCGCTGCAGGGCAGCGCCTCAATGGTAGCCCTAAGCAAGTGCCCCGTAGGTGGCACGCAGCTTGGGGTAGTCCGCCAATCCCTCCAATCCGGCTGTGTAGCTGCCGCTCCCTCCCGCTCAACAAAAAGCGGAACCTTTCTTTCGAAAGATTCCGCTTTGCGCTTCAGGATGGGCTTGAACCAACGACCCCCTGATTAACAGTCAGGTGCTCTAACCAACTGAGCTACTGAAGCATTTTGCTTGAAAATTTTTGCGCTTCAAGATGGACTTGAACCAACGACCCTCTGATTAACAGTCAGATGCTCTAACCAACTGAGCTATTGAAGCATTTTGCTATTGCTTTGCTGCCACCCCTCCGGGTTTTGCGTTGCAAAATTACAACCGATTTTTTTAATATGCAAACTCTCGGCCCAAAAATTTACTCACGACACCGTTTTTTATTAATTTTTCGACTTTCTCTCTCTTTATTTGTTATAATAATTGACTAACTTTGAACCCGCGTTTACAACAAAAGGATTTTATAATGAAAAAGCTCACCATAATCGCTTCCGCTCTCGTGCTGATTACTATCCTCGCCTCAGCTTCTACACGGAGCAAAAAGAACGAAATCTCACGGAATCTCGACATTTTCAACTCGCTCTACAAGGAGCTGCAGACTTTCTACGTTGATTCCATCGATGCCGAAAAGTCGATCGACATTGCCATCGGAGCGATGCTCAACGACATCGACCCCTATACGGAATATATCCCCGCAAAAGCTCAGGAATCCTTCCGCACCATGACCACCGGCGAGTATGGAGGCATCGGATCCTACATAATGGAGCGCAACGGCAACACTTACATTTCGGAACCCTACGAGGGAAGTCCTGCTGCCGAAGCCGGTCTGCGTCCCGGCGACCGCATCATAATGATTGACCAGGACTCCACCGTGGGCTGGAACAGCTCGAAAGTAAGCGACAAGCTCAAAGGCCAGCAGGGCACGAAACTGAAAGTCACAGTAGTGCGTCCCTACGTAGAGGACTCGGTGAAGAGTTTCGAAATCGTAAGACGGAAGATTCAGATTCCCTCCGTGCCGTTCTACGGCATAGTGAAAGACAATATAGGATATGTGGCTCTGAGCAGTTTCACCGACAAATCATATAACGAAGTGCGCGACGCCGTTACCGACCTTATCCGCAACAAAGGCGCCAGAGAGATCGTGCTCGACCTCCGCGGCAACGGCGGAGGCCTGCTCGAGAGTGCCGTGCAGATTCTCGGACTGTTCCTCCCCAAGGGCACTCCCGTGCTCACCACCCGCGGCAAAGGCGCTCTGACCGAGAAGACCTACAAGACCACCGTGAGTCCCATCGACACGAAGATTCCGCTTGCCGTCCTGATCGACGGTTCCACAGCCTCATCGGCTGAAATCGTGTCGGGCGCGCTTCAGGATCTCGACCGCGCCGTGATTGTGGGCAACCGTTCGTTTGGCAAAGGCCTCGTGCAGAGCACCCGCCAGCTTCCCTACGACGGACTGCTGAAAGTAACCATTGCCAAGTATTATATCCCGAGCGGACGCCTGATTCAGGCTATCGACTACAGCAACCGTAACCCTGACGGCTCTGTTGGCAGGATTCCCGACTCGCTCACCTCCGTATTCAAGACCTCAGGCGGACGAGAGGTGCGCGACGGCGGAGGCATAACCCCCGACATCACCGTGGAGTACCCCGACGTGACAAGGCTGACCTACAACGTGGTCCGCGACCACTGGGCGTTTGACTTCGCCAACAAATATGCCTCCGAACACGCTTCGATTCCCTCGCCCGAGGAGTTTGTGATTACCGATACCATCTATTCGGAATTTAAAAACTTCATAGACCCGGCACGGTTCAACTACGACAAGGTGTGCGAGACCGCTCTCGAGCAGCTGCGCCAGATCGCAACCACCGAAGGTTATATGAACGACTCTGTCAAGGCCAAATTCGACGGACTCGCCAAGGAACTCCGCCACGACCTTAAGCGCGACCTCGACACCAACCGCGACGCCCTCTCTCCCTATCTCGCAAGCGAAATAATCAAGCGTTACTACTACGACCGCGGCGACATAATCTACAATCTCCGCGAGGATGCCACGCTCGACAGCGCCGCAACCGTACTCTCTTCCGCCACAAAGTATAAGGAACTTCTCTCACCGAAAGCCGGAAAATAAGAGGTTGTTTAACAACAAATGTTAAAGCCGGAGTCCATTCTCTTGAGATGGATTTCGGGATGGTTTGAAGGAGCAGTGCTGTAGCACTGTGACTGAGAACCAGCACGAAAGGCACCCAAGAGAATGGATGCGAAAAAGCATTTTTCAAGCAATCTTTAAACCGAATAAAATGTTTAAAAAGATAAAAATAAGTTACCATAAGTCGCATGGATGTCTTTTTGGCTCCCCTGCCCCTAATCTTCAGTCACAGTGCTACAGCACTGCTCCTTCAGATTATGAACAGGGTAGCTCAAAAATCCACCCACTCCGGCTTAACATTTGTTATTAAACAACCTCTTAGAGGCTGCTACGATGAACATTCAGGAACTCAGTGAGATATTCATGACCAGACGCCGCCGCGGCGCCCTGAAAAAGGCGCTCGACGGCGGCTCCCGCATCATATCGCTTTATAATCTCGCAGGCTCGTCGGCGGCAATGCTGCTGTCGCAGACCGATTCTGAGGGCATACCCGCACTCGTGGTGGGCGACTCGCTCGACGACGCCGGCTATCTTTACCACGACCTCTCGCGCATTCTCGGCGAGGATGCCGTGCTGATGTTTCCCTCGGGCTACAAGCGCGACATCCGCTACGGACAGCCCGATCCGCCCAATCAGATTCTGCGCACCGAGGCGCTCAACCGCTGGTATGGCGACCGCAGTCCCCGCTTCGTGGTCACCTACCCCGACGCCCTCGCCGAAAAAGTGGCTCCGAAGGAAGTAATGGAACGCCACACTCTCCATCTGAAAAAAGGAGAAGAAACAGACCTTACGGAAACCGCAAAATGGCTCCGCGACAACGGTTTTACGGAGCAGGACTACGTGTATGAACCGGGGCATTTCGCAATCCGAGGCTCCATTCTCGACATTTTCGGCTACAGCAACGAGCTGCCGTTCCGTATCGACTTCTTCGGCGACGAAATCGATTCCATACGCACTTTCAACATAGAGACACAGCTCTCCGAGACACGCCTTGACGAAATCGACATAACTTCCGGCGTGGCCTCTCAGGCCGCAGGCTATTCGCTGCTCGACTATATCCCGGCCGAAACTCTGATTGCCGTGCGCGATGCCGGCTACACCGTCGACCGTATCAGGGCGATTGCCGACGACGATTTCTCGCAGAGCGCCATTATCGCCGGCGAGGGCGACATGGCCGCCATGAAGCAGGTGGTCGACGCCGGAGAATTCGCCCGGCATCTGCAGGAATTCAGACAACTGAGATTCACCGCCTCGGCACAGCCCGACCCCGCCGCCACCGCGAGCATCGACTTCAACTGTTCGCCTCAGGCCATCTATCACAAAAATTTCGAACTGATAAGCGAATCGTTCACCAGCCTGCTCTCCGACGGTTACAAAATCTACATTCTCAGCGACAGCGAGAAGCAGATTGAACGATTGAAAGCCATTTTCGCCGACCGCGGCGACAGCATTGAATTCACGCCGGTAATTTCGACCCTCCACGAAGGATTTTCCGACAAGTCACTGAAAATCTGCGTATTCACCGACCATCAGATTTTCGACCGATTCCACAAGTACACCCTGCGGAGCGACCGTGCCCGCTCCGGCAAGCTCGCATTGTCGCTCAAAGAGCTAAGTGCCATTGAACCAGGCGATTTCATAGTCCACGTCGACCACGGCGTAGGAAAATTCGCCGGACTGCTGCGTACCGACGTCAACGGCCGCACGCAGGAAATGATAAAACTCGTATATGCCAACGACGACATAATCTTCGTCTCGATCCACGCCCTTCACAAACTCGCAAAATACCGCGGCAAGGACGGTGTGCCCCCGAAAATCAACAAGCTCGGCTCCGGCGCATGGAACAGGATGAAGGAAAAGACCAAGTCGAAGCTCAAGGACATAGCCCGCGATCTCATCAGGCTCTATGCCGCCCGCAAGGAGGAGAAAGGCCACGCCTTCGCCCCCGACTCCTATCTTCAGCACGAACTCGAGGCGTCGTTCATCTACGAAGACACCCCCGACCAGCTCACCGCCACCAAAGCGGTGAAGGCCGATATGGAAAGTGAAAAGCCTATGGATCGCCTGATTTGCGGCGACGTTGGCTTCGGAAAGACCGAAATCGCCATCCGCGCGGCATTCAAAGCCGCAACCGACGGCAAGCAGACCGCTCTGCTCGTACCAACGACCGTGCTCGCATATCAGCACTACAATACATTCCGCAAACGTCTCGCCGACTTCCCCGTGAGGGTCGACTACATCTCGCGCGCCCGCACCGCAAAGCAGGTGAAGCAGATTCTCGCCGACCTCAAGGATGGAAAAATCGACATCCTGATAGGCACCCACCGCATAATAGGCAAGGACGTGAATTTCAAAGACCTCGGACTGCTTATCATCGACGAGGAGCAGAAATTCGGAGTGGCGGTTAAAGAAAAACTCAAACAGATGAAAGTGAGCGTCGACACACTCACAATGAGCGCCACCCCCATTCCCCGCACTCTGCAGTTCTCGCTGATGGGAGCCCGCGACCTGTCATCAATCAACACTCCTCCGCCAAACCGCTATCCGATTGTCACCTCCGTCAACGCCGGCGGCGACGAAATCCTTTCCGAGGCCATCAACTTCGAACTGTCGCGCAACGGCCAGGTATTCGTCATCAACCCGCGCATAGAAGGTCTAAGCGAACTCGAGGCGCAGATCCGCCGCATAGTCCCCGACGCCAGAGTTGTGATGGCCCACGGCCAGATGCCCCCCGAAAAGCTCGAGAAAGCAATTATGGATTTCTCGAACCACGACTACGACATCCTGCTCGCCACCACCATCATAGAGAGCGGCGTCGACATGCCCAACGTCAACACCATAATCGTGAACAACGCGCAGAAGTTCGGACTCAGCGAACTCCACCAGCTGCGCGGACGAGTGGGAAGAAGCAACCGCAAGGCGTTCTGCTACCTGCTCGTGCCGCCCCACGTGCCGCTGACTCCCGAGGCGCGGCGCCGCCTGCAGGCCATAGAGAGCTTCAGCGACCTCGGCAGCGGAATTCATATAGCCATGCAGGATCTCGACATACGCGGAGCGGGCAATCTGCTCGGCGCCGAGCAGAGCGGTTTCATAGCCGACCTCGGCTACGAAACCTATCAGAAGATTCTCCGCGAGGCTGTCACGGAACTGCGCACGGAGGAATTCGCCGATCTCGAGACCGCCGGCGAAAACGATGCCGACAAGGAGAAGGATTACGTGGCCGACTGCGTGATCGAGAGCGACATGGAACTGCTGCTCCCGGCAGACTACGTTCCCACCGAGAGCGAGCGCATCTCGCTCTATCAGGAGCTCGACGGCATAGAGCGAGAACTCGACCTTCAGGCATTCCGCTCGCGGCTTATCGACCGTTTCGGAGCTATTCCGCCGGTCACTGCAGAACTGCTCCGCATTCCGCGGCTCCGACGCCTTGCGCGCCGGCTCGGCATTGAGAAAGTGTCGCTGAAACAGGAAATTATGTACATCTATTTCGTCGACGAGACCAACCGCGCCTATTATCAGTCCGACGTGTTCGGCAAACTGCTCAACTATCTGCAGAAAAACGCACGGCGCTGCAAAATCCGCGAGCGCAACGGTAAGCGCTCATTCGCAATCTCTAATGTCAGCACTGTCGAGGAAGCTGTCGCAATCCTCACAGAAATCCACGGCCTGCCCTCGTTGGGCTGACCCCGCGGAACTCAGATCGTGTAGATTATACCGGCTCCAAGGATTATGATGTCCTTGAGCGGGATGGATCCGTTGAGCATTTTCTGGCGCACGTAGAGATCGCAGGTGGAGATTTCGTAATAGACCGAAATCTGCCGCCCGAGATAGCGCCGCTCGAGCGGAATATTGTATGTGAACCTCTGGCCTATTCCCAGATGGAAACGTATGCGGCTCGAAAATCCGTAATATCCGCTCGGATAGCGGTCGGGTTCCGAGGTCCAGAAGTCGCTGTGGAGGATGGAGTTCACGCTCAGCGACACGCAAAGCGGCGCTATCCTGTACTTTCCCCCGAGAAATCCGAGGCGCCACGGAAGATAGTTTTCCCTGACGGTGAAAGTCCAGTACTCGTCGTGGTGATATTTGCGGGGCAGATAGCCCACGAGCACGTGAGTCTCCCAGTTGTCGCTCGGACCGTAGTCCCAACCCACGCCTGCCGACACCGTTCCGATACCGCCGGCATACTGCAGCGACATCAGGTTCGGAATCAGGCGCTTCCAGTTGTTGAGACGCTGTTCCAGGCGCTGTTCGTAGCGGGCTATCCTCAGACTGTCGGTATCATCCGCGGCCGCAGCCTGAGCGGATATGAGCGCCGCGGCGGCAGCTGCGCTAATAATCAACCGTTTCCATTTCATAGCCGCCGTCAGTTAATGTGAATATGAAATAGCATCGCTTCGCCATGTTGGGGCACTGGTAAAATAAGATACCGGCGTCGCCGATTTCGCTTATGCTCATGGAATGGTTGTGGCCGTTTATGCAAAACCCGTGGGTATGCCCGCCCCGGGGATCCGCAGGGTCATCCTCGCGCATGCCGGGATAAGATTTGAGGTAGAAGAGAAAGGGTTTCGCAACATTGTTGTTGAACTGCTCGTCGTATGGCCGCGAGTGCATCACCGCCACAGTATGGGTTACAGAACCGGGCACCGCTGCATTAAGTTCGTTGACCTCCGCGGCGTCCGCCTCCATGAAATTCAGGTCGGGCACCGGCTCCGAATAATCATATTCCAGGGCATTGGTGTTCAGACACACAAAATGTACCCCCGCCACGGTAAAACTGAAATTCTTCCGGCCGTAGATGTAAGCGAAGGTTGCTTCGCCGTTGCCCACGCAGTCGTGGTTTCCTATAATGGTGATATAAGGTACCCCGGCGCGGTTCATTAAGTCGCGGCACCACATAAATTCCTTCGGCAGTCCGAAATCTGTCTGGTCGCCGCCGTGGACTATAAAATCCACACGGCGCGTACGGATGTCGGCAATGGCATCCTCAAGTTCGTCGTACGCTCCCTGAGTGTCGGTGATGAAAGCAAAACGCAGGGGGAGCGACGTCAGTCTGCCGCAGATATCCGAAACCGACGCCTCGTTTATGCCGGTCGGGCCGTCGATTTTCACGGCATACGGATGGTGCTCGAAATTATCGCATCCCGCAAAGATGAACAAAAAATGGGAGAGCAGAAGGAGCGTTACTATGCGCAATGAATGGAGTTTCATGGCGTCAAAAGTAGCCATTTGCATCCGTATGCGCAAACCGCATGGGCGAAACAGGCCAATAATTGCGAACTTTAGCCTACAGTCCCCTCAAGGGTAATCGAAAGAAGTTTCTGCGCCTCGACGGCGAATTCCATAGGCAATTTCGCCATCACCTCCTTTGCGTAACCGTTGACAATCAGCCCGACGGCCTCCTCCGTAGGTATGCCGCGCTGGTTGCAATAGAAGAGCTGATCCTCCGAAATCTTCGAGGTGGTGGCCTCATGCTCCACCACGGCGGTTTCGTTGAGCACGTCGATATAGGGGAAGGTATGGGCACCGCAGTCGGGGCCCATCAGGAGACTGTCGCACTGCGTGTAGTTGCGCACGCCGTCGGCATTGGGCGCCACCTTCACGAGTCCGCGGTAAGAGTTCTGGCTATGGCCGGCGGATATACCTTTCGACACGATGGTTGAACGTGTGTTGCGTCCGAGATGAATCATCTTGGTGCCGGTGTCGGCCTGCTGGTAGTTATTCGTCACCGCAACGGAGTAGAATTCACCCACGGCACCCTCACCCGCGAGCACGCACGAGGGATATTTCCATGTTATGGCCGAGCCAGTCTCGACCTGAGTCCACGAGAGCTTGCTGTAGTCACCGCGGCAAAGTCCGCGTTTGGTCACGAAATTGTATATGCCTCCCTTGCCGTCTTTGTCGCCCGCATACCAGTTCTGCACGGTTGAATATTTGACCTCGGCGCGGTCTTCCACCACAATTTCTACGATAGCAGCATGGAGTTGGTTCTCGTCGCGCATGGGAGCCGTACATCCCTCGAGGTAGCTTACGTAAGCCTCGTCGTCGGCCACGATGAGAGTACGCTCGAACTGTCCGGTACCGGAGGCATTTATGCGGAAATACGTAGAGAGTTCCATCGGACAGCGCACACCCTTGGGAATGTAGACGAAGGAACCGTCGGAAAACACGGCTGAGTTGAGCGCCGCGAAGAAATTGTCGCGGTAGCTCACCACCGAGCCGAGATACTTCTTCACCAGGTCGGGATAATCTTTCACGGCTTCCGAAATCGAACAGAAAATGATGCCGAGTTCAGCGAGCTTCTCCCGGTGGGTGGTCTTGACGCTGACTGAGTCCATCACGGCGTCCACAGCCATTCCGGCGAGCTGTTTCTGCTCCTGCAGCGGAATGCCGAGGCGGTTGAAAGTATCGAGAACCGTCGGGTCGACTTCATCCAGGCTCTTCGGCCCCTCCTTTTTAGTCTGGGGAGCCGCATAATAGCTTATATCCTGAAAATCTATTTCGGGAATGTCGAGATGCGCCCAGTCGGGCATCTTCAGTGTGAGCCAATAGCGGTAGGCCTTCAGGCGGAAATCGAGAAGCCATTCGGGTTCATGCTTTTTGGCGGAAATCATTCTCACTACCTGCTCGCTGAGCCCGCGGGGGATGATATCGGTCTCTATATCAGTTGAAAAACCGTATTTGTACTCGGCGCCCGTGACGTCTTCGATTACTTTATTGTCTTTCATATCGATTTGCTGTCATTATCAGATTCATTATCACCGAATTCAGCTTCAGGAGCATCGGAATTGCCGTCTTTATCCCTGTATTCGCCATACGCTCCGATTACCGACGGAGCGAAACCTGCCACCCACTCGGCCAGCCTGCCATCTGCGATCTTAGACTGTTTCACACACTGACTGTCGGGACTGAAGACGAACCAGAGATTAATCAGGGCGCTGAGCAGCAGAAGCCACTTGAATGCACCGAACAGAGCGCCGGCAGCGTGGTCGATGGGCCCCATGAGCAATACGTGGGATAAACTGTGGATAATCTTCACCACAAAAAGCACCACTATATAGACCAGTGCAAAGAGCGCGACGTTACCGAGAACCGATGCGGAATATGCACCCCAGGCACTCCCGGTGCCGGAGGGGTCGAGCCAGTGGCTCATCAGTGCCGTAGCCGCCGAGCCGAAACAGCGGCAGGCTATAATGGCGATAATGATGGCGGCGATAGAGCCTATCTGACTTATCAGCCCCTTGTAAAGCCCGAGTCCCGCGCCAACAAGAGCGAAAAGGATTATGAGAATGTCGAGAGTAGTCATTTCTATAAGAATTATTCTGCAAAAATAGCAAAATTTCCGCAAACATCCTCCGGTTAGCCGACATAAACGCCTACCGGGGGAACAGCAACGCACGAAAAAAAGCGGCGGACTGTCGGTCTGACAGTCCGTCGCTCGTAGAGGGGGCGGTT
>UROS01000081.1 GCA_900549445.1 uncultured Porphyromonadaceae bacterium | reverse complement strand
AACTCATACTGGGTCTGACCGTTCTCAACGAGGGTTATAATCTCGCCGAGAGCCTTGGCTGCGAGAGCGGCATATTCAGGCGAATAATCGTAGGTGCGGCTTCCTCCGGTCTGAGCACCGTGCTGCATCAGCGGACTTGCTGCCCAGAGATAGTTCTTGCCGAGATATGCCAGCGCGGTAATCTTGTTGATACGCAGCTGGTTGTCGCCGAGTGTTTTCTTTCCGGTATCGGTCTTGTCCCAGTCAACGGGAAGAAGTTCCGCAGCTTTCTTGAAGTCGGCGGCTGCAAGATCGGCACACTCGAGATACGACAGACGCTCCAGACGGGGCGACTCGCCGGCGGGAATCTCCTCGGTGATATAGGGAAGACCGCCGAGGTATTCCATCATCTCGAAATGCCACCAGGCGCGGAAGAAGTAAAGTTGCCCCAAAAGCATATTCTTTTCCTCGGATGAGCCGACGAAGAGGTTGTCGATGTTGGCGAGTGCTTTGTTGCACTTGGCGATGCAATACCATGCGTGGCCGTAGAGGCGGTGGTTGAAAGCGTCGTCAGAAGTAGGGTTCAGACCGCTTTTCTCAGCTGCGAACCAGAACTGTGAGTTGCCCTGCCATGCATAATAGTTGCCGAGGTCTATCTGATGGATGATAATACCGTCGGCCTCCGGGTTCTGAATCTCGTCGTCACCCAGGTTCCATGCAGTGGTCCAGAATCCCAGAGCCTTGTTGGGAATACAGTTGTAGATTTCCTCAATGTATCCCTGCATGTTGTTGAAGTTCTTGAACGCTGCCTCGGGCGATACGTCGCTGTCGGGTTCCTTGTCGAGATAGTCCTCGCAGGAGCTGAAAGAGCCAAGCATCGCCACGGCAGTGCCGAGAACAGCGAGTGCGTTATATATTCTTTTCATAAATTCCATGAATGATTAAAGGTTGAACTTGATGCCGAGGTTGTAGCGGCGCATCGTCGGGTAGGCACCGGAACCGGAACCGCCCGAGAAGTTCGACTCGCGGTCGTCGGGCATGCGGGTCCACACCCAGAGGTTGTTGCCGTTGAGATATATTTTCAGCTGGCTGAGACCAAGTTTCTTGATCCATCCGCTGTTCCAGGTATAGGCTACCTCAACATTCTTCAGACGCACGTAAGAGCCGTCGTAGAGATACTGGGTGCCGTTGGCGTAGGCCGAGGCCGACGAATACCAGCGGGGAATCATGATGTCACCGTCGAGCGACACGCCGTTCCACCATGTGCCGAGGTCGTACACGTTGTCTATATGGTTGTTGAAGCTTGTGAGGTTCACGTCGCGGGTAACATTGGTCACACCGTAGAACTGTGCGAAGCAGCTGAAGCCCTTCCAGTCCACACCAATGGTGGCGTTGTAGGTGTTCTGCGGGGTGCCGGAGTAGCCGTAAGGAGCGGAATCCTGGACATCGACCACGCCGTCGCCATTGAAGTCGACGATATAGTAGTCGCCGGGCAGACGGTGATTGTTGTTCACGTCGTGTACGGGACTGCCGTAAAGTTCATCGAACGAATTGAGGAAAGCACCGCTGATATGGGAACGGTACTGTCCGATGGCGTAGCCTGCCTGTTTCTGATAGTCGGGTTTAAGTTCAGGATCGTCGCGGTCTATGATCTTGTTGGCGGCGTGGGTCATGCTGAAGTTCGCCCAGAGGCGCAGGTCGCGGGTAATGTTTTTGTTGAAGCGAAGTTCGAGTTCGTAGCCCTTCACCTCTGCCTTGCCAAGGTTGGCTGTTGGAGGAGTCTGACCGAAATAGGTAGGCATCGAGCGATCCTCGCCCTTGATGAGGATGTCGTTACGTTTGTCCTTGAAAATTTCAACCGTACCGGCAATCATGCCGTTGAGGAACGAATAGTCGATACCGAAGTTGAGTTTCTTCACCTTTTCCCAGTGTGCGTCGGGGTTGCCGAGCGCGCTCTGGCGGTAGAACTGATAGATGGAGCCGCCGTCGTAACGATGACCCGGCTCGTCGCCGAAACCTGTGATTTTCATCTTGGTGTTGCCGCCGAAAGCCCACTGATCCATATAGAGGAAGCGGTCGCCGGTATCATCACCGATTTCACCGTATGAGGCGCGGAACTTGAGATTGTCGAACCAGGTGCGGATGGGCTCCCAGAATTTTTCTTCAGAAATACGCCAGCCGACAGCGCCCGAGTTGAAGAATCCGAAACGGTAGCCTTTACCGAATTTCTCCGAGCCGTTGTAAGCGCCGTTGTATTCTAAGAAATAACGGCCGTCGAAAGCATAGGTGGCACGGAACACCCAGTCTTCTCTCCGGATGGGGATCATCTTGCCGGTTGCCACTTCCTGACGGGTCCACACGCCGGTCAGACCGACGTCGTGGGGGCCGAACTCGCGGTAATAGTTGAGCTGAAGCTGATAATTGAGGTTACGGATGGTCTGATTATCGTCCATTTCGCCTGCCTGAATGCCCCACGAGTTGCCGGGGAGGTAATCGAAGTGGGTGAGGGTATTCTGAGGCTGGTCGAGAGAAATTTCTCCGGTTGCCGGATTTACCCATTTGCGCTGGGGCGACTTGTAGGCGTCGTTGATGCCTCGCTTTACTTCCATAAAGCGGTTGTCCCATGCAATCATGCCGCGGAAATTAAGTCCCTTGGTAATGAAGTCGAGTTTCTGCTCCAGCACGAAGTCGGTATTGATTCGGGTCTGAGTGGTCTTGAACGAACCGCCGGTCATCAGCAATTCGGCGGAGTTTGCCACCTGCGAGCGGAACTGCGGATAGAAGCCGAAGGAGCCGTCGGCATATATCGGAAGAAACGCATCCGGAGGAGTGGTATATGCACCTGCCCACATCTGCTGGTCGTTCCAGTTGGCCTGGTCGAAATTGGAGCCGGAGGCAGGCCAGGGCGAACGTTTCTGACCGCTCGAACCGGCTATATTGACCTTGAATACTGTTGTCGGCGTAAGTGAGAAGTCGAGGTTGGAACGGGCGTTTATACGATTGTAGCCGAATCCGGTCTGATAACCGCGGCCGCCGTCGAGTTCCTTGAAAAGGTCACCTTCGTGCACGAAATCGATGGCTGCGAAGTAGCGCACGAACTTTGTGCCGCCGCCGATTGTCACGCTTCCGTTGTAGGCCATTGCGTTGTCGCGGAACAGATAGTCCTGCCAGTCGACGTTGGGATAGCGCTCCGATTCCTCGAGGCTCGAGGGATTGCGGTATTTGTCGAGAACGGCATAGGGGGTCATATATTCCCATGAGCTCGGCATCAGGGCGAGTTCATGGAGCACTGCCGTGTTGCGCACGCGCAGAGCGTCGTAGGAATCCATCTTGTTGGGGAGCTTCGATGCCGACTTCATAGTGGCGGTGAAGCTTACGCCGATGCGGGCCTTGCCCTCCTCGCCGCGCTTGGTGGTGATGAGGACGACGCCGTTTGCACCTTTCACACCGTAGACTGCGGTAGCAGAGGCATCCTTGAGGACGGAAATGGTCTGGACGGAGCTGACGTCGACACTGTTCATATCGCGCTCTATACCGTCGACAAGCACGAGGGGCGTACTGTTGTTCCATGAGCTCGCACCACGGATAGTAATCTTCGCGCTTTCCTCGCCGGGCATACCCGACGAAGTCTCGGTGATTACGCCCGGAAGATTACCGGTCAGGGCGTTGCTGATATCATGGATACCGGCGGCACGCTCGAGTACTTCGCCTGAGGTCTGGGTGATCGCACCCACAACCGAAGCCTTTTTCTGCTGACCGTAACCCACTACCACAACCTCGTCGAGTACCTCCGAGTCGGATTTCATGGTTACGTCGACCACACTGCGGCCGTTTACGTTAACATCCTGCGAAACCATGCCCACATACGAGAAGCTGAGCACAGCTTTTTTGGCGTCGGGAACATTAAGAGTATACTGTCCGTCGAGATCTGTCGCAATTCCTTGCGAAGACCCTTTCAGAAGTACCGACACACCGATGAGAGGCTCACCGGTATCATCGACCACCGTGCCCCTCACCGTGTCGGCATGTGCCCGCGCCGAACCGAGTCCGACGCAGAACAGCAGGAGCAAAATGCATCGAAAGAGTTTCTTTACATTTTCCATTGTGATTAATTTAAAGTTAGCTATTGGTTTATTGTAATCATCATTTGCGGTTGGATGCATACATGCCCACGGTTGTGCCGGTGAATCCGCCTGCCCGGGCGGTGGACGTGAATCCGGCGTCGATGCCGTCTGCAACCTTTTTCCAGCTACGGCCTCCGTCGGCCGAATAGAAGAAGCTGAGAGTCAGGCCCTGCGACTTCACCTTGAGGTCGACGGTGTGGTCGGCTTCGTCAATCGGCGAGGAGGCGAGATCTTCCGCGCCGTTTTCCGAGATTTTACGGAGCACTATGCAGTGATTGCCGGCGTTGCGCGTCTTGGCGAGATAGTACTGGTGGGTTTCATCTTTCATCATCAGCAGACCGGCGCTCTGAGCATCGTGTTCCGGAAGGAAGGTCACGCGGGTCGACGCTTCATAATCGTGATGATGGATACGGCGGCACACAAACGGAAGCACCTCCTTGTCGGCGGAACTTACGTCGGCGCACTTCATCGTGAGGAAACCCGGATTTTTTGAGAGCGAATAGTAATTTTTTGCGGCTCCGCGCAGGGTCATCCATTCGTATCCGAGCGTGGTGTCGGAAAATTCGTCGGTTTTGGCGAAATTGCCGAAAGTCACGTCGGAACCTCGTTTTACGCCTTCGCGCTTCAAGATCATCGGAACGAGTTCTCCCTCTCTGGTCATATAGGGCCAGCCGTCGTCGGTCCACTTTACGGGCATCATGAAAGTCTCACGGCCAAGATTCTCCATGCCGTCCTTAATCGGACGGCATGCGAGAAACACACTCCACCAGTCGCCTTCCTTTGTCTGCACGAGGTCGGCATGGCCGGCGCAGGTAACGGGATTTTCGCGCGAACGGTCGAGAGTGCGCTGGGTCAGGATCGGGTTCCCTTCCCAAGCCGTGTAGGGGCCGAACGGTGTCGGTCCGCGATAGATCACCTCGCTGTGCCAGTCGCCCGTACCGCCTTCTGCGGTCATCAGATAATACTGGCCTTTTATTTTATATATATGTGGGCCTTCGCACCAGATGGGTTTCTCCTCGGGACGGCACCCCTTGTTGACCACAATGCGGCGTTCGCCCACGCACTTGTCCGTGGCCGTATCGAATTCCACCACCCGTACGGTGCGGTGGCCGGGATATTCAGGTTTGGCGTCGGGAGCATCGTCGTTGTTGACTATATAGCCTTTGCCGTCCTCATCAAAGAAAAACGCCGGATCAATGCCCTGGACTTCGGGAAGCATGACGGGATCGCTCCACTGACCGAACGGATCCTGTGTTTTCACAAAGAAATTGCCCGCTCCGACGTTGGTAGTGATCATATAATATGTCTTGTTGGCGGGATTGTAGGTTATATCGGGGGCGAAAATACCCCCGCTCACGTGCTGCTTCTCCATATTCTGAAGTTGCGAGGGGCGTGAGAGCACGTGACCTACCTGCTTCCAGTTCACGAGGTCGCGGCTGTGGAAAATCGGCACCCCGGGAAAATATGTAAACGTAGAGGTGACGATAAAATAGTCGCCGTTTCCGTTTGTACAGATTGAAGGGTCGGAATACCACCCCGGCAGGACGGGGTTGAAAAACGAACTCTCATCCGTAAGGGCCGAATCGCTGTAGCACGAGTCATTCCCGGCGTAGGAAAACGAATCGAATATCGCCACCGACGGCTGCGGTTCAATTCCCTTGTGGGCCGATGCCGCCAGGCACGATGCCATGACCGCGACCAGACCCGCAGAGACAACCGATAATGTTAATTTTACTTGCATATTTCAATGATTGGTTAACAATGCAAAATTATTCTTTTCAAATACCAACTGCATTCCGCTATGTGCTGTATGCTTTCATCTTTGTCACATCACACTTGCCGGCTTGTCTCATTTTCATTCAAATTTATCTCACACGTTTCAATAAACATCTATATATCAATAAAATGACGGAGGCGACACTACTCGTGCCACCTCCGGCTGAAACCTAAATCTCTAAAGGCCGTACAAGCGGCCCTCTGTACTTTTTTACCTGACAAATAACAGTTAAATTAAAAACAACCTTAGTACACGTATATATATTTTTTAACCTAAATTCTTGTTTAATCAAAACTATATGTTTACAGTTTTCTGTAACGGAAATAATCAACATCCACATATCCTCCCCCGGAGGCAGTGGCGTAATTATAGATTGCGAAGCGCGTCCCCATGAAGAATCTGCGGTAGTCAAACCTCATTTTGAACTCATCGCCGATACGGTTCCACGTAGCGCCGTCGTCCTCACTGTAATAAAAGGTGGCGTTGTCGCAACCCGGATTAAAATCCGCAACAATTTTCAGGCAGACGGTTTTACCCGACAGCCGTATCCGCGCTTTCTCCGTATTCCTCACGCCTGTCACCTCGCGGGGGCCATCGCCCAACAACACCGACGACTCGACAGCCGCCAGCCAGGTACCTTTTTTATCTTTGATGACGGAAAGGAGACCGGAGTCGCCGTTGAAAGCGCAGAACCCCGCCACATCGCCTTTTTTCATCCGGGAAATATCAATCTTCACTTCTCCCTCGCATAGGGGACCCTCCATGCGCTGCGAAATCGTGTTAGGCGCCACGTAAAGATTGTCGACTATGCGCGACGTCTTCAGCCGTAACCATCCGGGACGTTCTGTGAGAGACCATGCCTCATTGACCGGATTGTGGTTCCACTGCCAGAGGATGGATTTTGAGCCTTCGAACTCGTCGCTTGCCACCACACCGGATCTGTCATTTTCAACAGTCGTTTTTCTGATTACGGCAGGCACACGGCCATCGTCGTCGCCAAGCATAGGCCAACCGTCGATCCAGCGGCACGGGTTAAGAGTGAGCACTCGCCCTACCCCTCCGCGATCCTGGAAAATCATACCCCACCAGTTGCCTTCGGCGTCATCCACGAGGCAGCCTTGCCCCACGTAGGGGAATCCGCCGAATTCCGACTCAAGAACCACCTGTTTTTCCCATGGGCCGGTAATCTTATCGGCCCGGTAGCAAAGCTGGCGTCGCGGTTTGCCCGCGGGCCACGAGATGACAAATGCATAATATCTGTCGCCGCGTTTTACCACCCGGCTTCCCTCGTGCAGACCTTTGTCGTCGCCGTCAGGCACTATCACCACGCAGTCGGTTCCGCCCTCTTTCACTCCAGACAAATCAGGATTCAACTCGCGCAGACGGATATTTCCGCTTCCTGAGAACACGTATACGCGGCCGTCGTCGTCGAAAAACAACGACGAATCATGAAAGTGATCCGTGCGGCTTACGAGCGTCCATTTACCCGCCGGATCAGCAGCGCTGTATATATAAGACTTATAAGGCTCATCGTTGGGCGAAAAAAGCGCATAGAATTTTCCGTCGTGATAACGCAGAGATGTCGCCCACTGGCCTTTGCCGTAAACGGTGCCCCCCTCGAGACCATAGCGCGGAGTATCGTTGAGCGTATCAAACACATATCCTACCGTTTCCCAGTTCACAAGGTCACGCGACTTCATAACCGGGCATCCGGGCATAAGATGCATCGTGGTGCTCACCATATAAAAATCCTCACCTACGCGGATTACGTCGGGATCAGGCACATCAGCCCAAATCACCGGATTGCAGTAGGTCCCGGCGCTGACCGCCGCCGACATCAGCAATCCGGCAAATCCCGTTAATATTTTTTTTATAATATTCATGAATGATTGGTTTATTCTTCTTTCGCAAAATTATGCAATAAACGCTCTAAGTGCGTTAATCAATTGCTCATAGAGTTCCTTAAAGGTTTTTGCGCTTTCAAATACGTGTTATTTTCATTCATATTTGCAACATTTTCCGATTTTGCTACATTTTCTCCGAAGAGAAACAGTTGAAATTTCTTAATTTTGTAAATGGAAAATCATTACCATGAAACGCTTCTACCGAATCCTGACAATTGTATTCATTATTGTTGCATCCGCCCTTAAAACCGGTGCGATTCTCAACACGCGGCTCTTCAACAGCAAGGATATTGTTTCATCCGGATACAGCAATCTCTGTCTCGACCGCGACGGTTATCTGTGGATCGGCACCCAGTACGGCCTCCTGCGCTTCGACGGCTGCAATTTCGATAAATATCTCCATGATGAGAAATCCGACACCTCCCTGAGCGACAACCGTATCATGAAAATCCTATGCGACGTCAAAGGGCGCCTCTGGGTTGCCACATGCGAAGGACTCAACCTCTACGACCCCCTTTCCGACAGCTTCCGCAGAATCTCATTGCCCGACAAGGAGCACTACGGTTATATCTTCGATCTCCTCCAGACTACGTCGGGCGACATCGTCTTTATGGTTTCCGGCGTAGGGCCTTATATTCTCGATTTCTCATCGGGCAACCCGACTGCAGTGAAATTCATGCCGCAGATAAAGAAACTCGAAGAGGTCAACACTATCGCCGAATCCACAAAAGGTGAAATAATAGGCGGCACTCATTCGGGCGACATTGTAGCGGTGGCTCCGAACGGACATGTCCGCTCCATACATCTTGCCGACACCTACATTAAAATCCTTACCCGCGACAGCGACGGCAATTTCTTCATAGCCACCACAACAAAAGCGTGGAGATGGAATATTGCCGACGGCTCATTCACTCCTGTCTCCATTTCCGAGCCATACAATCCGGTGCTCGACTGCGCCACTCTTACCGGCGACGGCAAAATCCTTGTCGGGACAGTAGGAAGAGGCGTGTTTGTTCTCGACAGAGGGTCGGATGAACTGAAGCCTTACCGCGAACTGACCAATCCGGTAATCGACATTTCGCGCGCCCGCATATCCGCCATAAGCGAGGATCCGCTCGGAAACCTCTGGCTCGGAAGTTCGCATCAGGGCATATTAATGTTTCCGCGCAGCGAAATCACTGTCAATTTCGTAAATATCTCCCGCGCCGTGCCCGGATATTCGGGAGGAAGAACCACCGTGGCCGTTTCTCCAGCCTCTGAGGCTATATGGGTAGGACTCGACGACGGCAGACTGATATCGGTCGACGAATACGGCAACCTGCTGTCCGTATTTCGGCTTGGAGGCGGCATTACTTCTATGACCACCGCCCGTTCCGGAAACCTCTATCTTGGTGTCGACAATCACGGTCTCTTTGAGTTTTCACCCGCCACCGGAAATCTCCGGCAGCTGGCATCTGTCCGCGGAAACTATCTGGCGTCGGGAGTTGCCGAAGATCCGCAGGGCAACGTCTATCTCGGCATCCATGGCGACGGTGTGATTAAATATGACCCCGCATCGGGTCAATACTCCTGGCTCCTGGACAACGACGGATCCCGTCGCTTCCTGTGGCCATCTTCATTGTTCTGCGACTCTAAAGGCAGAATATGGATCGGTATGTTCGGCGGTCTGTCAGTCTACGACCCCTCTTCCGGCAAAAGCACGAACGTAAGCGAAATGCACCCTGTAATGATAAAAGGCGTTCATCTTTCCATGGCTGAAGACAGGAACGGCAACATCTGGGACGCCACGAGTTCGGGGCTCTACATTATCAGACCATCCGATTATTCATACCGGCGGCTGACTACCAACGAAGGTCTCGCCGACAATTATGTATCGAACGTTATCTTCGACACCTCCGGAAATGCCTGGATCGGCACACACAACGGCATAAACCGCGTGGATTCCGGCTTCAATATAGTACCATTCTACGGCCGCAACGATATGTCGGACAACGATTATTTTTCCTCTGTCATTTCTTCCGACCGTTCACGGCTCCTTTTCAGTGGCGAGAAAGGGGTTACGATTCTCGACCCCGCCAAGTTAAGCGCCCCCGCCCTCCCGGATCGCAAAATTTTCATCTCGGGAATATTCCTCAAC
>UROS01000080.1 GCA_900549445.1 uncultured Porphyromonadaceae bacterium | reverse complement strand
AGCTTCGGCTTCGGCCTTGGCGCGCTGTTCGGTCTGCTCGGCCACGCTGGTGTTGAGCGAATCAACGGCACTGTTGAGGCCGGCCACGGTGGTGTCGAGCTCCTGAATTCTGATGTTGGCGGCTGCAAGCTGGTTGGTGAGAGTGGCGATTTCGGTCTGCTGCTCGGCAATCTGGGTCTTCAGGGTCTGGATTGTCTTTTTCAGAGTTGTGTTCTCGCCTGAACTGTTCTGAAGTTTCTTCTCGAGTTCTTCAAGACGCTGACGGCGCTCCTGAAGAGCCTGCTGGATAACAATCATATCGTTTTTGATCTGTTCCTTGCGCGAGGTTGATTCATCGCCGAGAACACCGGGGGTGCTTATGATCTTTTCGAGATCTTTGATCTGGCTCATACCCTCGGAAATGTCGTTTACGAGCACAAGAAGGCTGTCCTGAGTAGCGAGTGTCTCGCGAAGATCACCTTTGAGCTGCTCGTTTTCAGCTTCCGCGTTGCGGAGCTTGTCGCCGTTGCAAGCGGTCAGCAATGCTATGGCCGCGATGGCGAATACCGATAATTTTTTCATTGTTTTATTCAGTTTTGATGATGATTCTCAATAATAAGCGTGAGCGAAACGTAAGCACCCGGTTCATTCGGAAAGTCCGGAACGATATTTGTTCCGGTGTACTTTCTTCTGTTCTGAATCCTGCGGGCCTATCACTATAACAATTTCTCCCCGCGGATTGTTTTCGGTGAAATAACTGATAATTTCCTGAAGCGTCCCTCTGACCGTGGATTCATGTATTTTCGAGATCTCACGCGAGACGGACGCCTGACGTTCGCCGCCACATGCTGCGGCGAGCTGTTCGAGTGTCTTCACCAGCCGGAGCGGCGATTCGTATACTATCGTGGTGCAGTCGCTGGCGGCTATGCTGTCAATGCGGGTCTGGCGTCCTTTTTTAGGAGGAAGAAAGCCTTCGAACCGGAACCGGTCGCATGGGAGTCCGGAGCTGACAAGCGCCGGGACGAATGCGGTGGCACCCGGAAGGGTCTCGACCTCTATTCCGCGGCGCCGGCACTCACGCGACAGCATGAAGCCCGGGTCGCTCACCCCGGGAGTTCCGGCATCGGAAATGAGAGCTATATCCTCGCCGGCCTCAAGGCGGTCGACGATAGGCCCGGCGGTTTCGTGCTCGTTGAACTTATGGTGGCTCGCGCAGGGGGTGGAGATATCGAAGTGGCGGAGTATCACGGCGCTCGTCCGGGTGTCTTCGGCAAAGATCTGCGACACTTTCCGCAGCGTTTCGACCGCGCGCGGGGTCATGTCGGCGAGATTTCCCACCGGAGTAGGTACTATGTAAAGTTTGCCTGCCATGCTATCTGGAGAAGTAGCGGCCTACGATTTCCATGAAATCTTTCACGTTGTCGTTGTCGGGTTCCCAGCAGAGGTCGTTGTAGAAATAATCTTCGGCCTCGTCGAGCGACGACATTGCGGCGATTACCTCAAGAGCATCGTCGTAATCGGCGGCTGAATTTCCGAACAGTTCGCGGCGGAACCGGAATTTATCGTTGATGCTGAACGCCGTGCGGATGTCGCAGACCGATTCGCGGGCTATTTTCTCGTCGAGCGAGATTTTTTCGTCACGGGTGTCGGTTTCCGCAACCGGGCGTACGGGTGTCGCGGGTTCGGCGTCATCGAGCTGCTCCTCGGTGGCTGCTTCGGCTGTTTCCTGAAGATCGGCTTTTTGTTCTTCCGTTACATAAGCCGGCGGGCAGCACGGGGCAGCCGTCGTTTCGGCAACGGGAGCGCCTGCCGCCATGGCAGAAAGAGCAGCGGCTTTTTCCGCTACAAGTTTTTCTATCTGAGGGGAGGCGGCGTCGCCCCGGTTTATCAGCAGGGTGATAAGTCCTTCCAGCTCATAGCTCAAATTGAGCATCGAAGAATAATCCTTCATAATTATTCGTTGTTTTCAGACTGCAAACTTAGTGGAAATTTTTCTAAAAGCAAGCGGGAAATGGCGTTTTTTAGTGCCGGACGCCCGCAAGTGAAGCCGTTTACAATAAAAATAATGATGTGGGTCGGGTTACCGCTCTTGTCGATTCTGTAGCCGGCATACGACTGCACCCCTTTCATGCTGCCCGTCTTCATGGCTATGTCGCCCTCGAGGTGAGTCCCGACAAGGAAGTTGCGCATAGTCCCGTCGTAGCCGGCAAGAGGGAAGAGGCTTACGTAATCCGTGCCGTAATCGGGCGAAGCCATTGTCTTCAGCACCTGTGCGAGAAAAGTGGCCGTCAGGCGGTCGTTGCGCGACAGTCCGCTGCCGTCTTCAATCCTCACTCCCTGCATTGATATTCCCGCATCAGTCCAGATGGCGCGTTCTTCCTTCAGCGCTTCGGCTCTCGTGCCGCCGGGCGCCAGCGAGCGCAGCATCGCTTCTGCCATCATGTTGTCGGATCTGAACATCAGGCTCTTCATTATGTCGCTGAATGTAGGGGAGATGTAAGCGTAAAGGAGCGTTGATGCTCTGCCGGGTCTGACTTTTTCACCGTCAACCTCTATGCCCGCCTCCCTGAGCCGGGAGATAAGTTCGTGGCGCACCACTTTGTCGGGGCGTGGCATAGCCAGCCGGTCGCTGAAGCCGCGCCGCGGCATAACGCCGCTCACTCTGAAAGTTTCAGTGTCGCGCTGACGGCTCACTTTAAGTCCGCCCCTCTTCCCCTTTCTGACGGCCATGTCGAGCCTGAGGTCGGGGACGTATGGCACGGTTTCGCGCGACGGCAGGCGCAACACAAAGCGGTTGTCGCGGTAATTCAGACCGTGGTTTCCGGCTCCGTAGGGCCACGCGAGGTCTTCGTCCATCCATCCGGAGGGCACCCGCCGGTCGTCATAACCGTCCTCCGTAATCACGATGTCGCCTTTTATCCGGCGGATTCCTGCGCTGACAGCTCCGGCCACGATGCTGTCGCAGAAGCCGCGGGTTCCATCGAGGTAAGAGGATTCGATCGAGGGGTCGCCGGAGGCGTTTATGCAGATATTGCCGTCGAGCACTCCGTCGGAGCTGATTTTACCGATTGCCGTCACCGGGGTGATGAATCTCTCTTCGGGATCGGCGAGCGACATTACCGACGCGGTGGTCACGCACTTCATTATGCTTGCGGGAACCAACGGGACGCCGGCATTTTCGTCGACAAGTTTCTCACCTGTTCGCAAATCCTCGATGTAAATGGCTGTCCGTGCAGTATCTATACCTTTAAGATCGAGCGGAAACGCCGAGGCAACTGCAGCCGCAAGCAGAGCCACTGCCGCGGCAGCCAGACGAATTGAGAAAAGCCGTAGCGTCATGTTGCCGGAGTGTGACGGGGTTTGCGCTCGCGAGGGGCTATGATGTAGCGGTCGTAATACGACAGCAGCAGCGTGGTGAGCGGAATGGCTATTATAAGTCCGATGAAGCCGAGCAGCGTTCCCCAGACAGAGAGCGAAAGGAAAATCAGCGCCGGGTTCATGCTCATGGCTTTGCCGATGATTTTCGGTGTGATCACGAGATCCTGAAGCGCCTGCACAATGCAGTATACGGCGAAACACTCCCAGAAGAGGGTCCAGAAACTTATACCGGTGTCGACGGAATAGATCATGCACAGAACCGTACACGGAATCAGAGAAATGAGCTGCAGATACGGCACCATGTTCAGAAGCCCTATGAAAAGTCCGAGCACTATGGCGAGCGGCAGCCCGATGATGTAGAATCCTATGCTGAACAGAATGCCCACTATGAGCGCCACGAGTGCCTGTCCGCGGAAATAACGGTTCATGCTGATTTTTACGTCGTTGGCTATGCCAAACACCCTATGGCGGTATTTCGGAGGTATCATGCGCCTGAATCCCCGCGCCAGTTTCTCATAGTCGATCATTATGAATATCACATAGAGAAATACTATGAGCCAGCTCAGAAGGCTCATGATTAAGCCGACGGAGGAGGTGATGAGCGACCACGAGGCGCTCAGGGTCTGCTCGATCATCTTCGACCACTCCTCGCGTGTGAGTTTCGAGGCGAGCATCTCGAAGTCGATGTTCTTCTTCAGAAAGTCGTGGACGGAGCCGGGAATGAAAGGTATTGAGCCGGGTTCTTTCGCGGCGTAGGTTTTGAACATGGCCGCCATCTGCGCTGCCTCGTCGGTGATTACGGGCACGATGAAGTAGAGCAGGAGAAGGAAGAAGAACAGGAGCTCGAACAGAGTGATGAAGGTGGCGAGAACGCGCCCCTTCAGCCGAAGCACTTCGCGGGTAAGCTGCACCGCTGGCTCCAGGATGTAGGCTATCAGACACCCTACGAGAAAGGGCAGAAGCACTCCTTTGAGGGTGTTGACGAGCCAGATGGCACACAGAAACAGCACGCAGTTTATTACCAGTCTGACGGTGCGGTCGAGTGTGTAAGGTTGGCGTGAATAAGGCATGATAATGTCGCTTTTTTATGCAAAGGATTGTTTTGCGACACGAAATTACGAAATAATTCAATCACTTTCGAGGATTTTGTGTAATTTTGTCAAAAAAATAGTAACGCTTATCTGTAAATGGAAACAGTAATTAATGCAAGACAGGTGCTATCCGACAAACCCTGGGCGAGGTGGACGGCACTTGGATTTCTGGCTTTCGCCATGTTCTGTTCATACATATTCATGGACATTCTTTCGCCCATCAAAGACCTTCTGCAGTCAACCCGCGGCTGGGACTCTACCGCTTTCGGCACCATGCAGGGGTCGGAGACATTTCTCAACGTATTTATTTTCTTCCTGATTTTTGCCGGCATCATTCTCGACAAGATGGGCGTGCGCTTCACTGCCGTACTGTCGGGTTCGGTAATGCTCGTGGGCGCCGTGATAAACTGGTATGCTCTTACCGACGCTTTCCTCGGCAGCTCGCTTGAGGAGTGGTTCACCACCCATCTCAACCATATTCCGGTGTTTGAGGAACTCGGTATCGCACCGTTTTACGACGGCATGCCCGCATCGGCCAAATTCTCCGCAGTAGGATTCATGATTTTCGGCTGCGGCGTTGAGATGGCGGGCATCACGGTAAGCCGCGGAATCGTGAAGTGGTTCAAGGGCAAAGAGATGGCTCTCGCAATGGGTTCGGAGATGGCGCTCGCCCGTCTGGGTGTGGCAACCTGTATGATTTTCTCGCCCATGTTTGCTGAACTTGGCGGCGACATCAGCGTGAGCCGTTCGGTAGCGTTCGGCGTCGTGCTCCTGATGATTGCTCTCATTATGTTTATCGTCTACTTCTTCATGGACAAGAAACTCGACGAGCAGACCCACGCCGAGGAGGAGAAAGATGATCCCTTCCAGCTCAAAGACCTCGGTAAAATCCTTACGTCGAGCGGATTCTGGCTCGTGGCGCTGCTTTGCGTGCTCTATTACTCGGCAATTTTCCCCTTCCAGAAGTATGCTGTCAACATGCTCCAGTGCAACCTGACGTTCACCGATGTCGAGCCGGGTTCGTTCTGGGCGGGCGATGCCGTTACAATCGTCCAGTATGTGATTATGATTATAGTGGCTGCTGCGGCTTTCGCGAGCAATTTCTCAAAAGAAAAGAAGCGTAAATACGGTCTTCTCGCAGTAGCGGTAATCTCGCTCATAGTGTTCTGCTACATGGGCTACAAGCGTCAGTCGGCCGGCACCATCTTCGCAGTGTTCCCCCTGCTCGCGGTGGGCATCACCCCGATTCTCGGCAATTATGTGGACTATAAAGGCAAGGCTGCCACAATGCTTGTTGTAGGATCGCTTCTGCTCATAGCCTGCCACCTTACTTTCGCTTTCATTCTGCCAATGTTCAAGGGCAGCCCGGTTGGCGGCGTATGCATAGCCTATCTGACGATTCTTGTGCTCGGCGCATCTTTCTCGCTCGTTCCGGCGTCGCTCTGGCCCAGCGTTCCGAAGCTCGTCGACGCTAAGATCATCGGCTCGGCGTATGCTCTCATCTTCTGGATTCAGAACATAGGTCTGTGGCTCTTCCCTCTGCTCATAGGCAAGGTTCTCGACAATACCAATCCGCAGATTGTGCAGGGCCTGGCCGACGGCACCCTTACTCCCGAACAGGCGGCCGTGAGCTACAACTATACCGCCCCGCTGGTAATGCTCGCATGCCTCGGAGTCGCAGCCCTCGTGCTGGGTCTGGTACTCAAGGTGATCGATAAGAAAAACAATCTCGGTCTCGAACTTCCGAACATCAGACCCGAGGAAACGGAAATTCTTGAATCGGAGGTGGAATCCGCCGAAGAATAATCGTTTTATTTCATATACGCAATGCGCCGGAAACCGCTCGGGTTCCGGCGCATTGCGTATATGAGATAAGGTATTTCAGTAGCCTTTGCGGTATTTGTCGTCGTCGGAATCTTCGAGGATGCTGAGATATGAATTGTAGCGCGACTCTGATATAAGGTGGTCGGCGAGGGCGGCACGCACCGCGCAGCCCGGCTCGTGGGTATGGGTGCAATCGCCGTAGCGGCAACCGGCACTGTACCGGAAGATTTCGGGGAAGAAGTGTCCCACCTCGTGGCGGTCGAATTCAAGTGTGCCGAATCCTTTCACTCCGGGGGTGTCGATTATATAAGTGCCGCTGGTGAGGCCGGGCACGGCGAACATCTCGGAAAAGGTGGTTGTATGCATACCGGTGTCGTGTGTGGCGGATATTTCTGCGGTAGCAAGGTCGATTCCGGGAATCAGACGGTTTATCAGGGTTGATTTTCCTACGCCGGAATTGCCCGAGAAGAGGGTGATTTTTCCGTCGAGACACTCGCGAAGGTCGCCGATACCGCGACCCGTTGCGGCTGATACGGGTATGACCCTGTAACCGATAGATCTGTAGAGGTAGCTGACCGCTTCAAGATACTCACGGCTGTCATCGTCTGTAAGAAGGTCGGTCTTGTTGATTACAATTACTGCCGGCACGCGGTATGCTTCGGCCGTGGCGAGAAAACGGTCGATGAAAGTGGTCGACGTGGCGGGATGGGCGAGTGTTACGACCAGACATACCTGATCGAGGTTTGCGGCTATGATGTGGCCCTGTTTCGAGAGGTTGCTTGCGCGGCGGATTATGTAGTTTTTCCGTGGTTCAATCGAGGTGATGTAGGCTGTATCGGCCGAATCGGCCTGCGTTATGCCCACGCGGTCGCCCACTGCCACGGGGTTCGTGGTGCGGATGCCCTTGAGGCGGAAATTCCCTTTTATTTTGCAAAGCACTTCCTCGCCGCTGTCGGTTCTGACGAGATAGCTGCTGCCGGTATTTTTTATTACGAGTCCGTTCATGTCGGGGGGGATGTCAGAAGAAAATTTTGAGCCGTTCGCGCGGAATGCCGAGCTGCTGAGCCTTCTCGGCGTCGGCACGCGCATCGTCTATGCGGTAGCGCATTTTGTTTAAAACGGCCCGCAGCAGGTAAAGTTCACCGTCGTCAGGATCGAGTTCGAGCCCTTTGGCAATGTCGTCGGAGGCTTCCTGAAGCTGCTCGAGCATGAGGCGGCACTGCGCGCGCCCGGCGTAGAAGTGAGGCTGCGGGTCTTTTTCTATGATTTTGTTGAAATAGGGTATGGCCGTCTCCCATTTTCCGAGAGTCACGTTGAGGGTGGCGTTTGCGGTCTGTGTCTGAGACGAGTCGGGAAAATGGCGGTCGAGGAAGTCGAAATCGGCACGCGCAGAGTGGAAATCGCCCTTGCGCATGGCGAGCATACCGTGGTAGAACCGAGGTTCAACGGCCATGGAGTCGATGGCGAGAATCCGGGTGTAATCCGCAAGCGCATCTTCGGTATGACCGATGGCGGTAAGCACTTTTGCGCGGTTGGCGAGAATTGACACCGACTGGGGTGCCATGGTCAGAGCATCGTTGAGGGTGGCAAGTGCCAGGGAATCCTTGCCCTGATTGAACTGCATCATTCCTACATTCGAGAGCAACAGTACGTTGAACGGATTCGCGGGGTCGGAATGCATTGCCTCGACGAGGCATTTCTCGGCGTCTGCCCAGTTGCCGTCCTCTATGGCTTTGTCGGCTTCGCCAACTTTATCGGCGTAGAAATCTCCGCCACCGGTCTGCGCGGCAGCCATGGCGGGAAGAATGAGCAACAGAAGAAGAGGGAGAAGTGATATTTTATTACGGTTCATTCTTATGGATTATTATTCGGCTGATTTCATGCGGTATTCGCGCGGCGACATGCCGGTGAAATGCTTGAAGTACTTGCCGAAAAACGACTGGTTTGAAAAATTCAGCTCCAGGCTGATTTCCTGAATGGTCAGACCCGACTTACGGAGCATGACCTTGGCTTCGAGCACCACGCGGCAGTCGATCCATTCGCCGGCGGTTTTGCCGCTTACCTCTTTCAGTACAGCTGAAAGGTGTTTGGGGGTGACGCACAGCTCGCGGGCGTAGAAGGCCACTGACCGCTCACTGCGGAAGTGAATGTCGACGAGTGCTATGAACTTCGACAAAAGTTCTTCGCGGCGCGATGGATGGGAGTTGCGGATCGAAGCCCGTGCAGTATATATGCCCAGAGTATTGTAAAACAGAACCTCGCAGAGAGAAGCTATGGTCTGAGTATTGTAAGGCTGACGGCCGTCGGAAAGTTTCTGCTGTAAAAGCCGGTAGATAAGTTCCTGACTCTCGAGTTCCTTTTGCGTGATCTCGATAATGGGATTGTCGCGGAAATGAATCACGTTGGGCACGATATACTGGAGTGAGGGGAGGAGCTGGTTGAGCTTTTCCTCACGGACTACTATGAAGAAGCCTTCGAAATCAGGGCTTTCGTGAATGCTCGAAAGGTTGTGGCCTGGGCGCATCACCATTATTGTCCGGCTCACCATCCTGCGGGGACGGAGGTCGATTATGGCAGAAATCTCACCGGTTATGCACACGGCGAGCAGCATGGAGGTCAGCGCGATGGAAGTGTCGGCATCAGCCACGTCGTCGAGGGTCCGAAGAACGGCTATTCCGTTTTCGGCGAGCTGGCGGTTGAGGCTTTCGGCTTGCAGGTGGAAATTCATTGGATTCAATCTTTTTTGCCGGCTGAAACCACATACATCCTTGAGGTGTCGAAATACTTTCCGGCTGTTTCGGCAAGAAGCTGCGGGGTTATGGCCGACGCTACTTCCTGTTGTCTGTAGAAATAATCCGCCGGAGTATCAGCAAACAGTTCCACTCCCCGGAAATCCATGACGGAGAAGGGAGTGTCGAGCGACGAGGCAAGGCCGGAAATGACGTGGCGCGACAACCGATCGATTTCCTTACCGGTATAGGATGCCGGGTCTTTCATCCGTTCCATTTCCGCAATGACTTCATGAATTACGATATCCACATTCTCGTTGGCGGTCTGGGTCGACACGTTGATGTAAGATTTTTCGGGGAAGCCCAACAGGGAAGAGTTTATGCCGTAGGTAAGACCTTTCTCTTCGCGAATGTTGGCCATGAGCCGGCTCCCGAAATATCCGCCGAGAGCAATTACGGCAATCCGTAGCGCCACATAGTCGGGGTGGGTTCTCCCGATTGAAGGGATTGCCATTTTGACGGCGCTCTGCAGGGCACCCGTTTTCTCAACATGGCGGCGGAGGGTAGCCGAGGGGCTGAGGCCGAGAGGCGTTCTTTCAAATTCTTTTCCCTCAGGGAATGCCATTAGCATATCCCTTACGCAAGCGGCGGTTTCTTCCGAAATTTTTCCTGCAAGGAAAGCGTGGATGCCGGTTGAATTCAGATTGCGGTAGTAGAAGTCTTTTATCGCGCAGCGGCTTATTCCGGCTACGCTTTCAGGCGTGGCATAGCGCGCAATGGGAGAGTCCTGCCCGTAGGCAAGTCCGCGCAATTCGTCGCCTGCAAGCACCGACACCTTCTCGCGGTCGATTCTGACGCGCTCAACTGCCTGTCCGGCAATATTTTCAAACGCATCCTGCGGAAAGGAGGGCGAAGTAAGAATGTTTCCGAACATCGGAATGAACGTAGCATCGAGTGAATTGAGCGAGTAGAGCGAAAGCG
>UROS01000079.1 GCA_900549445.1 uncultured Porphyromonadaceae bacterium | reverse complement strand
TTTTCAAAAGCGAGTGCAAAGGTAGCGGCTTTTACCTTTCCCTCCAAATATTCATGAGGTATTTAACGCTAATTTAACATTTCAGCGGCGCTTTCGCAGGAATTTTTACGGATTTTTGCAGTTGAACAACGGTTTTAGGTCATTAAAGTCATTAGGGCATTAGGGACATTAACGACATTAACGTCCTAAGGGATAAGACAGCGCGCCTTTCAGACTTATTGCTATTAAATTGAAGGTTTTGGCGATTATATGTTGTAAAATTATGTTTTTCAATGCACATATTGCAATTTCTTGCGCATTTATTTGTTTAATTGAACAAATTGGAATATTTTTGCATACTTTTTATAACAATCTTTAGGCATTGGCAATGCGGCTGCATCGCTGCGAAGATATCCCAAGCGCCGTTATATATAATAAGGTATAAAAGATATGTCACATCCATTAAGAAGCGAAATAAGTACGGGCGGTCGCCGAATGGCAGCTGCTCGTGCGCTATGGCGGGCCAACGGAATGACCGACGAGCAGTTCGGCCGTCCGATTATAGCGGTGGTAAATTCGTTTACTCAGTTCGTACCGGGTCATACGCATCTGCACGAAGCCGGACAGATTGTGAAGGCAGAAATTGAAAAACTCGGTTGTTTTGCAGCCGAATTCAATACGATAGCCATTGACGACGGCATAGCCATGGGTCACGACGGGATGCTCTATTCGCTCCCTTCGCGAGATCTGATAGCCGATTCCGTGGAATATATGGTCAACGCCCATAAGGCCGACGCCATGGTGTGCATATCGAACTGCGACAAAGTCACCCCAGGAATGCTCATGGCCGCCATGCGTCTCAACATACCGACCATATTCGTGTCGGGAGGCCCGATGGAAGCCGGCACAGTCGACGGAAAGGCAGTGGATCTTATCGACATAATGATAGATGCGGCGGACAACACGGTAAGTGACCGCCGCGTGGAGGAGCTCGAAATGAAAGGTTGCCCTACCTGCGGCTCATGTTCAGGAATGTTTACCGCCAACTCCATGAATTCGCTCAACGAGGCAATCGGTCTCGCCCTGCCGGGCAACGGTACGGTGCTTGCCACCCACGAACAGCGGCGAGAGCTGCTCAAAGAGGCTGCCGCGCAAATAGTAAAGAATGCGCTCGCATATTACAACGACGGCGACGAGAGCGTGTTGCCGCGCAACGTTGCCTCACGTCAGGCCATGCTCAACGCCATGACGCTCGACATAGCCATGGGCGGCTCGACCAACACGGTGCTCCATCTGCTTGCCGTGGCAGCCGAGGCCGGCGCAGACTTCACCATAGACGACATTGATGTTCTCTCGCGCAAGACCCCCGTGCTCTGTAAAGTGGCTCCCAACTCCCATTACCATATTCAGGACGTGAACCGTGCGGGGGGCATCCTCTCGATAATGAAAATTCTCGCCGACGCAGGGCTGGCAGACCCGACGGTCAAGAGAGCGGACGGCCTGACGCTCGGGGAAGCCATCGATAAATGGACTCCTGACGGAAAAGATTTCGGCGCTGAGCAAGAAAAACGCTGGCTCGCGGCACCCTGCGGCTACAGGAACCTCAAGCTCGGCAGCCAGAAGCAGTATTATAATGAACTTGACAACGACCGCGGCGAAGGCTGCATACGCGACATGGAGCATGCTTACGTAAAAGACGGCGGCCTGGCAGTGCTTCACGGCAACATAGCCGTGAACGGCTGCGTGGTGAAGACGGCGGGAGTTGACGAAAGCATATTCCGTTTCTCGGGGCCAGCGCGGGTTTTCACGTCGCAGGAAGCGGCTGTAGACGCCATACTCCACGACAAGATAAAGGCCGGCGACGTGGTTGTGATAACCTACGAAGGGCCTAAAGGCGGCCCGGGCATGCAGGAGATGCTCTACCCCACCTCGTATATAAAGAGCAAGCATCTCGGCAAACAGTGCGCACTGATAACCGACGGCCGCTTCTCGGGCGGTACGTCGGGACTATCAATCGGCCACATCTCGCCGGAGGCGGCAGCCGGCGGCGAAATCGGACTCGTAAGAGACGGCGACATTATCGACATAGACATACCGGCCCGCAGCATCAACGTGAGGCTGAGCGCGGAAGAGCTCGCCGAACGCCGCAAAGAGGAGGAGAGCCACGGGCGCGAAAGTTTCACGCCGCGCGACCGCGAGCGCAAGATATCGCGGGCACTCCGCGCCTACGCCTCGATGGTTACATCGGCCGACCGCGGAGGCGTAAGAGAAGATATTTGAGCTTACACAGGATATTTAATACAGGATATTTATATTGTATGAGTGAAATGATAACAGGCGCCGAGGCGATCATACGCTGTTTTCTCGCCGAAGGCACCGACACGATATTCGGCTACCCGGGCGGCCAGATAATGCCGTTTTACGACAAACTTTACGACTACACCGACCGTCTGCGCCACATACTCGTGCGCCACGAACAGGGAGCAATCCATGCCGCGCAGGGCTATGCGCGCGCATCGGGCCGCACCGGGGTCGTGACAGTGACGTCGGGGCCCGCCGCCACCAATGTCATAACCGGACTCAGCGATGCTCTGATGGACAGCACGCCGCTGCTCATCATCACCGGTCAGGTAAGCGTGGGAGCACTCGGCTCCGACGCTTTCCAGGAGACCGACGTGATAGGCATAACGCAGTCGATCAGCAAATGGGCGTATCAGATACGCCGTGCCGACGAGATACCCGAGGTTCTCGCACGTGCGTTCTACATTGCGCGCACCGGACGCCCCGGGCCAGTTGTTCTCGACGTAACCCGCGACGCTCAGGTGCAGATGACGGAATGGATGGGCTATGAACCGGTAAAATTCATACGCAGCTATAACCCGGATCCCGACATCATCCCGTCGGAGATACGCGATGCAGCCGCTATAATCAACAACGCCAAGCGGCCGATGATACTCGCCGGCCAGGGCATAACGATAGCAGGCGCCGAGAAACAGCTTGCAGCGCTCGCCGAGAAGGCCGACATCCCCGTGGCAGCCACCTTGCTCGGACTTTCAGCCATTCCGTCGAACCACCCCCAGTACAAGGGGATGCTCGGCATGCACGGCAATATAGGGCCCAACGTCAACACCAACCGGGCAGACGTGCTGATAGCCATAGGCATGAGATTTGACGACCGCGTGACGGGCGACACAAGCAAATACGCCCCCGACGCCAAGGTAATCCATATAGACATCGACGCCGCCGAACTGAACAAAAACATACATGCCACCACTGCTATTCACGCCGACGCGGCAAAGGCGCTCGAGGCGCTTCTGCCGCTGGTGAACCAGGCTCGCCACGAAGAGTGGATGCGCTCGTTCCGCCAACCCGAGGCAGTAGAGATGGAGGAAGTGATAACCCGCGAGGTATACCCTCAGGAGACCACCGGCGCCATGAGAATGGGCGAAGTGACGCGCCGCATTTCGGAAGCGACAGGCAACGACGCCATCCTCGTCACCGACGTGGGACAGAATCAGATGATGGGCGCCCGCTATTTCAAGTACACCTCGCCGCGCAGCATCATCACCTCGGGCGGTCTCGGAACCATGGGATTCGGCCTCCCCGCCGCCATCGGCGCCAAACTTGCGCGCCCGGACCGAAGGGTGATAGCCGTGATGGGCGACGGCGGCTTCCAGATGACCATGCAGGAACTCGGCACGATCATGGAATACGGCGTCGGAGTGAAAATCGTGATAATGAACAACAACTTTCTTGGCAACGTGCGCCAGTGGCAGGAACTGTTCTATAACAGCCGCTTCTCGTCGACGCCGCTCCTCAACCCCGACTTCACGGCCATAGCCGAAGCCTACGGCATCGACGGCGAGAACGTGGCGTCGCGCCAGGAACTCACGGGCGCCATAGAGCGGATGCTCGCAAGCGACAAGCCCTACCTGCTCAACGTCAACATCGAGCCTGCCGACATGGTGTTCCCCATGGTGGCACCCGGCGCATCGCTCAACGACATAATGATAAGCGCCACCAAGAAATATCAACCTGAAAAGGACTGAAAAATGGACGAACAGTTATTCACCATATCGGTCTTCACCGAAAACCAGGTAGGTCTTCTCAGCCGCCTGTGTACCATCTTTACCCGACGCGGACTCAGCATCGACAGCATAACGGCGAGCGCCAGCTCCATGCCGGGCATCCACAAGATTACCGTGACCTGCATGAGCAACCGCCGCGCCATGGAGAAAGTGGTGCAGCAGATTGAAAAATGCATCGAGGTGCTCCGCGCCTTCCTCTATACCGACGACGAGATAATACATCAGGAAATAGCGCTCTACAAGGTGCCGACAGAGCGGTTACTCGACCTGAAGGATCTCGAGACGGTAATCCGCCGCTACAACGCCCGCATTCTCGAGATTACGCGAGACTACACCATAATCGAGAAATCGGGCCACAGCGACGAGACCGAGCAGCTCTACGAACTGCTCAAGCGCTACGACATCCGTCAGTTTGCCCGCAGCGGCAGAGTTTGTGTGACCAAGTCGCCCACAGAGCACCTGAACTACTTCCTCGAGGAGCAGGAGCGCAGGCGAACCAAAACAGAAGAATCATGACCGGAAAGCATACACTGTCGCGCCACTTCATTCTTACCGCCGCCGACTGCAACTGCCAGCGCGAAATGTCGGCAGGGCGCCTGGTAACGCTCATAATCGAGACTGCCACCGAGCATGCCAACTCAATCGGAGTCGGCTACGACCGGCTGATTTCCTACGGAATCTCGTGGGTGCTCTCGCGCCTTTCGATAGAGCTGACGGAAGTGCCGCAGATCAACCACAAATACAAGCTGGTTACGTGGGTGGAGAGCATCAACCGCCTATTCACCGAGCGAAATTTCGAGATAGTGGACTGCGACGGCAACCGAACCGTGGGCTATGCGCGCACAATCTGGATGGCAATCGACGTGAAGACACGTCGTCCGGCCGACCTGACCTGCCTCAACATTCTGGAGCAATTCATCACCGACCGTCCGTGTCCGATAGCCAAGCAGCCGAAACTTGCCCTGAACGGCGACCCGGTGAGCGAAACCACTTATATGTTCGTAACCTCCGACATCGACATAAACCGCCACGTCACCACCCGGCGCTACATAGAACTGATAACCGACCGCTGGGATCTCGGCTTTTGGGACCATAACCGCATAGGGAGGTTCGACGTAGCGTTCCGCCACGAGATGCACTTCGGCGAGTCGGCCACCATTACGGCAGCGCGCCACGGCGAGAGCGCCGACACTTTTGACGCCTCGATTATCTGCAACGGCGAGGCCGCCACTCTGGCGAGAATCACTTTTGTAGAACGTCAGAGACAACAAGACTGAAACACAAACCATTAACTCATATCAATATGGCAAAAATGAATTTTGGCGGTGTAGAAGAAACCGTCGTTACACGCGAAGAATTTCCCTTGGAAAAAGCACGTGAAATTCTTAAGGACGAGACTATAGCCGTGCTCGGATACGGCGTTCAGGGTCCCGGTCAGAGCCTCAACCTCCGCGACAACGGATTCAACGTAATCGTCGGACAGCGCCCGGGTAAGACCTACGACAAGGCAGTGGCCGACGGATGGGTTCCCGGCGAGACGCTCTTCTCGATCGAAGAAGCCGCCAAGCGCGGAACAATCGTGATGTGCCTTCTGAGCGACGCCGCCGTAATCGACGTATGGCCCCGCATCAAGCCCTATCTTACCGAAGGAAAGGCACTGTATTTCAGCCACGGTTTCGCCATCACCTGGAGCGACCGCACAGGTGTGGTTCCGCCGAAAGACATCGACGTTATCATGGCCGCCCCCAAGGGTTCCGGCTCTATGCTGCGTATCCTCTTCAAGCAGGGCAAAGGCACCAACTCGAGCTTTGCCGTTTATCAGGACTACACCGGCCGCGCGCTTGAGCGCACGCTCGCCCTCGGCATCGGCATAGGCTCCGGCTACCTCTTCGAGACCACCTTCGAGCGTGAGGCAGTGTCTGACCTCACCGGCGAACGCGGCTCGCTCATGGGTGCAATCCAGGGTCTCCTTCTCGCCCAGTACGAAGTGCTCCGCGAGAACGGCCACACCCCCTCCGAGGCGTTCAACGAAACCGTAGAGGAACTCACTCAGTCGCTCATGCCGCTCTTCGCCGACAAGGGCATGGACTGGATGTATGCCAACTGCTCCACCACCGCCCAGCGCGGCGCGCTCGACTGGATGGGCCCGTTCCACGACGCCATCAAACCCGTAGTGGAGAAACTTTATGCCAGCGTAAAGTCCGGTAACGAAGCTCAGATCTCAATCGACTCCAACTCGCAGCCCGACTACCGCGTGAAACTTGAGAAAGAACTCAGGGATCTCCGCGAGAGCGAGCTCTGGCGCACCGGCGAAACCGTCCGCCGGCTCCGTCCCGAGAAGCAGTAACTTCCTTATTGACACCTAACTAAAGAGGAGCATCGGTTTATTCCGGCGCTCCTCTTTAGTTATATGCAGTTGCTTTTTATGCACCTGTTTTTCTGAGGGTGATGAGATTGATCTCAGCCCATGCGCCGAGGCGGAAAGGGACGTTGCTTCCGGTGCCCGGATTTACATGGAGCTTCCGCTCTCCTTCGTTATAGACGCCGCTCCATTCTTTGAAAAGAAGCCGCGAGGGCGAAAGGCGCCCGATACGGAACTGCATGGCATGAGTGTGACCCGAAAGCGTCAGCTGCGCCCGGGTCGACCCGAGGATTTCGCCGCGCCAGTGAGTGGGGTCGTGGCTGAGCACTATGGTGAAACCATCGGAATCTACTCCGCGCATCGCGCGGCGCAGGTCGGCATGGTCAACGAGCCCTTTGCCGGCATTTTCCACTCCCACGATGGTTATCCCGTCGGAGCCGCGGCGAAGGGTCATATTCTCGTTCAGCAAAAGACGCCATCCGAGTCTCTCAGTCTGCAGTTTCTTCAGACGGTTGATTGCCTCAACCTGCTGACGGCGGTTTTCGTAGCGGTGGTATACGCAGTAATCATGGTTGCCGAGCACCGACACAACGCCGGAGCGAGATTTTATCCGGCTGAGCACGTCGGCAAACGGCTCAACCTCATCGGGCGACGAATTCACCAGATCGCCGGTAAACACCACGAGATCCGGGTCGAGACTGTTGATTTTTTCTACTATCCGCTCTGCCACACGGGGGTCGCGGCGATAGGTGCCGATGTGCAGATCGCTTATCTGAACTATTCTGAAGCCGTCGAAGCCGGCTGGGAGGTCGGAAAATCCGAGATCGACATCCTTAACCGCCACACGGCGCCAGCCGAGAGTGAAACCGTAGACAACGGCGAGCGCCACCGCCACAGCAAGGGATACGACGATATAAAGACCCGGGCCTGACAGAAAGGCAAGCACCAGAGCAAGCTCATTTCCAACAGACGCAAGCAGGCTGAGACCAGTCGACGACAACGGTTCGGAAAGAATAAAATCCGCCAGACGGCAGACAGGCGCATATGCGGGATGAAAGAGAGTGAAAAAGGCGGCGGATAACGCGACAATCCAGATTAAATACGAAAAATGCTGCGCCGAGCCGCTGCGTCGGGTCAAAGAGACTCCGATATGAAGAGGAGGAATCATTTACGTGGTTTTCTGACTGTGTTTATGCAAGGATGATTATTTATGCAAATTTACGAATCGCCGCATCCAAAAGCAACAGTTCTAACTATTTTTGTCGTTTATTAACTATTGTGAATCAAAAGATTGTAGAATTGCACCAAATTGGTTAACTTTGTCAGCAAAGAAAATCTCACGAATATGAAAGTAACACTTGCAAATGACAGACTGTCGGTGGCAATCGACAGCCATGGAGCCGAACTCCGGAGCATAATGAACATCCGCACCCGTCAGGAATATCTCTGGCAGGGCGACAAACAATTCTGGGGAAGGCGCTCGCCCGTGCTATTCCCGATAGTAGGAGCCGTTTGGAACGGCGAATACCGCATGGACGGCAAGGTATATAATCTTCCGCAACACGGATTTGCACGCGACATGGAATTTTCTGTAGTCGACGACACTCCCGAAGGGGAAGCATGGTTCGCACTCGAATCTGATGACGAAACCTTTGAGAAATATCCCCGCGCTTTCCGACTTGAGATCGGCTACCGCCTGGCCGGCGAGCGAATCGACGTGATGTGGTGCGTGGTCAACACCGGCGACCGCCGCATGGACTTCCAGATTGGCGCGCATCCGGCGTTCAACTATCCGGAATTCAACGCTTCCGACTCCATTCACGGATTTTTCAGCATCGACGGCCCTGAGCGGCTTAGCGCTCAGATTATCGAAGAAAAAGGGTGCATCGGCAACGAAACAGCCACCATTGTGCGCGACGATTGCGGACTCGTGGCGATAACCGCCGATACGTTCCGTCGCGATGCCGTGATTCTCGCCGACAATCAGGCTCACCGCGTGTCGCTGCTCGACAAAAAGCGCTCACCACTTCTCACACTTCTGTTCCGCGCCCCGCTCGTAGGACTCTGGTCGCCGCGCCCCCACGCTCCTTTCGTTTGCATCGAACCCTGGTGGGGCCGCGCCGACTCCGTCGGCTTCACCGGCGAGTTCGCCTCCCGCACTTATGCCTTCGCCGTGGAGCCTGGCGCCACGTTCGATGCCGGCTATACAATTATAATCGACAATATCTGACCAGTTATTTTATCGCAGCGAGGTCGCCTGCAAGCGTATCGCCCCGCGAACCTACGAGCCTGAACACTATCACGGCGCTCAGAATCGTTATGGCTGCTCCCGCCATTACCAGCAGCAGATAGTCGACAGCCATCGGCGTGAGAGTTATGCCTGCACCCATAAAGTCGACCATCAGGTTCTTACCTGCCCGTGGTATAAGGTCGGCGATTTCATTTGCGACCAGCCCGCAGATCAGGCCGACTACAAACGCACTCGTCAGTGCCGCCCAGTAGGCGCGGCGCTGACGCCGCTGATATTCCTTCACTATGACAGCGGCGTGGAGACGTGCCTGCAACCGTCGGGCGAATTCATCAGAATTGCTCAACGTCGGGCGGAAATTTTGAAAAAGATTCCGCAGCCCATTGTCGGTTTTTTCATCAGAGGTCATAATATCCTGAGAGTTTGGTTCGTAAATGTTCTCTTCAGCGCGAGAGCAGCTTTTTAACCGCTGCCTCGCCCGAATCTGTAATCCCGGCAATTTCCGCCACTGAGTATCCCTCTATATAATATAATAGAACGGCCGTTCGCTCCTTCCCCGACAGCTCCGCGAGAGCAGCATAAAGCTGCTGATATTCAAAAGCTGAATCAGCGCTCCGGGTGTCGGCGGCATCGCGGGCCGCATCGAGCGGCTCGCTGAATACAATAGTCCGCCGGTTGTCGAGAAACAGCCTGTAGGCTATGCTGAAAACCCAGCTCTGCAGCGCCTCGGGACGGCTCAGGGAATCAACGGCGAGAAAGGCCTTCAGCAGGGTTTCCTGCGCCAGGTCGTCGGCGCGCGTGGAATCACCGCAGCACAAGGCCAGCAGGAAGCGGCGCAAACCGTCCTGCAGGCCCTGGATCTTTCCGGAAAATTCCTCGGGACTCATCATTTATCTTCACAGGGTTCAGTCTCGTTCGCGGGCAGCGATTTTCTGAACACGAAATACAGAATTATGTATGCCACGCCTATCAATCCGCAAATCAGACCGCCTATGAGAGGAATTCCCTCCAGATCAATCATAAAGTTGGAAATCACGAGCGCTATACCGACCGCAAGACATACCAGACCGTTGGAAAGATAGCCCATCACCCGCTCTTTAAGCGTTTTCTTCTTTTTGTCGCTCTCGAAAAGATTTTTTGCGTCAACGTCCATGCCCTTTTCAATGGCAGCGAGCATAATCCTGCTGCGTTTGTTGTCGCGGTTCACTCCCGCAAATGTCACGATTGCCACAATCAGCACGGGCAGTACCACACAGATTGCGATTGGGATAATAATGTCTACGTACATTTTATTGATGTTTTTTATTTGGTTTTACATTCAGCGCTCTTTCCGGCGCTCAAATGTAAGACGATATTTTTGGGAAAAGGTGACATCACCATGAAAAATTTTTCTATCAGCTGTTGTTTTTCACAAAACTTATGATTAAATTCGCGGTGAACCTAACCC
>UROS01000078.1 GCA_900549445.1 uncultured Porphyromonadaceae bacterium | reverse complement strand
CCTCTCTATTCGTCGGCAGCGTCAGATGTGTATAAGAGACAGCTTTTGGTATACACTTGCCTTTTGTTACGAATATGCGATATTACAAACGCAAAACTAACGCTTAAATATCATTTTGCCAAAATTAACGTCGAATTTTATCAGTGTTAAATATTATTAAATTAATTTCGCTCATCTTTGCTTACGATAATATAGGAAGTGAGCGGCGCAAGTTCTCCGGTTATTCGGCCTCCGCTGACCTTGAACTCATTGCCGTGAACGCTGTCGCTGTAAGTCCCGTCGGGGAGCTGCGAAGGCATATCCACAACCTGTCCGACCGATGAGATGTTAATAATGGCAGCTCCGGCATTTCCGCGGGAAACTTCGATTACCGCACCATCCGACGATGCTTCCACCTTCTCCGGTTGCCCGGCCATAGCGTGGCGGAACTTATTGGCTGCCACTACTTCAGGATGTTTAAACTCATCGTTTCCGCGGGCTCCTATGCGGTTGTTGCCCCAGTAATTCTCACGTGTGCTTCTGGCTGGACGGCTGAAAAACAGCGGCGTGCCAGCCGAACGGGAAGCGAGAAAAACCCATCCCATACGAACGAGACTGTCGCTCATTGCAGCCGATTCATGCGCGTTGCAATAGGTGTCGTGGCTCTCCACCCATGTAACCAGTTTCTCGGGGCTCGCCGGATGATGCCACGAAGCCAGATCGCCGTGCCTGTAGTCCGACGAATTGAGAGCCTCGCGCAGTTCGTGACCGTAGGCGCTCGCCGTGAGCTTCATATACTCTGCATATTCTTTTTCTTTCACGTTCTTATCCTGAAGGACTTCACCGTAAATAAACAGAGTGTCGGCATCCGCAGCGAGATGCAGCCCTTTCACGTCCTCGCGTCCTAAAGCCACATCCCAGAAATTGTTGCGCGTTGCCTTGGCGTCGAGCGGATCCGACGGCAATCCTATATGCTTTGCCGTGTCGTAGCGGAAACCCTTCACCCCGAGTCCCAGCAAATCATTTACATACTGCATGTAATAATACTGGAAATCAGGATTTTCTGTATTCACGTCGGGCAGACCGCCCATTTCGCCGGTAGTGCACTGATAACGGTCATTGTAGTCGACAATCGGATTGAATCCGTTGGCGTGGTAAAGGTTCTCGTGGCCCCCCACGGCGCTGTCGAGCGCGGCGGTGACGGCGGTATGGTCTATGGCGGTATGGTTGGGAAGCACGTCGACAATTACTCCTACATTATATTTCCGGGCGCTGTCCATCATCGCCTTGAACTGATCGCGGTTTCCGAGCATGTAGTTGCCTATTTTCCAGTCCGTAGGCTGATAATAGTAATACCACTTGCCGCGAACCGAATCGCCATCTTCCGAAAAGAGCGCCATGCCGCCGTCCTCACCCACAAAGCAGGTGTTGGCGGGCGATGTCTGCACGTAGGTATAACCGGCTTCCGCGATGTCGCGCATATTGGCGGCAATGGTGTCAAACGACCACGACCAGGCGTGGAGTATCGCGTCGGCTTTTTCCTGCGAAGCGGCTGCCTCGCGGGCCGAGGGACTGCATCCCGATAATCCGGCTATTGCAGCCGCAGCAGCAAATATCAAAGAATGTTTCATAATAAATTGTATGGAAAAGAATGGTAAGTAAATTCAGGCAGTTCCGGCGTCAGATACACCAGAATATTATAAAGAAGTAAATCGCAACCGCCGGCGACACGAGAAGAATCGAGTCGATGCGATCCAGAATACCTCCGTGACCCGGTATCAGTTTTCCGGAATCCTTAACGCCGAGCGAGCGCTTGACAAGCGACTCAACGAGGTCGCCGAAGATGGAAAAGACACCCGTAATGAATCCCATGATGCAAAGCTCTCCTATCGAAATGAATCCGAAATAGCCGGGCAGACAGTATTTAGCCACAAAAGCAACGGCAATGCTGAAAGCCACACCTCCGATTGCACCTTCCCACGATTTTTTCGGTGAAATCGACGGAAAAAGCTTGTGGCGCCCTATCGCGGAACCAACCAGAAAAGCCCCGGTATCGTTAAGCCATATCATTACGAACATTGTCATTATAAGCGCTTTGGCATCATTTCCGCCGATAATCGTCATCATGAAGCCGAGAAGCGCCAGAGGCAACGCTATATACAGAACCGACATATAGGAATACGCCAGCCGGCTCAGCGGCGCATCCTCATGAACATAAAACTGAATAATCGGGCGGAGTATCAGCACAAATAGCGCCACCGCGAGCAACGAGAGCGACCAGCTGAAACCTGCCACGAGAAGCACCCCCGTCGCAGTGTCTGCAAGCACCGGCAGCCACTTTCGGCTCAGCGGCTCACCGCTGTCGGTGAGCTGATGAAATTCAACTACAGCCAGTATGACAAATAAGATGAGCAGACTGACAAACCACCACCCGCCTGCAAGGGTACACCCGACAATGAGGGCTGCGTATATGATTCCCGACAGGGTTCGCGTCAGAAGATTTTTCAATTTGGTATACGGTTTGGTACTGGGTTGAGTATAAAATCGACTTCAAAGGTAAACATTATTTCCTTACATAAACCCCGGCTTCCACGAAAAAGATACAAATTTTTGTTAACATTAGCATTTTTTGCAGTCGTGCCATCTTCAACGTTACCCGAACTTGACTATCTTTGCAATCAGCACATAAAATCCAGCAAAACGATGAAACTCGCAGAAGCACTCCAGATTCGCGCCGACCTCCAGACGCGGATTGCCCAGATGGGAACACGCCTGTCGAACAACGCCACCGTTCAGGAAGGCTCCGAACCCGCCGAGAATCCCGCCGAACTCCTCAACGAGCTCGACGCCATGCTCCGCCGGCAGGAAGACCTCGTGACCCGCATAAACCTCACCAACAGCCGTGCCACAAACGATAAAGGGGAAACCCTCACTCAGCTGATAGCCCGGCGCGACACACTGCGTCAGCGGGTAAACATGCTCCGCAGCCTCATCTCCGACGCAAGCCATCTCACCGACCGCTACCGCCTGTCGGAAATCCGCGTGGTAAGCGCCATAAATGTAGCCGAAACACAGAAAAAAGCCGACGAACTCGCCAAAAAGCTCCGCGAGGACGACCTCGCTCTCCAGCAGCTGAACTGGACCGTCGACCTTATCTGACCAACCCCCTTTTTTCCGGAGAGAGGAGAAGCGGGCCGGTCGAGGGCGATTGTCAAAAAATGAGACTGGTTTCCGGTCGTTGGCTCAGGGCTGCAGCGTAGGCCCACCCCTTACTGTTATCGCAGCACAGCTCACACGCGCATTGTTACAAATTACTCATCCCTTATTACCGCGACAATGACTCCCGCCCCTTCCCTCCTCCGGTTTTTCATTCCTCTGCAACAAATTCTGATAAACCTGATTTTTGTTCAATAACAGATATAAAAGCCATCCTGCCGTTTCCGTAAAACCGGAATCCGGGCAGAATGGCTTTTTCGTATCAGACCGCGTTATAATGAAATTTTCCGGGTCTGTCCTTTGCCGGCAGACAGTATGTAGAATCCGCGTGACGGCAGATTAAAAGACTTTTCTACCGTACTCACCACGAGCGCCCCCTGAAGATTATATACATTTATCCTCTCTCCGTCTTCAGTGCCGGTCACCGTAATATTCAGATCATTTACAGCTATGCCGATATTATCAGATGAACCGGTCTGAATCTCATTAATTTGCGTAGTGCCGGTTCTGTAGCGGTTGAAGAACGCCATATAACGTTTGTTCCAGTCAGCTGCCGTCGCATGGCCGAGGAATGGATTGACGTAATATTCCTTGTCTTTATCGTCTACCTTTTCAAGCAGATTGAAAGGAGCCACATTCACGTGGGGGGGATCAGTGGTATCCTGCAATGAAAAGTTGGTTATCACCGGGCACGTCACGGAGGGGCCGAAGTTCTTTACATCAAAATAAGTCAGGAAATCCAGCACATGATCCATACTCAGTTCTCCGGCGGCATCTCTTGTCAGGGCGGAAATACCGGAAGTATTGTTCCAGGCTTCTATGCACGCCTCAAACTTATTGCGTGGCCACGAAACAATCTTGAAATCATCAGCGAAGTCTGAATGACCGGTTATCGACGGGGCTATCGCCTTCAGCCGGTGATCGAGACCTGCTGCAGCGTAAGTAAACGCCCCGCCCTGGCTGCCTCCGGCTGCGAAGATATTGTCAGTATCAGCTTTCGGGCACTGCGCCACGAAATCTATCGCCCTGACGCAGTCGAGGTATGCGTTACGATAATAATGCTCCCGGAGAGAGGGGAATCCGTAGGTATAGTATTCACTTTTGATTCCATACTGCTCGTTCTGGTAAATATTGCAGTCCAGATACGGCTCTCGGTTGTTTATCATCTGACCGCGCACCGACAGCACAAACTCACACCAATCGGGATTGTCGTCACCGCCCGGGCACCATGGAGTCGAGGAACCGCCGTCGGTACCCTGATAGTGAATAAGCACCGGATACTTGCCGTCGGCTACCGGCTCTGCGTAATAACCGCGTATTACCACCGGCTCGCCTCCCTCGGCATCAGCGACGGAATACATCTTCACCTGATATACCTTGCGGTTCGACGTGGATTTGTCGGTTATTTCCTTCTCGATCTCGAAACGTCCCTCAACCATGGCAAGTTCAGCAAGCGCCTCTTCCCAGAACTCGGAGAAATCCGCCTTTCCGTCATACTCCGACACGATGCCAGTCGGATCGTAACCGATCACGTATGAGCATACGGGCGACGAACCTACGCTGACGGTGAGATTGTAGAATCCCGGTTCAAGCGAAAGTTCCTGAGTGGCAGAAGTCTGCTCGCCTGCCTTTAGCGCGACTGTCTTCACGTGTTCCCGATAAGCCACACCCGGCTCAGTATCCCTTGCCACGCTCACTTTCATATCTACTTCGTAGTCCCTGCCCTCAAGACTTTGAAGATTAACGGTTATGGATGGTGTCTCCTCTTTTTCATATGCCCGGATTCCGCTATAGTCAACCGTGCTCAGATAACGGATGTTCTGTCCAGGATTCACTACCTCTGCTTTTACCAGAGTATAATAGCACCCTGTCACCCTGAGACCTTTTTCTTTTATAAGATCAAGCATCTCTTTCGTCAGTACGGTCTCGTTGACAGTGGCGCCTTTCAACTGCACGTTGCACACCGGATCGAACTGGGTATAGTTTGCCTGAAGACGCAACTGCGCGTTGTTCGCCACGCCCGACATTGTAACCCGGAGCACCGCTCCTGCAGCGGTTTCCGCGAATTTCGCCTTATCGATAAGCACACTGTTTTTATTGTCGCCCGACCACGATATTGCCTCATTTCCTTCCCATACCGTCAGCGGTTCGGGATTCTTAAGCGCATTGCTGATTTTCGCCGTTTTATGCAGCGATACCGAAGCGAGAGTAAAGCCGGTGCCGTTTATGCGGCAGCCGCCCTCCCGGAGTTTTGCGAGAACCTCTTCGGTTACAGTAAACGTCATCGTATAGGGGGATGAAAAACCCGATTCGGAGTCATAGAGCGGGAATGAAGCCGTGCCGTCCGGTGCCGGATAAAGCGGAGACGAGGATTTGTCGAGGATTCTGAACTGCGGCCAGGAATTCCTGTCACCGGCAATGTCGATAAGCACAAAATCGAGTCTGTCGCCTGCCTCAACATCTTTGAAAACGGGCGCGTTTAGTGTCACGGCGCTCCAGTTTACAGGACAGGGCATATTCCAGATGGTAAAATCCACATTTTTATATACCACGTCGCCCTCTGCAATCTTTTCATTGAAGAAAGCTATGTATCGCTCCGACCAGTCAGACGGTACGGTATGCCCGAGGAAACTGTTTACGGAATAAGTCTTCTCCACCGACGCCAGATTGTTGTATGCGGCAATGTTGGTATGGGGCGGACAAACATTATCCTGAAGGCCGAGAGTGAACATAACGGGACACGTAACCGCAGTTGCCAGGTTTTTGGTGTCGAAATAGCTCAGAAAAGCATACATTTCTTCGTCGGTCATATCGCCGCGTACTTTTTCAGCCACATTTGCAGGCCACGAACCTACCTGGAAATAATCGGGGAAATCGCCCATAAACGGTATCGCAGGCGCTATCGCACGCAAACGGTCGTCAAGCGCAGCAGCCGCGATTGTGAGCGCGCCGCCCTGGCTCTGACCCTGAGCAAATATCCTGCCGGAATTCACCTTGCTTCGAGAGGCCATGAAGTCTATCGCTCTGACAGCATCCATATAGGCACCGCGATAGTAATAACAGTCCTTATTTCCGAAATTATATGCGAACCAGTCGCCATAAGCATTTTCAAATGGTGCGCGGTTATTCACAGACTGACCGCGGGTTGAGAGCACGAATTCAGCGAATCCCGGATTTTCATCGCCTCCGGGGCAATATGGTGTTGCGGTGGCATCGCTGTCGTAACCCTGATATGTAATGATAGCGGGATACTCCCCCTCTCCGGCAGGTTCCGCATAGTAACCGCGTATAGTTACGGGCTCGCCATCCTTCTCATCGGCTACCGACTTCATCTGCACGAGAAAGACTTTACGGGCTGCCGTGGATTTTTCGGGTATTTCGGTAAGGGTGTAGTCCGGTTCCACTGCGTTCAGTTCCTCTTTAGCCTCATTCCAGAATGACTGGAAATCAGGCTGCTGATCAGGAGACGAAACAATCTCATCAAGCCTGCTTGCTATGTTTTTGCTTTCTACAAGCAGATTATTGGCATATACGCAGATATGATATACTCCCGGTTCCTCAAGCGGAATGCTCACCGGTACTGTGGTAGTAGTTCCCGCATCTGTATCGGCTGAAACACCGAACGAACCCATAGGTGTGCCGTCATCCTTTGTCAGGCTTACAATGACCGGAACGGAAGCGGCCTTCTGACCCGAATTGGTCAGACTGACCCTGACCATCGGGGATTCTCCCGATTTCCACTCCCGGATGTCTTCTTTATTTACGGTTGCGGCTACAGCCGGCAGCTTATCTTTGTCGATGATTTCTATCGACACAAGATTGAACCCGATGCCGGAAACAATCAGACCGTTGCTTTTGAGTTCGGCGACCATATCATCCGTCAGGTCAAAGTCAATATTGTCAGCTGTAAGCTGAACGGAATTGACGGCACCGGGGAAATTTCCCCACGTCGAGGTGTTGAGTTTTGCCTGTGCATTAGGTCTGCGCCCGGTAATGTTGAATCTGAGTATGTTTCCGCTTGCGGCATTCTCAAACTTCGAGGCGGCAAACGTTCCCCACGATTTAGGGTCATTCCAGCTTATAGGGAGATTGCCGGTCCAGACCGCCGTGACGGCAGGACCCTTGTCGATGGTCTCTCCGCCCGAAGTCTCCGTCGACAACAGTTTCACCGCACTTATCGTTAACAGATTTCCTTTTACAATAAAACCGTTGGCACGGATATCAGAAGCCATCGCACTCGTAATTTCAAAAACAGCCACGCCCGGTTCGGATATTATTTTGGACGGACAGTCGGGAAACGCTTCCCAGCCGGAAGTCTGGAGCTGCACCTGCGGCCATGCGGAGGCCTCACCGTCTACAGATTTTACCGTTACCTCAACCTGATCGCCGGCCTTTACAAGACTTACGTCGGCTGCATTGATTTTTATCCACTCACTCCAGTTGCCGAGCGATTTTTCTCCGCTCCACAACTCGGATTCCTTTGTTTCCGCCCAGACCGCGCCGCAAAACAAAATCGCGACAAGCAGTCCGCAGAGAGCAACGAAATTGATAATTTTTCGATTCATGACAATAATATGGTTTTAGGTTTTGATTTTTTCGTTGCAAATATATCAGCAGACTGGAGATAAACGTGTGCACGGATGTTTCCATGACATGCACAAATGTTTCATTACCTGATTATGACGGATTTAGAATCATTCGGGAAGATACCCGATTGCTATATGGATTTTTTGATGTAACTTTGTCGCGCCAACCGTCCACGCCATGAAACGTTTTTTCCTTCTCATATTGCTATCCGTCCTGCTACTCTCTGCCGAAGCTCAGAGTTCATGTGCTTTCAGGCATATTGAAGGTACCGGTTCGGAATATGTTACTGCGATTGCGGGCGACTCACGTAATCGCATATGGATAGGCACCCTCTCCGGAATAATCCGCATCGGAAAAGACGGCAGCAAGCATTACCGGCTCCCCGCTCCCGACGGCAGAAGTAGTGTGGACAAAATTATTGCTCCTCAAAACGGAATCATTCGTGTGAATAATTCCAAAGCCTCGTATATTTATAATGAGGAGTCCGATTCATTTATAATTGCCGAGGAACAGAAACAGGATTCCGTACTGACCTCTTCCGACGGATTCGTCTGGTCTGAATCAGGAATCGTGACCGGCTTTGGCAAACATATCTTTCATACGGGACTCAGACCGAAACATACCGGTGCAGGTCTTTATTCCGATGGCACACGCCTGTGGATTTTCGACCGTTTTTCTCCGGATTTTGAGATTTACAGTCTTTCAGACGGCTCTAAAATACCGTCCATGCTCCCGCCGGGTACCATTGTAAAAGATATGGCAAGGTTTACCGACGGTTCGACGGCAGTTTCAACTAACAACACCGGACTTTTTATTGTTTCAAAAGACGGATCCGTGTTAAGGCATTACACTCATCAGACCGACGATTCGCTTTCTCTTTCCTCTAACCACCTGACGGCTCTTTTTACCGACTTTTCGTCGGGCAGACTTCTTATCGGAACCGCACGACATGGCGTGGTAGAGATGCCGCTTTACAATTATTCCTCAGAAATCGTGAATCTCCCTGTCGTCGAGGATGTGAGCTGTTTTGTCGAAGATGGAAAGGGGAAATTATTGATCGGACTCGACGGCGGAGGTATTGCTGTAACCGACCGCGGAACCGGGATTCTCAATACAGCCGGCAGCAATTTGCCAAGCGACATTATCACCTCTCTCTACCGGCTGCCTGACGGCAATATTACAGGTGCTACTTATGGCGCGGGGCTTTTTCGCATACGAAACGGAAAAGCGGAGAAGTACAGCCCCCAAAACAGCCATGGCCGTCTCTCTCACTCCCGGTCGATTGCCACTGACAGATACGGAAACATGTGGATTGCTACATTTTTCAACGGAGTGGCACGCATCGAAAACGATTCCGTAAGTTTTTTCAACACAAAAAACTCGGCACTGCTCACCGACTATATTACAGACATTGCAGCCTCAAAATCGGGGGATTCCATATTCGTGGCTACCGGCTATGGTCTTTACAGCTTTGATGCCGCCACTCTCGATAGCCATGAAATCGCGGTTGAATCTCCGACCGGTAAAATTGCGGCAAACTGCCTTACGGTCGATTCAGCCGGCCGAATCTGGATTGGCACTGACAATGGAGTAATCATTCCCGGCAAGCAGCTTGCAGGCTTGCCGCCGGGCAAGATAATTTCCATAACCCCCGGCACCAACTGCGTTTTTGCAGCTACCGCCGACACACTCTGCAGAATCTCCGACGATGGTGAGAAGGCTTACTCATATATACTGAGTATTCCCGGAACTGAATTCCATTTCAACAAGTACGCCCTCAAAATAATAAACGGTATCCTTTATGCCGGAGGAACGGGAAAATACCTTAAAATTGTGTTCTCCGGTGCGGCTGCTCCATCTGAATCCGACGGATTTCCTTCAACCGGTGTTGTTATCGCTGCCTTTTTGGTTATTCTGCTTATTTCAGCATCCGTTGTCGTAGTAAAGCGAAAGTCGCGGTTGAAAAAGGAGGTGCCTGTGCCTTCCGACACGAAGTCGAAAACAATGGAGGCGAATTCTCCTCTTCAGGTCGATGTGGATGCCGAATTCATGAAAAGAGTAGACACTGTTGTAACATCTCAACTTGGTAACGAGGACTTTTCAGTCGAGGATTTCGGGTCTGCATTGGGAATGAGCAGAAGCAATCTGTACAAAAAAATCATGGCTCTGACCGGGCAATCTCCTTTGGAATATCTGCGCAACCGCCGGCTGGAAGAGGGAAAAGCCATGCTCGATAACGCATCCGGTTCACATATCGGTCTCCGAGTGTCGGAAGTCGCTGCGAAAGTGGGGATGTCTCCCCGTCAGTTCTCAAAATTCTTCAAACTGAAATACGGACACCTTCCCTCTGAATAAGTGGATTGGATATTTAGAGGTTGTTTAATAACAAATGTGAAGCCGGAGTGGATGGATTTTTGCGCTAACCTGTTCATAATCTGAAGGAGCAGTGCTGTAGCACTGTGACTGAAGATTA
>UROS01000077.1 GCA_900549445.1 uncultured Porphyromonadaceae bacterium | reverse complement strand
TATGCGTTTGCCGTGCTCGAAGTAGTACCTGAGGGCGGTCATTATCTCGCCGTAGTACTTGAACAGTCCGGGCGCTTCCTGCAGCCGGGCCACGACGAGGCCTACGTAGAGGTGAAATGCCTGGTGGGAGATTTTGCAAGGCGCGGTCTTGGCCTTGGCTTCCTGGTAAATTGTGGGTTCTTTCATAGTGGGATAAGATTAATTTTCCGCAAAGATAATACTGGAACGGGCGGGAAGCATTGCGATAATGTCGCTTTTTTTCTGGAGAGACGAAAATTTTTTGGGACAGAGGAGAGTTTTTGGACAGGGGAACAGTAGAAACAGGAGGTTTTGAGAACAGGAAGAGGAGGTGAGAACGACAAGGGTATAATCAAGGGTATAATCAATGTGGAAAAGCCATTATTCAGCAACAGGCGCTGCAACTACATTTTTTTCGCAAAAGGGCTGTCCTCGCTAAAACACACACGGCTCTTTCGTTTAGAACCACGATAGCGAATTTAATGAATCCAGAGGTAATATACCCGTTAAACAACGCGCTGATAATCTGCGTATTGTACGGACGTGATTCTTCACGTCCACCGAGAAAACACGTGTGAATGCATTCGTTTTTTCTGTAAAAATGTTTATTCACCGTGGACGTGAAGAATCACTAATCTTTGCCCACTTTTGGGATATATTCCTGAATATTAGGCATTTGGCTATTTTGCATCTCATTGACTATCAATAGTTTAGCCTATTTATGGGTAAAGGATAGTGAAGAATCACGTCCGTACATTGACACTCAATCAGTTATATCAGTATGACGACAAGCCTGCCATTGATTTTAAATGAAAGAGCCGTGTAAAAAACAACAGACTTTTTAACGACTAATCATTGGATTTGATAATTTATTATTAACTTTGTGGCTGAAAATAGAGCCGAAGCGTCGGCTCATTACATCTGAAAAGGTGTTATTTGGATTATCTTCCATGATAAATTCTAGCAAAATTCTTCATAGAGATTAAGATAATATCAAATAGCACCTGCATCGGTAGCTTTATATCTACCCCTCCGAGGGGTAACTATATAGCTTTTCGGTGTGGGTTTGCTGTTTTATCTATCTCTAAGGCATTGCTAGAAGCCTATCATGGGATAAAACAAGTACAATCCCACACTTTTTCTATACTTAAATCTTAACCGTTTCATTGGGATTGTGAAACAAAAAATTGTTTTACAATGAAACAAAATTTCAAACGTCTGCAGCCGTTTATTGCTGCTTTCCTCTGTGTGTTCCTTTCGGTAGCTCTGAACAGCTGCAGTGACGACGATGACCCCAGTCCCGCTCAGGGTATAGTGGGTGAATGGCTTGAAGAGGATGGCGACATCTATTACAACTTTTCGTCCGACGGGGAAGTTTGTTATATTTACCTTCCCGATGAACCCGGTTATAATCCGGCTCATCCCGAAACTACTATCAAAAACCCTGCAGATCCCTCCTATTACGAATATACTATTGAAGGGAACATCCTTACTATAAAAGACGAACGGGGGAATAATGTAACAGATTATGACGAATACGAAATTGACCTGACCCAAAACACGTTAGCGATGAGAAAGATACGCTATATGACCACTGATAAAGGTACTTTTATGCACGACAAGTGGATTGAATGTGACGGTGAATGGGAGTACTACAATCGATGGAGTGCGCCGAAATAAAACGCATAATCTTTAATCTTAAAAATCTATAGAAACAATCCGGTCTGTTTTGCCCTCCCTCAACGAAGGAGGCCTCTTAATATCCTCGTCGAAAGCAAAAACAGACCGGATTTATTCATAAATCACTTCAAGGCTCAACAAAGAATCCTGATAACTGTTTTCAAGACGCTCGCCGCTTGAGATGCATTCACCATGTTATCAGCAATTCCTTTTGAGTTATCAATTCACATTGCGGAAATGATACCTAAAATTATACATTATTGTTGGTTTGGCCCAAATCCAAAAACTGAAGAATTTCAAGGCTATCTCGAAACATGGAAAAAACTTCTTCCGGACTACGAAATACGTGAGTGGAACGAAAGCAACTTCGACGCATCAAAATATCTTTACAGCCGTGAAGCATCCCGTTTAAAAAGTTACGCACACGTTTCGGATGTGTGCCGATTGTATGCTTTATACAACTATGGAGGCATTTATCTTGACACCGACGTAGAACTTTTACAGTCTTTCAACCCTTTTCTGAAATATGAATCTTTTTTAGGCACTGAAGTATGGATGGTCGGAACCGGAGTAATAGGATCCGAGGCAGGGGCAAAATGGATCGAATTGTTTCTTGATTATTATTCGCGCACACACTTTATCAACATCTTCGGCCATGCCGTTCGTACTCCTAACAGCGATATTCTCACTAAGAAACTTCTTCCTTCTATACCCGCACGTTACTGGCCTGCAATTTTTCCGAGGGATTATTTCAGCGCAAAAAATTGGGATGACGGCACAATAACCAAATCGGTAAATACTGTTTCGATTCACCATTACGCTGCATCATGGCGGCACAAGAAAACGTTTAGAGAAAAGATTGTCATGCTTTTCAAGGGTTTCGGTGTGCGTTTTCTGGGAAAGAAATGACCCATTTACCGCTGACGATAAGGAGCCGTGGCCGACGCCGTGTCGATTCTATGGAAGAGGTTGCAGCTTTGGGTGGAAGCCCTTGATTTTATGACGGCTCTTTCGTTTAGAACCACGATAGCGAATTTAATGAATCCGAGGGCAATATACCCGATTAGACAATACGCTGATAATCTGCGTATTGTTCGGACGTGATTCTTCTCAATGCGGTTTAAATATGCCAGCAAACAGAATACAGTTGCCGGGGAGCACCACCAATAGCGATGTTGCGATAATACAATAAACAATTAGTAATCAGAATATTGTAGGGGCGCTATATTTAGCGCCCTCTGAATCCGGGCATTTTCTTTCAGCATCATATTGTTTCGGGTATAATATGCTTTCGATTCTGCGGGCGCTAAGTATAGCGCCCCTACAACACGCTGTTTATAAGTATTTTATCACGCAATTGCAAAATAAAAATGGGCGTCGGTGGTTATGGCAATGGCATTTTGTATTCTATCTTATTTAAACCGCATTGTGAAGAATCACGCCCGTACGTTGACACTCAGTCAGTTATATCAGTATAACGATACGTTTGAAAAAGGGAAACGCCATTGATTCAGCGAGTCCTGAACATATTCTTCAGGTTTCAAAGTATTTTCGAATGAGAGAGCCGGGTTCTTTTATGAGCTTTTATGGGTTCGGGTAGCCGAGGGCGGATTATTTATAAATTTTGAAGAGTGGCGGAAGTTTGCTATCTTTGTAGCCTATATGCAGAACGGAAGATTTACACTCGAAATCAATATGACTGCCGCTACCGAGGTGAATGAGCTGATCGGGAATGCGGAAAAAATCGTCATCACCTGCCATGTGTCGCCCGACGGCGATGCTTTGGGTTCGTCGCTCGGACTCTGGCACACACTGAGGGCGATGGGCAAGGATGTAACCGTAGTCACTCCCGACTGTGCGCCGAAACTGCTGCTGTTTCTGCCCGGAATCAAAAATATAGTAGTGGCCACACGTCAGGCCGACTACGCAAGGAACCTCATAGCGGGCGCCGACCTGATTTTCTGTCTGGATTTCAACGACACGAAGCGGGTGGACAAGCTTCAGGACGCACTCGACAGTTCGACAGCCCGCAAGATCATGATCGACCATCACCTCGACCCGGTTCTGGCAGCCGACGTGGTGATCTCGCATCCGGAGGTGTCGTCGACCTCGGCGCTGCTCTATATGCTCCTGTGGCAGCTCCGGCTCACACGCTACGTAAGGCGCGCCGCTGCGGAGTGCATCTACACGGGAATGATGACCGATACCGGAAATTTCAGCTATAACTCCAACGACCCCGACCTATACCTTATTATATCCGATCTGCTGAAGAAAGGCATAGACAAGGACAAGATATATACCCAGGTTTTCAACACCTGCAGCGAGTCGAGGCTGCGGATATGCGGCTACGGGCAGTATAAGATGATATTGTTCCCCAATCATAAGGCGGCGCTGATAACACTGTCGGAAGACGAACTGAAAGAGTTCGGCTACGCCAAAGGCGACACGGAGAGTCTGGTAAACGTTCCGCTGAGTATTCCGGAGGTGAACTACTCGGTGTTCATGCGCGAGGACTCGCCGGAATACGTGAAGATTTCCACCCGCTCAAAGGGCGATTTCCCGGTAAACCTGATGTGTGAAAAATACTTCGGGGGCGGAGGACATCTCAATGCCGCGGGAGGTGAATTTCACGGCACGCTAAGCGACGCCGTGAGCCGGCTGCTGAGCATAATGCCCGAATTCGACGTTTACAACCATAATTAGAATCATATACGAAAATCTCAGACAAAAAATGAAAATACTCAAAACGATCTTTCTGCCGGCTCTCGCAGCCGTTCTCGGAATCATAGCCTCATCGTGCAGCGATTCAAAAAGTTACGCCGACCTGCTCAATGAAGAGAACAAGGCGGTGAACCTTTATCTGGCAAACCAGCGGGTATCGGATGCAATCCCCGAGGACGGGAATTTCGAAGTGGGCGAGGATGCCCCCTTCTACCAGCTCGACGAAGACGGCAACGTGTTTATGCAGGTGCTGTCGAAGGGCGACACCGAGAAAGCAGAGGAGGGTGCGCGGGTATATTTCCGCTTCATCCGCTACAATCTCCGCTACTACGTGCCGGGCGAGAAGCTCGTGGGGTCGGGCAACGCAGAAGATATGTCGACAACGTCGATGTATTTCATCTACGACGATTTCCAGAACACTAATTCCGCCACCTACGGCGAAGGCATACAGATGCCGCTCAAATATCTCGGCTACAACTGCAAGGTGAACCTCATAGTAAAATCGCAGGACGGCTGGAGCGACGAAATCTCCAATGTAATCCCCTTCCTTTATACAATCAGCTATTTCAAGAGTCAGATCTAACACTCTGCAATACAGAATAATATGTCACTCATCAAATCCATATCCGGTATCCGCGGCACAATAGGCGGCCGCCCCGGCGAAGGGCTTTCTGCCTTAGACATAGTGAAATTCACTTCAGCTTACGCCACTTTCATCCGCAAGACCACAACACGCAAGTCGAACACCATAGTAGTGGGACGCGATGCCCGTCTGAGCGGCAGCATGGTAAGCGACATAGTTGTCGGCACCCTCTGGAGCATGGGATTCGACGTGGTGAACATCGGCCTCGCCTCCACTCCTACGACAGAAATAGCCGTTACAGGCGAGAATGCCTGCGGAGGTATAATTCTGACCGCCAGCCATAATCCGCGGCAGTGGAACGCTCTCAAACTGCTCAACGAAAACGGTGAATTCCTCAACGACGCCCAGGGCAAGGAGGTGCTCCGCATAGCCGAGGCCGAAGAGTTTGAGTCGGCCGAAGTCGACGCTCTTGGTCATGAATACAAAAACGACACCTACAACCGCCGCCATATCGACCAGGTGCTGGCGCTGAAACTCGTAGATACCGAAGCCATCCGTAAGGCGAATTTCACCGTGGCTGTCGACGCCGTCAACTCTGTGGGCGGCATTGTGATTCCGCAGCTTCTGCGCGCGCTCGGCGTGAAAAACATAATCGAACTCAACTGTGAGGCAACAGGCAAATTCGCCCACACTCCCGAACCCATCCCTGAAAACCTCACCCAAATTTCCGACCTGATGAAGGACGGCAAGGCGGACGTGGGCTTTGTGGTTGACCCGGACGTTGACCGACTCGCAATCGTGATGGAAAACGGCGAGATGTTTGTGGAAGAATACACTTTGGTTTCCGTGGCTGACTACGTTCTGAGCCACACGCCCGGCCCGACAGTGTCGAACCTCAGTTCGTCGCGCGCCCTGCGCGACGTTACCGAAGCCCACGGATGCGAATACAACGCCGCCGCAGTAGGCGAAGTCAACGTCACCACCCTGATGAAAAAGACAGGAGCCGTAATCGGCGGCGAAGGCAACGGAGGAGTGATTTATCCGGAAGCACACTACGGCCGCGACGCGCTCGTGGGCGTGGCTCTTTTCCTCACCCTGCTCGCCAAGAGCGGCAAGAAGGTAAGCGAGCTCAAGGCTGGCTATCCCGCCTATCAGATAGCCAAAAACAAGATGCAGCTCACCCCCGACCTCGACGTCGACGCCATCCTCGCCGCAGTTAAAGATGAATTCAAGGGTGAGAAAATCACCGACATCGACGGCGTGAAAATCGACTTCCCCACGCAGTGGGTACACCTGAGAAAGAGCAACACCGAACCTATAATCCGCATCTACAGCGAGGCATCGACCATGGATGAGGCAAACGCTCTCGCCGACAGGATAAAAGACGTGATCGCCAGAATTATAAATAAATGAGCCTAATGAAAAGATTTTTTCTTCTTATAGCAGCATCTCTCATCATCTCCGTGTGCGCGCCGGCTTCGCAGGCCCAGGATCTGAAGGACATTCTGAGCGGACTGAGCAAAAAATCAGACACCGGCAAGGATTCCGGAAAAAGCGGCAAAAGCATAGGCGACATGCTCTCAGGACTTGGCAACGCGCTCGGCATCTCGTCGGGCAAAATCGAGATTAAAGACCTCGCGGGCGAATGGGAGTATGGGGCTCCCGCCGTCACGTTCAAAAGCGACAATTTCCTGCTGAAGGCGGGTGGCGCCGCAGCAGCCACGCAGGTAGAGAACAAGCTCGAGCCATACTATAAGGCTGCCGGTATCAATTCGCTGAAAATCACCATAAACGAGGACTCGACCTTTACGTTCAGGCAGCGTATAACGTCGGTAAGCGGCACTCTGAGCAAGAATCCGGAGACGGGTAACTACGTGTTTACCTTCAAAGCGCTCAAGCGTATAAAAATCGGCGAAATGGAAGGCTTCATAGTTAAAAACGGCGACCGTATGAATCTGACGTTCGACGTTTCCAAACTTATGACCCTGATGGAAAAAGTGAGCAAATTTACAAAGAGCAGCTCAATCTCCACCATGACAAAACTGCTTAACCAGTACGACGGCATCACGGCCGGCTATCAGCTCAAGCGCACCACAACCGCCGCTACGGATAAAAAATGACCGTTTCGGTGATAGTTCCGGCATATAATGCCGGGAAATATCTCGGAGAATGCCTCGACAGCATCCTCTCCCAATCGTATCGCGAAACAGAGGTAATCGTTGTTGACGACGGTTCGACAGACAATACAGCGGCTGTTGCCGACGGTTATGCCGTCGCCGACAGCCGTCTGCGCATAATCCGCACACCCAACAGAGGGGTGTCGGCAGCCCGCAATACCGGAATCGAAGCTGCCACGGGAGAATGGATAATGTTTGCGGACAGCGACGACGCACTCCTCCCGGGTGCCATAGAGGCGCTTGTCGGGACAGCCGTTGCGGAGAACGTTGAAATCGTGTCGGGGCGCACCTGCTGCAAAATTCCGTCGCCGGGGGGCACGGAAGGGAAAGTCACCGCAATATCCGCTGCCGACGCCGTAGAACAGATCCTCTACCAAACAGGGCAACTTCTGCCTTCGGCATGGGGCAACTTATTCAACCGGAGGCTCTGGGCATCGGAAAGGTTCCGGGAAGGAGAACGCTACGAGGATCTCGACATATTTTACCGCATCTTCCTTCTCGCCGACCGTGTGGCGTATACAGATCGCGACGTGTATTTTTACCGCCCGAACCCCGAGAGTTTCATCAACACATTCTCTCCTGCGAGGCTCGATGCGCTTAAGGTAACCGCCCGGATTGAGGAGTATCTGTCAAAAAGGAATCCGCAGCTTGCCAAAGCGGCGCGCGACCGCCGTCTGAGCGCGAATTTCAACATATTCATTCTGCTTCTGCGCTCGGGACGGGAAAAAGAGTATGCCGGAACGGCCGACAGTTGCTGGGAACTCATCACCGCATATCGCCGCGAAAGCCTTTTCAACCCTCGCGTAAGGCCCAAAAACAAACTTGGCATCCTGCTCTCCTACCTCGGACGCCCGATATTCTCCGCCATCGCTAAAATCTGCCCTGCATAGTCGATTCGCGAGGAGGAAGAAGCAGCGTACGCCGCTGAATATTAAAAACTTGTAGGGGCGCTATACTTAGCGCCCGCTGTTTCCATACATTTTCTTTAAGCGTCGTATTCGCCGGGGCGGGGAAATGATTCTGATTCGGCGGGCGCTAATTATAGCGCCCCTACCTGCTTTTGACACAGTTAGTGCCGCGCTAATTTTTTATGTTTTCGCACGGGGATTTGCTTTTACGGCGACGGTTTAGTAACTTTGCGCAAAGCATAAGATCATGAAGATTTTCAATACAGAAAACATACGCAACATCGACAGTATCACCATAGACCAGGAGGGGATATCTTCGATGGAACTCATACGCCGCGTGGCCGACGGGGTTGCCGGCGAAATATCGTCGCGATGGCGTCCGAACAAGCCTACGGTGATTTTCGCCGGATCGGGCAATAACGGCGCCGACGCCCTCATGGTGGCAAAACGCCTCTACGAGACAGGCTTCATGCCGGAGGTGTATCTGCTCAACATTCACGGCAACAGTCTGTCGCGCGACTGCAGGCTGTGTAAGGAAGAACTGCTGGCAGCAGGTTTTCCGATGCTCCATGAAGTTACCGGAAGTTTCGACTTCCCGAATCTTCAGCGCGACCATCTTATAATCGACGGTCTTTTCGGGACAGGGCTTCGCGAACCTCTTTCGGGGGGCTACACTACCCTGGTGGAATACATAAACGAATCGGGCGCCACGATTGTGTCGATCGACGTCCCCTCCGGAATGTTCTGCGACTGGAATGCACGGACGCTGTCGCGCTACGTGGTTCACGCCGATCTCACCATAGCCGTTCAGTTCCCGCGTCTGGCATTTTTCCTCGCCGACAACGCGGCCTGCGTGGGCGAATGGAAAACAATCGACATCGGGCTGAGCCAAAGAGCCATAGCCGAAACGCCGACCAAGTTTTTCTTTATCGAGGCTGAGGACGTGCGCCGTGTGCTCCTCCCCCGCCCCAAGTTCAGTTCCAAAGCCGATTTCGGATCGGCACTGCTGATAGCGGGATGCTACGGCATGATGGGCGCGGCCGTGATGGCGGCAAAAGGCGCTTTGCGTGCCGGCGTTGGCAAGCTTACGGTTCACTCCGCCCGCTGCGGGTTCAACGTGCTGCAGACCTCGGTTCCTCAGGCGCTTTTCGACCCCGACCGACATGAAATCCTCGTGAGCGACATGACTCCGCGCATGAACTACAGCGCAATCGGCGCAGGCCCCGGCCTCGGCACAAACGACGCCACCCAGGGCGCGCTCGAGACCCTCATAAAGACCATCCGCCGCCCCATGGTGCTCGACGCCGACGCAATCAACATACTCGCCAAGGTTCCCACGCTTCTCGACCATCTGACTCCCGGGTCGGTTCTTACGCCCCACGCAGGAGAATTCGACCGTCTGTTCGGGCCGCAGGCGTCGGCAGAATCTCGGCTGCTGCGTGCCGTGGAAGCGGCACACCGCTATAAGGTGATAATCGTGCTGAAAGGCTACCGTACCGTCACCGTGCGCCCCGACGGAAAGATCTTCTTCAATTCCTCCGGGAGTCCGGCAATGGCAACCGGCGGCAGCGGCGACGTGCTCACCGGGGTAATAACCTCGCTGCTCGCCCAGGGCTACAAGCCCGAAACTGCAGCCGTGGTCGGAGTCTATATCCACGGTCTTGCCGGCGACATAGCCGCATCCACCCAGGGCGTCTACGGCACTCTTGCCACTGATATCGCCGACAGTATCGGCCTCGCAATCAAAAAGATTCTCAACTTCTAACCCACACGATAATGAACCGACTTCTCCTGACCATATCGGCCGCCGCGCTCGCGCTGACTCCTCTCGCGGCCCAGACCACAAGCAAACTTACCGCCAGCAAGGCAAACGAGTACGGCATAATCTACACGCTCCCCCTTACATCGTTTGAAATAACAGTGGCGGCGGAAAAGACCGTCAGCACTCCGGGCGAATTCTACCAGTATGCAAAAAAATATCTCAACGCATCGCCCGTCACCGAGCCGCAGACTTCATGGAAGATAACCGAAGCCGTGATAAACGCCGCTGCCGTGCCGGATGAAAACGAACGTTACCTCGTGACTCTGAAAGGCGGAAACAACGCCTACATAATGATCGACGACAACAACTTTCCGCTGTCGATCAACGACGACACATACGAAGCCGGCGTGAATTCAACGCCCTTACCTCAGGCTGTAGCCGCCAAACCTACCATACTCGAGATGCCGGTGGCTCGTCAGGCGGTGAGCGAAGAGATGCTGCA
>UROS01000076.1 GCA_900549445.1 uncultured Porphyromonadaceae bacterium | reverse complement strand
GTCTCATGACCACCGTTCACTCTACCACCGCTACCCAGAAGACCGTTGACGGTCCCTCCATGAAGGACTGGCGCGGCGGCCGTGCTGCTTCCGGCAACATCATCCCCTCTTCTACCGGTGCTGCAAAGGCTGTAGGTAAAGTTATCCCCGAACTCAACGGCAAACTTACCGGTATGTCGATGCGTGTCCCCACTCTCGACGTTTCTGTTGTCGACCTCACCGTCAACCTCGCTAAGCCCGCTACCTACGACGAAATCTGCGCCGCTATGAAAGAGGCTTCCGAAGGCGAACTCAAAGGTATCCTCGGCTACACCGAAGACGCAGTTGTTTCGAGCGACTTCCTCGGCTGCCCCCTCACCTCGATCTTCGACGCAAAGGCAGGTATCCAGCTCACTCCTACCTTCGTTAAGGTTATCTCCTGGTACGACAACGAGATCGGCTACTCTAACAAAGTGCTCGACCTCATCGCTCACATGAAGAAAGTAAACGGCTAATCAGCCCTGCTTCTTATAACCCTTACAGTCCGGGACGGCGCACCGAGTGCCGTTCCGGACTTTTTTCGCCCCTGCGGCAGTTACGGGAATTTTAATGGAATTCCCGCAAGCCACGGCTTCGTGACTCCGGTGCTCGCCTCGGCACCGGCGACAACCGCGGAGTCCGACAAAGGGAAATGCTTTTTTCGCTGTCGTGTCTGCGCAATTTGCTGCTAATAAGTGTGTAGCGTGGTGGCCACGGCACTTTCTCACAATCGCATTTTACATTGTCCCGATTTTTGCTTACCTTTGCAGTGCGGTTTATACAGAACCGCTTTTTGATGAATAATCCGATACTTTTCACATTTCAGCTTTTTGCTCCGGGCGCGATGTCCGGAATTCTTTCTTTCGCGTTTAAGGAACGTTGGAAAAGCACTGCCGCCACCGGCAGGTAAGGTGCACGATCCCTACCAGATATTCCGCATAGTCACCGGCCGCGCCAACAGGCAGCGGTTGCGGTAGTTACGTCAAAAAAATTCTTACCCCATTCACTTATGATCAATCTCAGATTGCTCACGGTGCTGCTTTCGGCGGCACTGTCGGGCACAACGGTCGCGGCACAACGGCCCCGTACCGTAATGACTCTCGAGCAGGTTTTTGAAACAGCCGAGAGCCACAGCGTATATCTTCGTTCCGCCGCCGAGGCGGTGCGCGAGGCGGAGTTGCAGAAAAGTGTAGCCCGTGCGGCACGTCTCCCCGAAATATCCGGTTCGTTGTCGGCAAGCTATATTGGCGACGGTTTTACTGTAAAACGCAGTCTCTCAGACTATCAGAGGGCACCGATTCCGCACCTTGGAACGGGAGTGTCGGTCGACGTCAGCCAGCCGCTTTATTCCGGCGGCGCGATAACAAAATCAATAGAGATGGCTTCGTTGAAGTCAACAGCAGCGCGCTACGCCGAGGAGCTGCAGCGCGACAATATACGTTTCCGCCTCGCCGGATATTATCTCGATCTGTATAAAACCGTCAATCTGCGCGAGGTAGTGGAGGGCAACATCGCCACGGCGCGGCGAATGCTCGCCGACATGCAGATCCGCTACGAGCAGGGGACGGCGCTGAAAAACGACATCACGCGCTACGAACTTCTCATCTCGAATCTCGGCCTGGCCGCGCTGAAACTCGACAATACCATAGGAATCCTCAACCGGGAACTGGTTTCGACTGCCGGCATGGAGGAGGGGACGGTCGTGGAGCCTGATTCCGCACTGCTCGCCCGGGCGCTGCCGGTGGAAGCCGAACCGTGGTGGCAGGCCGAGGCGGCGCGGCTTGCTCCCTCGCTCCGGCTTGCCGACACTTCGGCAGAAATCTCGCGCACGGCCGAGGCCCTCGCGCAGGCCGACCGACGTCCGAAAATCAGTCTGCAGGCGCGCTGGACAATGGACGGCCCCATTCTCGTAGAGATACCTCCCATAAACCGTAATCTCAGCTATTGGTTCGTGGGAGCGGGCGTGAGTTTCAACCTTTCGTCGCTCTATAAGACGAACAAGAAACTGTCGGCGGCTAAAGCGGCTACTGCGCGCTCCCTGGCTGAGCGGGATGCCGCCCGCGAAGATGTCGCGACGGCCGTACACGGCGACTACGTGCGCTATCTCGAGGCTTACGAGGAACTGAAGACGCAGCAGAAGAGCGTGGAACTCGCCTGCAGCAATTATCTTACCGTGGCAGCCCGCTATGGTTCGGGTATGGCGCTCATTACGGAGCTGCTCGACGCCGCCGACGCAAAAATCGACGCCGAACAGCGCCTCGTAAACGCCCGCATCAACATCATTTACTATTACTATAAACTATTGTTTACTTCAGGAAAAATATGAAAACAAGATCGAAGAAAATCATATCGTATATCATTGTAGTGCTCGTAATAGTTGCTTCGGGAGTGTGGATCGGCAGCAAGTTCTATCATCCCGGACGGGTGGAGTTCACCGACAATGCCACGGTTCACCGGCATATCGTGCCGGTTTGCAGCCGCGTGCAGGGTTATGTGAAGGAGATAAGATTTAAGGAGTTCCAGCCCGTGAGAAAGGGCGACACTCTCGTTGTGATCGACGATGCCGACCTGCGGCTCGGTGTGGCAAGAGCCCGCGCCGACTATCAGAATGCGCTCGCCGGACGCGGTGTGGCCGACGGTTCGGTGGGTGTGGCTTCGGCTAACGTAGCTGTGAGCGAGGCTTCGATAGCCGAGGCTAAAGTGCTTATGGACAACGCCCGCACCGACCTCGACCGCTTTGAAGCGCTTTTGGCGAGCGACGCCGTGACGCGCCGCGAATACGACCGTGCCCGCACGGACTACGATGCAAGCAAGGCGCGCTACGAAATGCTCCTGAAGCAGCGGAGTGCCTCTTCCGGAGTGGTGGCGGAAACGCGCCGCCGCACCGTTCAGAGCGATGCGGGAATCGAGCTGGCCAAGGCGCTGCTCGAAACCGCCGAACTGAATCTGTCGTATGCTGTAATAACTTCCCCCTGCGACGGATTTGCCTCGCGCAAGGAGATACAGACCGGACAGCTCGTGCAGCCGGGGCAGACGTTGCTCGACGTGGTCGACACTTCCGACACGTGGGTTACCGCCAATTTCCGTGAGACCCAGACAGCGCGGATTTCCGAGGGCGCCGGTGTCATGATAAAGGTTGATGCCATTCCGGGATATACTTTCCGCGGCCGGGTGGCGTCGCTGTCGGGAGCAACGGGAGCCAGTCTTTCGATTCTCCCGCAGGATAATTCCGCCGGAAATTTCGTAAAAGTGCGCCAGCGCATCCCGGTGAGGATAGAATTTGACGCCGACAACGACCCGGAGCAGATGGCACGCCTCCGCGCAGGTATGAACGTGGAATGTGAGGTCAGTTACTGATGGGAGCTCCGTTGCTTAAGGGACCGTTCGATATCCCCGATGTTCCCGATTTCGTGCCGCGCCACCTCAAACCGTGGATTTTCATATTTTTCGTTCTCATAATCCAGTTCTCGGGAGGTCTTTACCTTGCTGCCGCCACGGATATCGTCGGGTCGACGGCGCTGATGCGCGAGGATATTCTCATGGCCGGCTACGCGCAGCTCGTCGGAATGTCGGTGAATTTCGCCGTGATGTTCCGGCTCAAATTCCGCTACGGCAACCGTACGGGACTGCTCGTATGCGGCACGGTTCTCATAGCGTGTACCCTGATTTGCGCTTCCACCCGTTCTGTCCCGGTTCTGATAGCTGCCTGTTTTGTGGCGGGATGGTTCAGAATGTGGGCCACGTTTGTGTGCAATTCAACAATCCAGTTATGGCTGACGCCGGTGCGCGACATGGCGGTGTTTTTCTGCTACGTCTACCTCGTAGTCGACGGTGTCATTCAGCTGAGCGGGGTGTTTGCGGTCTATACTGCTTATTTCTGGCAGTGGGAATACTTTCATTGGGTCATGGCGGGTCTGCTCCTGCTGATGATTGTGCTCACCCTTGTACTCGTGCGGCCTTTCCGGGGCGGGATGCCTTACATCCCGCTTCTCGGAATCGACTGGATAGGAGCCGGACTGTGGAGCGTGACAATGCTGAGTTTCACGTTTATCTGCGTTTATGGCGAATATTACGACTGGTGGGTGGCCGGCGAAATGAAGGGAGCGGCGGCGATTCTTGCCGCGAGTCTGCTTCTGAACCTCTGGCGAGCTACCTTCCTGAGGCACCCCTACATATCGTTCGAGGCGCTCACCAACCGCAACGTTGTGCGGGCAACGGCCGTTTACCTTGTGTTTTTCACTCTCCTGGCCACGGAGCATGTGGCGGAGCACGGCTATGCCGAAACTATTCTCGGATTCGACGGGACTAACCTCGTTGACCTCAACTGGTACGTATTGGCAGGAATCGCGGCCGGTGTTGCGTTCACCTATCTGACGTTTGCGCGGCGGCGCTGGCGCTACCGCTCCATGACAGCCGCCGGATTCTTCCTCGCGGTTGTTTACCTCGCATACTTTTATTTTATGATAGATTACGGCGTGGAGAAAGAGATGCTTTTCATCCCGCTTTTCTGCCGCGGGGCGGCCTCGGTGATAATTTCGGTGGTGTTCCTTACGTCGATTGTCCAGAGCGGACTCTCGTTTCAGAAATTTCCTCAGGCACTGACCGTAAACGGGTTTACCGGGGCGGTGATGGGCGCCACTCTGGGGCCGGCCGTTGTCGGGGAGATGCTGCGGCATATCACCGCGCGCAATTTCTCGCAGCTAAGCTATGCCTTTACCCGCACTACCGGAATAGCCGGGGAAGAAGTCGGCGGCATTATGCAGGCGGTAAGGCGGCAAGCGCTCGCGGTGTCGCTCAAAGAATTGTTCGGATGGCTTCTGATTGCGGGACTTGTGGCTCTCGTGGTGATACTGTGCGGTTACGGCGGTTTGCGTCCGCATGCCATTTTCCCGAAATGGAGCACTATAAGGCGCGTAATCCGCAGCGGAGTCCGTATTTATCGCCGCGAAGAGGCCGCGGAATGAAATAAAATGCTTATTTTTGGCGTATGAAAACGCATTGCAATTATTTCTTCATGGCGCTGTTGCTGATTCTGAGCAGCTGCATAGGGTCAGACGATGACGATCCGGTTTCGTACGTGGCGGTGGGTGACCGGCTGCCCGAATTCAGCGTGGAACTTTCCGACGGCACCGTTGTGAGCACGCAGACGCTTCGCGGATGCGCCGCCCTGATCGTATTTTTCAATACGGACTGCCCGGACTGCCGCCGCGAACTTCCTGAAATTGAAAGGCTTCAGGAGATGAATCCCGCCCTCACGATAGTGTGCATAGCCCGTGAGGAGAGCGCTGAAAAAATAGCCGCTTACTGGGCGGAGGCGGGACTGACACTGCCATACTCGCCGCAACCCGACAGGCGGATATTCAATCTGTTTGCCTCATCCGGAATCCCGAGGCTTTATATCGCCGACGGACAGGGAACGGTGACGGCCGTGTTCGGCGACACTGATTATCCTACGGCCGAACAGTTGGCCCGGCTCATACCATAGACAGTACTTCAGAAAGGCGCGATATTGCCGAGGGATGCACAACGGCATCTTCTTCGGCAGTCCAGCCTTTGCCCTTGAGCCATGCCACGCGGCAGCCCAACGAGATAGCGGGGACGATGTCTTTTTTATAAGAATCGCCTACCACGAGCACGTTTTCGGCCGGGAGTTTCAGCGCGCTGAGACCCATGGCGAATATGGCGGGATCCGGTTTTCTCACGCCCACCACGACCCTCTCTATAATCGCGCGGAAGTAGCGGAGAAGGTCGAAGTCGGCAAGCACGGCGCCCACGTTGCCGTAGAAATTCGACACGAGCACCATGGGGTAGCGCCTGTGGAGTTCTTCGAGAACCGGCCGGGCCTCGCGGATGCACTCCGCGGCACGGCGGTAGCAGTAGTCGGCCACTGCATCGGCGAAAGGTGCTGTGGTATCGGGGCAGACATATCCGTTTTTGGCGAGCCAGCCGAGTTCGAGGCGCATCTTTATGCGCAGCAGGTCATGGAAATTATGATGGGGGAGGATATGGCGTACCTTGGCGAGTTCGCGTTCTGCGAATACGTAGGTGTCGCGAAACACGTTTTTGTCTATGCGGATGCCGGCGTAGCGGTATCCGTCCCATATCACCTCGCTCCAGTGGATTCCGCGGCTGTCGATAGTGCCGCCATAGTCAAAGATAATTCCTTTTATTTCAGTATTTTCCATCTTTCAGTTCTTGGGTAAAACGGCGGCAGATACGCTCGTGCCTTACTATCATGTAAATGAGAAGAACGTTGAGCACGGTCAGCTCGAAGGCGAAATAGAGCCACGGCATGCGCATGAACAGCGCAGTGAACAGTGCGATCGTGCGCCAGTTGAACGACAGGATGTTGGTGTATTTCATCAGCGGCAGCGACTCGGCGCGGAATGCGTCGCGGAACGACTGCGGAATCTTTCCGTCGGGGAAACGGCGGTGGAGTTCGCGGCGCAGATCCTGCATGGCGGGAGCGGTGGCTTCCTGCTGTACGGTGTAGTTGGTGTAGACCGTCATGGTGAGTTTCTTCCAGAAATTGCCTTGCCAGGGGATTGACGCGAGGCGCGCCTTGAGATCGGATGCCGATTCGAGTTCGCTGCCTTCTTCTCCCTTGAGGAAGTAGAGATGGAACTGACGGTAGTAGTCGGCCATGGCGGCCTGCTTGGCGTGGCAGAGGCCGGTGACTACGGCCACGGTCCAGATAACCCAGGGGTGGGCCATAAAGAATTCCGAGGTGAGGTTCTCGCGGAGACAGATGGCTACGTAGATGCAAGCGAACCATATGTCGCCGCTGAGGCCGTCGAGGATTCGGCCGAGACGTGAATACTGGTGGGTCATGCGGGCCAGCTGGCCGTCGGCGCTGTCGAATGAATTCGCCCATACAAGCAGCAGCATGCCTATAATGTTCATCCACAGCGGGGTGAAATAAAACATTATGCCGGCGCCGATACCGAGGAAGATGGAAGCTATGGTTATGGCGTTGGGGGTAATGCCGAGTTTCCTGGCCAGACATGCCCAGGCATAACCTATAGGGCGGTAAAACGCGAGGTCGATATGCTCTTCGGTGTCCATCGACTTCAATGAGTCGCGAAACGAAGAGGAAGTTGATTCAGCCATAATGGTTCAGCGTTTTTTGATTTCGTTGAGAACAGCTTTAGCTATATAGGGCGCGGCTTCGTTGCGGCAGGGAGCGAAGCTGGGCCAGTCGTTGAAGTCGATAATGCGGATTTCGCCTTCGGGAGAGACTATGCAGTCGCCGCCGTAGATAATCACGTCGAGCGCGTCGGCGGCATCCTCGCAGATTTTCTTAAGATAGTCGAGGTCGAATTTTATGCCGCGCGACTTGCCGTTTACGGCTTCATGACCATACTTGCTGTGGCCCTCGTCGAAGGGATAGAACCAGAAGAAATAGCTCGTGCCGCGTATGCCGTAGAACTTTATGAGGTCGCCTTCGAGGTGGCGGTTGATGACCGCGCGCTTGATGCCACGCAGAAAATATTCCTGAAGCACCTCCTGAGCCTCCTCGGGATGACGGACGTAGGAAACGTCCTCCTTGTGCATGGCGTGGAAGTCGCCGCGCTTTATCCAGCAGCGGGTGAATCCAGCCTTTACGATAGCCTCTTTCACCACCTCGTTGGTGTTGACGATGAGACTGTCGGGGTAGGGGATGTTGCTGCCGAGCAGTATGCGGGTCATGCGCTCGCGGGTACAGTTCTCGATACCGTAGCCCGAATTTATGACGAGACAACCCTTGTCCTGAAGATCCTGAAGGATAGCGATGGACCGCTGCTCGCGGCACATGTTGAGTATGATTTTCTCTTTCACGTCGCCCGCGGCGAGCTGTTCCTCGCTGTAGATTTTCACTTCGCAGCCGCGCTTGCGGAGCTGGTCGGCGGTGACGTTGAAAATGGCGGCGTCGTTGCCGATATGGTTCGGGGAATAAGCGCCGGCTCTCATTATGCCGGCAATCTTGATTTCAGACATATTCCAGAAGAAATTAGCTGTTGATGAAATTTTCGGCTGTCTCGATGTCGGAGGCGTGATCCACGTCGATTATTTTCCCTATCGGGAAGGCCCTGAGATTCAGACCGGCTTCCACGAGGGCGCGCTGATAGTTGCGCATCCGGGCCACACCGCTGTCCATGCAGTCCTGAAGCACCCGGAGCGCGGGAGCAGTGAGACCGTAGATGCCGCCTGAAATGTATTTCACTCCGGGAGCCGGACTGTCGAGGAATCCGGTTATGCGCAAGTCGCTGCCGGTTGCCACGTAGAGCGGTTTCTCATCGTCGATAAACGGAGTGACGGCCATATAGCCGTCGGCGCTGTTGTCGGCCTCGAACGCCTCGATGTAGGGACGGAAGTCGGCGGCACGGAAAATGGTGTCGACGGTTGTGAGACAGAATTTGCCGTCGCCGAACCCGCGGCTCACCTCATAGAAGCTGTGCATGGAACTCGGTGTGCTCTTTACCACGAGATTGAACGGTACCGGGAGGGAGAGCGATTCCAGATATTCGCGTACTTCGGTCATCTGCTCGTTTACGATAACACTGAGCGAGTCGGGGCTGCAGCTCATGAAAATGTCGATGAGCCGTTTTATCATGGGCTCACCGTTGAGCCTGACGAGAGGCTTGGGAAGGCGGACGCCCTCCTGGACGAGGCGCGAGCCTTCGCCCGCAGCGATTATTGCGTAGTTCATAACGTTTACTTATCGGATTCCGGCGAAGCGGCAGGCAGTTTGTCGCTGCCTTTGTCGAAATTCTGTTTTTTCAGTGGGTTGGCTGTAATCTCAGCGTGGTTGCGGCGGTTGCGGTAGATATCGATTGCGGCGTAGATGGCATTGCGCATCGACTCTTCCGACGCCACGCCCTTTCCGGCGATGTCGTAGGCTGTCCCGTGGTCGGGCGAAGTGCGTACCTGCCTGAGTCCGGCGGTAAAATTCACTCCTGTTTCTCCGGCGAGGAGTTTGAAAGGTGTCAGACCCTGATCGTGGTACATGGCGAGCACACCGTCGAATTTACGGTAAGAGCCGCTTCCGAAGAATCCGTCGGATGGATACGGGCCGAATACAATGGCCTTGGCTTTGCGCGCCTCCTCGATGGCGGGGACTATCACTGCCTGATCCTCGGAGCCGATCACGCCGTCGTCGCCGGCATGGGGATTTAGCGAAAGCACGGCGATGCGGGGTGCGTGGATGGCGAAATCCTCGATGAGCGAACGGTTGAAGGTTAATATACGCTCCGTTACGGCTTCCGGCGTGATTTTTGCGGCAACTTCGGCTATAGGCTCGTGGATGGTTACGAGCGCTACCCGGAGAGAGTCGCTGCACATAATCATCATGGCCTTGTCGGTACCGTTGCCGAGCACGCTTTCGAGATACTCGGTGTGGCCCGGGAAGGAGAATTCCTCGCTGTGGATGTTGTGCTTGTTGATAGGCGCTGTCACGAGCACGTCGATTTTGCCGTCGCGGAGATCGGCCACGGCTCTTTCGAGTGCGGCGAAAGCGGCCTTGCCTGCAACCTGCGAAGGCTGTCCCGGCTCCACGCGGGTATCCTCAGGGATCACGTTGATGAGATATGACTTCTCGTCGACAGCCTGGGAAGGATCATCGATTCTGCAAAGTTTGATCTCGGGCATTTCGAGCATTTTGCGATAGGCCGAAGCGATCTTCCCCGAGCCGTAGAGCACCGGGGTGCAGAGTTCGTTTATGCGGCTGTCCTCGAGCACCTTCAGAATGACCTCGTAGGAAATTCCGTTTATGTCGCCGTGGGTGATTCCCACTTTTATTTTATTATTGTCCATTGTGATGAATCCGTGATAATGAAGAATTTGAGAGCGCTAATTTAGCCATTTTTTGCGAGAATCAGGCGAATATAGGCCGGAATATCGGGCCGAGACGGAGCAAAAAAGCGTCAGTATTGCCTTTCGCCGAAAATGGCGGTTCCGATTCTGACCATGTTCGAGCCTTCATCGGCGGCTATGCGCCAGTCATGGCTCATGCCCATGCTTACGGTGCGGAACGATTCCACACCCGCCATCGCGCCCGCAGCGAGCGAGTCGAAGGTGCGGCGGATCTCGCGGAAATCGCGGCGGATCCGGTCGGTATCGTCGACGTTCGACGCCATGCCCATCACTCCGGCAGGAATTATACCGGGAAAGCGGGCCGCCACGCCGGAATCCATCAGCTCCATCAGCTCGTCGGGGGTGAATCCGAACTTGGTCTCTTCCTGCGCCACGTGGATCTGGAAGAGAACCGGAACCGTGCGGCCTATGCGCTGAGCCTCGTCGCTGACGGTTGCAAGCAGTCTTTCGGAGTCGATGCTGTGGATCAGCGATACTACCGGGATTATGGCGCGAACCTTGTTGGTCTGCAGATGGCCGATGAAGTGCCAGCGGATGTCGGC
>UROS01000075.1 GCA_900549445.1 uncultured Porphyromonadaceae bacterium | reverse complement strand
GTTCTGCTCGACATTAATTTCGACAACTCGCGTCTGGACGGCAGCGAAGGCCTGTTCTGGCTGGCGCGCATCAAGGAGATGCCGCAGCCGCCGGCGGTGGTTCTGATCACCGCCTTCGGCGACATACAGCTGGCCGTCGAGGCACTGAAGCGCGGCGGCGACGACTTCGTCACAAAACCCTGGGACAACGACGACCTGACAGCCAAGGTAAAGTCGGCCATACGCAAGAACCGTATGGCGCGCTCCGACCGGGCCGTGCTGTCGCAGGCCAGGGACGCCAAGGCGCGTCAGGACAAACTGGACGCCATGACCCTTGACGAACTGAAATCGGATCATATCAATTCGGTCGTGGCGCGTTGCAACGGCAACCTGACACAGGCCGCCAAACTGTTGGGCATTAACCGTCAGACCCTTTACAATCAGTTGAAGAAGTGAAATATTTCCGCCTTAATTTCATACTCTGCATAGCGGGGACAGTGCTGTTTACCGCATCGACAACACTATGTTTCGCCGCCGGCAGATATGCCCCGGCCATTCTGTCGATGATTCCGGCCGTTATTTCCGTAGTTCTGCTATGGCGACTGGTGCATCGGCTTATCAGCTCAATGTCCGATTTCATGAATGCGCTGGACATGAACGACACTACCATCCGGTTTGCCGAGAGTCAGGATCCGGACATCAACCGCATGTCGCAGACCATGAGGCGCATCATGGCCATCTACAGTTCCAGCCGTCTTGAGCTGGAGACGCGCAAGCTGTATTACGACCGCATCCTTCGCATCATGACGCATGAAATGCGAAATGCCATCACTCCGATCGTGTCGTTGAGCGCTGACATGAAGCGGAACCCGGACCGTTACAAGGGCGAGGATCTGAATGAAGCCGTATCGTTAATATCGGATGAAAGTCAGAGCATACGTCGTTTCCTGGATTCCTATTACGAGCTGACACACCTGCCCAAACCGGAGATAGAAGCCATCGACGTCATGGATTTTTTCTCGGGAATCCGGAAATCGTTTGCCATTTACTTATCAGACAAGGGGCTTGATACGGACATCATCGACTATACCATCCCGGTAGACATGCAGTTGCAGGCGGACATGGATCTGCTGGGACGGCTTGTTACCAACGTGCTGCGCAACGCCATAGATGCCGTAGCGTCGGTACCCTCACCCCGCATCCATGTTGATGTGTCAGTCAGTGAGGGTCGCCCTTACATCAGCGTTGAGGACAACGGCTGTGGTATCCCGGCGGAGATGATGCCGAATCTGTTCCAGCCCTTCTTCACCACGAAGCCCGGCGGCAGCGGCATCGGTCTGTGTCTGAGCCGTCAGATAGCGCGCCTGCATGGCGGCGACTTCACCATCACCTCCACTCCGCTACACAGCACCAAAGCCCTGATAACTCTGGCATGACACAAAAAGGGCGATGCCGATGGCGCAGTCTTTCTTTCGGGTCGGATCTCGCGAGCTTTGGCTTGCGCCGATTTCGAGGCATCGCGGCTCTCGACGCTCCGTCGCGCACTGCCACCACCCGTAGGGCCGCACGGCCCGTGCGGCTGCCCTCCGCGACGATATCGCGCGCCGCTCCAACGCTGCTAACATGCGGAATATCTGCGGATTGTACGGACGCGATTAATCGCGTCCACCGCGAAAACGCATTTATCGGGCGAATACACCGGGGTGGACGTGAAGAATCACGTCCGTACTATAATGCTGAATTTCTGCACATTAAGCATCTGCCCGATTTCGCGCGACATCGTCGCGGAGTGCAGCCGCACGAGCCGTGCGGCCCTACTGCATGGCGTGCTCCACGAGTGAGTAGAAGCGGCCGATGTGCTCGCCGTCGACGAAGCCGTGGTGGAAGGAGATGGCGATGGGCATTTTGCCGTCGTCGCCGAGTTTTCCAACGAGGATGAGAGGGTAGGGGTTGCCTTCGCTTCCGCGCAGGGTGAAATCGGCGGATGTAAATGCCAGACAGGGGACTGCGCTTACGAGTATGAGGTCGTTTTCGGTGAGTGAATTCTCAGCGGAATAAGCCGAGGCGTCGCCGGGGTTTGAGATAACCTCCCGGGCGGCGTCAATGAATTCTCCGGCATCGGGCCGGTAGGTGAATCTGAGGGTTGTGAAGCCGTCGCGCCCGGGAACTCTGACGGGGGCAATGGCGTCGATGCGGTCGTAGCGCACAATCTGTCCCTGCGGGTCGACGCGGTAGTGGAGTTCGTCGATTTCGTTGAACGCCGAGAGAATGGCGTGGAGATATACAAGGAAAAACGATTTTCCCTGAGCTTTTGCCCGGCGGTAGGCGCCTCCGGCTTCCACGGGGCATGTAAGCGAGACCATGGGGTTGGCAAATCCGCTGAAAAACAACCAGTTTTCGCGGCGTTTCCACGATTCGAGGCTTATGATGCGTTTTCCGTTATTTTCCATAATAACCTTCGGGTGAGGGGTCTGTTACAGTAACATTTTTTCCGGTGAGGGCGCCGAGGAGGGCGGATAGACTGGAGCGTGCTTCGGAGCGTGCTCGCCTGACGTAGCCTTTTGTGTAGATTTTCTTTCGGAAATTGTCGCACACTTTGCGCTTGATGGCATTTTCCTGCGCGGTGGTCATAACGGCACTTCCGAGCAGATTTTCGTTCCATACGTCGATCACTTCATAGGAGTTCGGTTCTGTCGACTCATGGATTTCCACGATTTCCGGGGGTAGGACAACGGTGAGAGCTGAATCCGAGTCTTCGGTAATTTCAAGTTTGTCGAGGTCGAACGAGATGCTGCCGTTTACGGTCTGACGGGCGAAGAGATGCTTCGGGCCGACGTGTCCTTTAACGGGAATATCTTCCGTAATCTCCACGGTGCACAGCTCAACGAGCGCACGGATATCGGCTACCTCAGTCTTGTGGAGATTCGTGCGGCTTGCAGCTGCGGGCGAGAGTTTCCACCACACCAGAACTCCGATTGCAGTAATGGCGGCAAGAATTATAACGGTCTTTATGATGAATTTCATATTGATTATCTGTAGGAAACGTTCACGCCATAGCCCTGGCGGGCTGCGATGGCTCCGAAGAACCGCTGAGCCTGAGCACGGGCGCGGGCGGTTATTTTTTCTTTCAGTTCGGGACTTTCGGTCACCTCTTTTACCAGAGCCGTGTTGATTTCTTCCTTAAGGCGGGCGCGCTCGTCGGCGTTGATGGCAGAGCGCAGGCCGGTGACGCGATAATGATCTTCGCGAATGGCAATATCGCGGCCGATAAACTCTGTCTGAATCTGCGGAAGCACTATGGAGATTACTTTCTTTTTATCGTCGGCGGTTATGTCGACAGGCCGGAGAGAGGAAAGGTCGATATAGGCCCGCAGGTAGGTGTCGTAGGAGTACGCAGCTTTCCGGTCGCCGATTTTCAGAGCGTCGCCCAGGGCGGCGAGCTGTTGTCGCAGTCCTTGTGCGTCCTCAAATTTCAAATCGTCGACCGAAGCCATTTTCGAGACGGTCATCTGCGCCAGTACGAGTTTGTTGACAGACTTTACTTTCGAGTAAAAAATGCTGCCCGGCGGCTCTTTCGGGGTGCAGCCGAAGAGGAGTATCATCGCCAACAGAGATAATATTGATTTTGATTTCATACTCATTCGTTTAGAAACCCAAAGATAATGAAAAATATCAGATAGTGCAAAAAAGCAGCGACACAGGGCCTGAAGCCGGACTGCATCGCTGCCGCAAAGTATGAAAGGGGTCTTTTTATATGTAGCGGAATTACCGGTCGGCGTAGGATAGAACCACAGGGCTTTCCACATCGACTCCGAATTCCCGGGCACGCTGCAGGATGGCACGTGCGAGTTTCGGTTTCAGATCGTCGGGGCAATATCTGAAGTAAGCCTCGGCGGCGCGCACGTGGGCAGCGTCGGGCATCGGATATTCGCGGCGTTCGGGGAGACCGTAAACGCTGTCGGGGAGTTCCTTGCGCTCCTCGTAAGAGATTCTGTCGGACATAATTCAGACAGTATTATAAGTTAAACCTGAAACCTACCTGAACGAGTCCCTGGGCACCGAACCCGACCTCACCGAACATTGAAGCCGAACGCGAGATGTCGACCTGGGCTCCGAGGGGCGAAACCTGAACGGCGAAGTAACCTTTGTTTTTAGAGCCGTCGTCCCAGGTGATATGGGAAATGTCGGCGCCGAGACCGAAGTGACCGTAGAGAGTGACGATGCTGTTGCGCCAGTATTCATAGCGGGCGTTGAGCATTATCACGTGGTAGTAGATGTTGGCGTCGGAATGTTTGTAGCTGCTTGATGAAAAAGTATAGGAGGGGCCGATCCAGAATTTCGGCGCGACCTTGAAGTTCACGCCGGCAGTCACGGCGCCCCATGCAGTGTTGATCTTTCCTCCGTCGTGCATGTCGCAGGCATCCATCTGGGTATAACCGCCGTAGCTCACGTGAATTTCAGCCGGCTGCGCGTTTGCGGCGGCAGTGATGCCTAATACTGTAAAGAGTGCGAGTAAAATCTTTTTCATCTTGATATGAATTTTAAAGAAATATTAATGTGAATTCTATGTCAAGATAACAATGAAATCTGAATAAATGTTTAAAGCCGGCGGTGGCGTATCTGAATTTTTTGTAATTTTGCAAAAATCAAAACAACAGAAACACCATGCTCATCATAGGTATAGCCGGTGGCACCGGTTCGGGCAAGACCACCGTTGTCAACAAAATCATCAGCTCGCTTCCCGGAGGCGAGGTCGCGGTGATACCCCAGGACTCTTATTATAAGGACTCCAGCCATATTCCGCCGGAAGAGCGCTGCAAAATCAATTTCGACGAGCCGGCCTCGATAGAATGGACGCTTCTGGTGGAGCATCTGCGGCAGCTGCGCGAGGGTCGGGCCATAGAAATGCCCACCTACTCGTATCTCACCTGCACCCGCCAGAAGGAAACGGTGCATGTCGATCCCCACGACGTTGTGATTGTAGAGGGCATCCTCGTTCTGAACGACCCGGTGCTTCGCCAGATGATGGACGTGAAAGTGTTTGTAGACGCCGACCCCGACGACCGGCTCATCCGCGTGATAGCCCGCGACTGCATAGAGCGCGGCCGCACCCCGCAGATGGTCATAGACCGCTATCAGAGCGTGCTTAAGCCGATGCATTCAATGTATATCGAACCGTCGAAGCGTTTCGCTGATCTGATTGTGCCGCAGGGAGGCAACAATATAGTGGCTGTAAACCTGCTGACCGACTATATCGAGTCGCGTCTGCACAAAGCGCGCCGTTGCCATGAGTGAGAATCAGAAAATGGTGCTCCGCACCGAGAATCTTGTAAAGAAGTACGGCAAGCGTACGGTTGCGAACCATGTGTCGATCGACGTAACCCAGGGAGAGATCGTGGGGCTGCTCGGCCCGAACGGTGCCGGAAAGACCACCACGTTCTACATGACCGTAGGACTCATCACCCCGAACGAGGGCGAGATCTTTCTCAACGACCTGAATATAACGAAATATCCTGTCTACAAGCGTGCGCAGAACGGCATCGGCTACCTTGCCCAGGAGGCCAGCGTGTTTCGCAAGCTCAGCGTGGAAAACAACATAAAGGCGGTGCTCGAGATGACGCAGCTCACGGCCGAAGAGCAGCGCGACAAACTCGAGAGCCTCATAGCCGAATTCCGTCTTGAGAAAGTGCGCCACAACTTAGGCGACCAGCTGTCGGGTGGCGAGCGGCGCCGAACCGAGATAGCCCGCTGCCTGGCCATCAACCCGAAATTTATTATGCTCGACGAGCCGTTTGCGGGTGTGGATCCCATAGCCGTGGAGGATATACAGGAGGTAGTCTACAAGCTGAAATCAAAGAACATAGGCATCCTCATAACCGACCACAACGCTCAGGAGACCCTGCGAATCACCGACCGCGCCTATCTGCTTTTCGAAGGAAAGATTCTCTTTCAGGGCACTTCCGAGGAGCTGGCCGAGAACCCCGTGGTGCGCGAGAAGTATCTGGGCAGAAACTTCATTTTCCACCGCAAGAAATTCGACTGATTCCGCCTCCCTGAAAACTTATTTACACCTCCTCATGCGGTAAAGAAGCACTACGATGCCGGTCAGGAGCACTAAACTTATGGTGATGGCCACGGGATTGTCGGAACCGGCCGTGTTGAGGTCGACGTGGATTGCCCCGCGCTTTTCGAGCCATGAGGAAACGACAACAATGGTGTTGTTGAGGGCGTGGACAGTGACGGGTATCCATAGCGAGCGGCTCCACCAGAGGCAGTAGCCGAAATATGCGCCTAACAGCAGACGGGGGAAGAATCCGTAGAACTGCATGTGGATGGCGCTGAATAGAAACGCCGTAGCCCAGATGGCGGCATGCGCGGCCGCCGGCGAGGGTTCGCCGCTTTGCCCCGATGCTCCGAGGGTGGCGAAAATGCGCTGCATTGTTCCACGGAAGAAGAGCTCTTCGCTCAGTCCGGCCAGAATGCCTATAAGCAGTACGCCGGCTATAAGGTCGCCCGGGGAGTTGCCTCCGGCCATCAGTTCAACCATCTCTTTGGCCTTATCCTCGGTGATTTTCAGACTTTCTTCAAGTGCGGCCATCGACTGGGGGAGCTGTAAGCTCTCGTTCCAGGCCACGAGCGCGTTCATTGCCGGCATCGAGACTATGAGTCCGGCTACGGCGAGCAGTGCCTGCATCAGGGGGAAACCTCCGTCGGCTCTCAGCAACCTTGCCGGTCGGACTGAAACGAGCATTGCGGTGGCGACGGCAGGGAAGATGAAAATCAAAACGTCCTGCACGACAGTGAGCAGTCTTACGCCCCCCGAAGTGGCGGTTACGGACGGGTTGATAAGCGTCATAATCCCGGCTAATAGAGAACAGAGTATCAGGCCTGCAAACGCTGTGAGTGCGAAGGTGAGCAGGCGCATCAGCGGACTTTGCTTGAAGATGCTGGGTTGCATAATGAGGAAAACGTGTTTATATACGTAAATAAAAATCTTTTGTCAGTGAGGCGTAAGCCTCCGAGATAGCTCCCGAGGAGCTGCGCAGACAGAATTCGCCGCGCAGGCAGGACGAAGTGCGCATTGAAAGCCGCCTGAGAGTCCTCACGGGCTGCCTGGCGCCCTCCTTTGAGTAGACTTTCACTGCCGCGGTGGTGTGGAGGCGCGCCAGTTCGGCGAGAAAATCTATTTCAGAGTCGCGGCCGGAAGGGGCTATGAAGCAGAGACTTCCGCAGCCGGAGAGAAACTGCGGAGCCATGCGTATGAGCTGCTCCACACCGAAAGTGTCGCCGTGGCGGGCGGTGGCGCGGGCAGCGTCGGGGGCATGCAGAGTCTCGCTGAAGAAGGGCGGATTCGAGATTATGAGGTCGAAGCGCATGTCAGGGCGAAAGTCGGTGATGTCGGACTCCACAATCCCGATTCTGTCGGCCCACGGCGAAGCCTCCGCGTTGGTAATGGCGTCAAGACAGGCTTCATGGCTGATTTCCACGGCGGTAATCCGAGCCGATGGCCAGCGCTGAGCCGCCATCAAGGCTATTAGTCCGGAGCCGGCTCCGATGTCGAGCACGCTCTCCGGGGCCGATCCGTCGGGCATCGCCGCCCATGCGCCGAGAAGCACACCGTCGGTGCCCACCTTCATGGCGCAGCGGTCGTCGGAAATATGAAATTGCTTGAAAGTGAAACTCACGGCATTCGGCTTTTAAGCCGCAAAGATACTAAAAATAAGCGAACCGCATGATTATATAAGTACATGAATTTTTCAGCGCATATATCTCCTCCGTTGCGGAAAAGTAGTGAAATAAATTGGAAAAACCGCCGAAAAGGCGTAATTTTGCAAATTAATTTTGGCAAAGTATTGAAAATAAACGAATAAATCATTATAATATGCTGACTGCAAAGGAAATACGCGACTCTTTCAAGGAGTTTTTCCGCTCGAAGGGCCATCATATCGTGCCCTCCGCCCCCATGGTCATAAAAGATGACCCCACGCTGATGTTTACCAACGCCGGTATGAATCAGTTTAAAGACATAATTCTGGGCAACACCGCGGCTAAGTATCACAGAGTGGCGGACTCGCAGAAGTGTCTGCGCGTGTCGGGCAAGCACAACGACCTCGAGGAGGTGGGAATGGACACCTATCACCACACAATGTTCGAGATGCTCGGCAACTGGTCGTTCGGCGACTATTTCAAGCAGGAAGCTATAGACTGGGCGTGGGAATATCTGGTCGACGTGCTCAAGCTCGACCCCGCACGCCTTTATGCGACAGTTTTCGAGGGCTCTCCGGAAGAGGGTCTGGAGCGCGACAATGAGGCTGCCGCCATCTGGGCCAAGCATCTGCCGGAATCTCATATAATCAACGGCAACAAGCACGACAATTTCTGGGAAATGGGAGATACGGGTCCCTGCGGCCCCTGCTCTGAAATCCACATCGACCTCCGTTCCGACGAGGAGCGCGCGAAAGTTGACGGCGCTTCGCTCGTGAACCACGACAATCCCCTCGTAATCGAAATCTGGAACCTCGTGTTCATGCAGTACAACCGCAAGGCCGACGGCTCGCTCGAACCGCTCCCCGCGAAGGTTATCGACACCGGCATGGGCTTCGAACGCCTCTGCATGGCGCTTCAGGGCAAGAAGTCGAACTACGACACCGACGTGTTCACTCCGCTCATCGACAAAATTTCGGAACTTTCCGGGCGCCGCTACGGCGACGACCCCAAGGTTGACATAGCCATGCGGGTGATTGCAGACCACGTCCGCACCATCGCATTCTCGATAGCCGATTCTCAGCTTCCGGGCAACGCCAAGGCGGGCTACGTAATCCGCCGCATCCTGCGCCGCGCCGTGCGCTATGCCTACACTTTCCTTCAGCAGAAAGAGGCGTTCATGTATAAACTCGTCAATACCCTCATCGAGTCGATGGGCGAGGCTTACCCCGAAATCGAGCGCCAGCGCGAGCTGATAATGAAGGTGATAAAGGAGGAGGAAGACTCTTTCCTGCGTACGCTCGACAAGGGCATTGATATCCTCGACTCCGCCATAGCCGCCGCCCGCAAGGAGGGCCGCAATGAAATTTCGGGCAAGGAGGCGTTTGTGCTCTACGACACTTACGGCTTTCCGCTCGACCTGACCGAGCTGATTCTGAAAGAAAACGGCATGACCATGGACAAAGAGGGCTTCGACCGCGAGATGGAGGCCCAGAAAACCCGTGCGCGCAACGCCGCCGCCGTTGAGACCGGCGACTGGGTGGTTGTGCGCGAGGGCGAACCTGTGTTCGTAGGCTACGACGAGACATCGTGCCCCACGCAGATTCTCCGCTACCGCAAGGTCTCGCAGAAAAATAAGGAATACTACCAGATAGTGCTCTCCGCCACACCTTTCTACGCCGAGATGGGCGGTCAGGTAGGCGACAGCGGCACACTCACCAACGGCGACGAGGTGGTTGAGATCTACGACACCAAGCGCGAGAACGGTATGGGCGTGCATCTTACAAAGAAACTGCCCTCCGACGTGACCGCGACTTTCGAGGCCGCAATCAACGTGGCAAACCGCCGTGCCACCGAGTGCAACCACACCGCCACCCACCTGCTTCACGCAGCACTGCGCGAAGTGCTCGGTACTCATGTGGAGCAGAAAGGCTCGTTCGTGTCGCCCGGAATTCTGCGCTTCGACTTCTCTCACTTCCAGAAAGTCACCCCCGAGGAACTCCGCAAGGTTGAAAAAATCGCCAACCGCCACGTGCGCGAGGCAATTCCGCTCGACGAGCGCCGCTGTGTGCCGATAGCCGATGCGATGAAAATGGGCGCCATGGCTCTCTTCGGCGAAAAATACGGCGAGGAGGTGCGCGTGATCCGCTACGGCGACTCAGTTGAGCTCTGCGGCGGTACGCACGTAGCCAATACCGGCAACATCGGTATGATAAAGATAATAAGCGAGAGCAGCATCGCCGCCGGAATCCGCCGAATCGAGGCTATTACGGGCGAGGCCGTGGAAAACTCCATAAACGAGATGGCCGACACCATGCGCGAGATGGGCGAACTTCTCCACAATACTCCCGACATGATTCAGGCTCTGCGCCGCTCGATAGAGGAGAACGCCGAACTCCGCCGCAAGGCCGATGAATACTTCAAGGAAAGAATCCGCAATCTGTCGGCCGACCTCGTGGGCAAAGCGGAGGTAATAAACGGCGTGAAGGTGGTGGTTCTTTCCGGAGTGCGTGTGCCTGAAGTAGTGAAGGGCGCAGCTTTCGAATCGCGCATACAGTCGCCTGAGAAAACAGCGTTTATCGCCGCTACCTGCGATGTGGCCGGCAAACCGCTGCTCACCGTGGCACTGACCGACGACCTCGTTGCCGACGGCTTCAACGCCTCCCAGATGGTTCGTGAGGCAGCGAAGATGATTCAGGGCGGCGGCGGCGGTCAGCCCGGATTCGCCCAGGCCGGCG
>UROS01000074.1 GCA_900549445.1 uncultured Porphyromonadaceae bacterium | reverse complement strand
CGCGGTTGCAGTCGTCGACAATGCGGCCGCGGAGGCAGTCGCGCAGGGTGGCGGGCTGCTCGAAGATTTCCTTGAGCATGAAGGTGTCGTAGCCGCCTTTCTCAAGCTGCGCGAGGGAGAGCTTCAGGGTCTGTATGTTGATTTTCGAGGGCTTGTTGTCTTTGAGAGAGAGCACTTGGAGGGGTTTGCCGCGCCGGATTACGGCGATTTCGTCGTCCTGGAGGTAAACCACCTTGTCGGTGAAGCCTACGATTGGAGTAGCGTCGGAGGCGATAAAAGTCTCGCCGTCGCCGACACCGATTACGAGGGGGGAGGATTTACGCGCCACGATCAGGGTATCGGGGTCGCCGTCTTCGATAACGGCGATTGCGTAGGCTCCCTCCACCTGATGGAGGGCTTCGGTTACGGCGTCGAGGGTAGAGCAGCCGTTGGTTATCTTGATGAATTCGATGAGCTGTACGAGAACTTCTGTGTCGGTGTCGCTTTCAAAGGAGTATCCGTGCTGGATAAGGGCTTTTTTCAGTACGCTGTAGTTTTCGATTGTGCCGTTATGAACAAGGGCTATCGAGCGGGATTGGGAGAGCTGAGGGTGTGCGTTGACGTCGTTCGGTTCTCCGTGCGTTGCCCATCGGGTGTGGGCTATGCCTACGGTTCCGTTTGTGTCTTTTCCATCAGCCGATTGTTCCAGGTTGCTTACTTTGCCTCTGGTCTTGTAGACGTTGAGGTTGCAGTCGTCGTTGATGAGCGCCACACCTGCACTGTCGTAGCCGCGGTACTCCAGACGGTGAAGCCCCTGGATAAGGATTTCATAAGCCTGTCGGTGGCCTAAATAACCAACAATTCCACACATGGGCAAAAACGGTGTTCTTTAGTGAAAAATCTAAGAGGTTGTGTAATAGTCTGCAAATTTACGAAATTTATTCCGAGAAGCCAATAAAAGGGGCCGTATATTTTCCCTGTGCTTACATTTTGACAAAAATTTTAATTTATTTAATAGCTGATTGTAAGAATTTTGCTAATTTTGCCACGATTTTTTAAAGAATATGTTTCGGGATAGCGAAACAGCCTCTGAAAATCCATATTCTAAGGTAAGTTCAAACAACTGTTGAAATGTCGGAGAAAGTTACATTCGGCTCGAAGGCGGGTCTGATAGCGAGCACGGTAGGGTCTGCCGTAGGATTGGGAAACGTGTGGCGTTTTCCGGCCGAAACCCAGGCAAACGGCGGTGCGGCGTTTCTGATTGTATATATATTCTGTGTGTTTCTTTTCGGGATACCGGTTATGACGGCGGAGTTTTCGCTGGGCCGCGGAGGGCGCAGCGACGCCACCGGGGCTTTCCTCAACATCACCCCGAAGCGCCGCAACTGGCGGGCAGTGGGAGCGCTCACGATTCTCGCGTCGTATCTCATACTGTCGTTCTATATGGTGGTGTCGGGATGGACATTGGAGTATCTCATCCAGTCACTTTCGGGCGCTCTTTATGATCCGGTGCCGCAAACCGCGGGTCTGACACCCGATGCGGCCGACCACGTGCAGTTTTCCACCCGTATGGGCGAATATATAACGGGTACGACGCGCCCGCTGGTTATGACATATCTGATGCTCGCCGCCAATCTCGGAGTGCTGATGCTCGGTGTTCAGAAGGGAATAGAGAAGGTTTCCAACATACTGATGCCGCTGCTTTTCGCGCTGCTTGTAGTGCTTGTGTGCGTGTCGCTCTCGCTTCCGGGCGCGGGGGAGGGTGTGAGATTCTTCCTCAATCCGGATTTTTCGGCGGTCACTCCTTCTACGGTAATCGACGCGATGGGTCAGGCATTCTTCTCGCTGAGTCTTGCCATGGGAATCCTGATAACCTACGCTTCATATTTTCCGGCCAAGACAAAACTGACGCGCACGGCCGTGACGGTGTCGCTTCTCGATCTGCTGGTGGCGGTGATGATGGGTCTCATTATTTTTCCGGGGGTGATGACCTACGGGCTTTCCGACCAGTCGCTGGCGGGTTCGGCGCTTGTGTTCGTGACTCTTCCGGAGATTTTCGCGAGGATGGACGGCACGATTTTCTGGTCGTCGGTTTTCTTCCTGCTTCTGACGGTGGCGGCGTTCACCTCCACGATCTCGCTGGCCGAAGTCTCGGTGTCGTTCGCGCGCGAGCGCTGGGGCATGAGCCGTCGCAACGCCTGCCTGGCGGTAATCCTTCCGTTGTTTGCGCTCAGTACGGTCTGCTCGCTCTCGGTAGGCCCGTGGAGCGGATGCACGATAGCCGGTATGACAATTTTCGATTTCCTCGACACTGTTACGTCCAATATCATGCTCCCGGTTGGAGGAATCCTCATCTGCATCTACATGGGCTGGGTGGCACCGCGCAATTTCTTCGGCAATGAAATGAGCAATTACGGAAAAATGCGTTCATACGTTTTTCCGCTGATTTACTTTATAGTAAAGTGGATAGCACCCGTTCTTATCTCAATAATCCTTATTAATTCTTTCATAAATTAAAACAACTCATAAACATTTTCCCGAAAGGTCACGTTATTATTAATGAACGTTGACTATTGTTTATGAAAGGGAAAGTTAATTTGTTTATGGTGTTAGCAGTATCGAGCCCTCTGGCGTTGAATGCCCGGGGGCTTGCTGACATTGTGGAAGCGCTTGAAAATAAGGAGTGCTACGAAGCTTCTGCGGCGTTTGGCGTATCGCTCCCGCAGAGCGACAAGGATGTGGTCTACGAACTCCGGCTGAGATCGCAGAAGGCCGAGGGCGACAGACTGTCGGGCTGCGACTACGTGATAGACTGGAGTCTGGACACACCGTCGGGCCCCGTGAGCGGCTTTTCGGCGTATTACGACGGACACCATTACCGCTACCGCGACAACCGGCTGCAGGAATATCATATGGACTGGGATTCGATACCTTTCACGGGGATGGGCGCCGACAGAGGCGTGCACCGTCTCGCGCAGTTCGTTGATCTTCTTCCTTCCGACATAGCCTCGCAGCTGAAACGCATGGAAACGGACTCGTGTTATACCTACCGGCTTACGGAACCGTGTACTCTCGACGGTGTTCCGGCCGTGAAGCTCGAAACCGAGATGAAGGCCGGCGGGGTGACTGCCGTTGAACGCGACTATTATTTTGACGCCCGCACCCTCATGCCGCTGCGTATCGACACCGAGAGCAATCCGGGGTCGATAACGGAGCAGTCGATGTATGTGCGCTACAGCTACCCCGACAGCGCTGACTGCGCGCCGATAAACGAAAAAGCGCTTATGGCGGCGTATCCCGAAGTGTTTGAGAAATATCGCGAAAGCAATTTCCGTATAGAAAATCTGACGCTCCTCCCTATGCCTGCGTTCTCGCTGCCTACCACTACCGGCGAACGTTATACCTACCACCGGGGCGATCCTATGCGCACACCCACCATGGTGGTGATACTCGACCCGTCGGCCGGATTCAGCGGCGAGATAGTTGAGTCGGTGCGTCGTGCTGCCGACAATCTGCCTTACGAGGCCGACGTTGTTTTTGCGTTCGCGTCGACCAACACGGATCTCATAGAGAGCATAGTACCCTCTGTCCGTCGCGGCGAGCATCTGCTCATGAATGCGCGTTCGCTCGCCCGCGACTGCGGAGCGGCATCGCTGCCGGTGATTATAGCCGTTGACCGCAGCGGAGTAGTGAAAAATGTGATGCTCGGATTCAACAAAGATATGGAGAATGTTGTATTACAGAATATGGCATTGCTGAAATGAAACAATAAAAACAGACATAATATGGAAACAGTTTATTTTAAAGGAGAACCGTGCCACACTTGCGGCACTCTGCCCACTGTCGGGGAGACAGCCCCGTGTTTTCACCTCGCAGGCGCCGACCTGAGCCAGGTGCTCTGCACCGATTTTACCGGCAAGCGTGTGGTGCTCAATATTTTCCCAAGTCTCGACACGGCCGTATGCGCAATGAGCGTGCGCCGCTTCAACGAGGAGGCGGCGAAGATGAAAGATGTAGTCGTAATCTGCGTTTCGATGGATCTTCCGTTTGCCATGTCGCGCTTCTGCTCGATGGAGAATATAAAGAATGTGGTCTTCGGATCGGCATTCCGTTCGCCCCTTTTCGCTCAGAAATACGGAGTTCAGCTCGTTGACGGCCCTCTGGCCGGACTTCTGACCCGCGCCGTGCTGGTGCTTGATGAAAACCGCCGCGTGATATACCGCGAACTCGTAGAGGAGATAACCCACGAGCCCGACTACGCCGCCGCCCTGCGTGTGCTCGACGGAAAATACTGAAAACTCATCCGGACATAATAATCATCAAAAATTCGGCGAGACTGTGCAGAAAAACGCAGGCTCGCTTTTTATATAAGAAAAATTCCGCTTTTTAATTGAAGATATGAATTGGATTTTGTAATTTTGCGGCCGCATCGGTTCGCAAAGGGTTTCACATCCCGGAGCGATCAAAAGGGAATCAGGTGAGAAGCCTGAACAGACCCGCTACTGTAAGTTTCATATCAACCGAACGGACACGATATCAGTGTCACTGACCGAAACGGTCGGGAAGGCAGTCCGCGAGGGGAACGAGTCAGGAGACCTGCCATGCGATTCAGTTTCAATAATCTCGTGGATTAGATTTTGAGATGGCCATATCAAGTTCAGCCACATCTGACATACGGATTATGCATTCCTGTCCCGCAAATGGGATGGTGCATGAAGGTAACACCGGCGAGAATATGACGGTGTCGCGGTTTTATTGTCGGAGCGGAGTTTGCATAGCGATATTGTCTCATTATCTTTTTCACCTTAACATCTCATGTGATTATGAATTGTACAAGGTGCAAAAAGGATTTCATCACTGAACGTTTGTCCTTTTTCAAATGGGTTGTGACCGCTTGTCGGGCTGCAGCGCAGACGGCCTTTGCGATGCGCAGTTACGGTCGTCAGCTCTGCAATGAATGCCGCGAAGCGCCGGCAGAAAGTTTCTGCGCCGGCAGAATTCACCCCTGCTTTAACCCTAAATAAAAAATACCTGAGTCTATGTTTACGATGTTTCACGGTTTCCATCTGGTAGAGGATTATCACCGGTGGAAAAAAGAAAACAGAAAAGGCCGGAATCCCATTCCTGTAAAAGCGTTAAAACTGCTGACAGCAATTGCCGTACCATTGTATCTCTGGCTTGCTCCCTCGTCGGTATATGGTTTGCCGGACATAAATCCGGTCGAGCACCGGGTGCTCGCAATCTTCGTGTTTGCCGCCCTGATGTGGCTTTTTGACGCAGTTCCGGCCTGGACAACCTCTCTTGTTGTCGTTGTCCTCCTGCTGTTTTGCACGACAAACAGCGCCCTGTGGTTTTTTCAGACCGATCCGGCAGGAGATAAGTATGGTAATCTTATAAATAATGTGGATATACTGCATTGCTTCGCCGATCCTACAATCATGCTTTTCATAGGTGGTTTCATCATTGCCATAGCAGCGACAAAAAGCGGTCTTGACGTAAAACTCGCCAAAGTAATGCTTGCACCGTTCGGAACGAAAAGCGAGAATGTGTTGCTCGGATTCATACTTGTCACCGCACTTTTCTCCATGTTTATCAGCAATACGGCTACTGCGGCGATGATGCTTACATTCCTTGCTCCTGTGCTTTCGGCATTACCTGCCGACGGAAAAGGTAAAATCGGACTCGCCCTCGCAATTCCTGTCGGGGCCAACATAGGCGGAATGGGTACTCCGATAGGAACTCCACCCAATGCCATTGCTCTGAAATTTCTCAATGACCCGGATGGGATGAATCTTGGCATAGGTTTCGGAAAATGGATGATGGTGATGGTTCCGGTTACTCTGATTCTGCTTTTCGTAGCATGGTTTGTCCTCAAAAAACTGTTTCCGTTCAAGCAAAAAGAGATACATCTGCAAATTGAAAGCGAGCATCAGTCTACAATAAAAGACAAAATCGTCTATCTTACATTTTTTGTAACTATTCTTCTTTGGCTGACGGATTCAGTTACCGGAGTGAACGCCAATGTTGTCGCGATGCTTCCTGTAGGCGTGCTTTGCATGTCGGGAATAATCACAAAACGCGATCTTGAGCAGCTTTCATGGAGTATCCTGTGGATGATAGCCGGTGCTTTTGCATTAGGAGTGGCGATGAAGGAATCCGGACTTGCCGGACATCTGATTGAGGCGGTTCCGTTCGCGTCGTGGTCTCCGCTTGCAGTCATTATCGGTTCCGGCCTTCTCTGCTATTTAATGGCAAATTTTATCAGTCATACTGCTACGGCCGCTCTTTTTGTCCCCATTTTAGCCATTGCGGGAAGCACCATGACCGAACAGCTGATTCCTTATGGAGGAGTCCCGACATTGCTCATAGGAGTGGCGGTATGCTCATCTGTAGCTATGATTCTCCCGATATCCACGCCGCCGAACGCTCTGGCAGACGCCACGGGTTTCATCAAGCAGAAATATATGGTCACAACTGGTCTGATAATGGGATTATGCGGCCTGTTGCTGGGTTATGTTGTGCTTATTTTCTGCGGTGTATACGGGATATTCTAATACTGATTCTGATTAAAAATGTATATGAGCTATAATTCATTACCGAAAGTTGATATTGTAGGCAGTTTTTTGCTGCCGGATGAACTTATGGAGGCCCGGAGCCGGTATGATTACGGCGCGACGGACCGGCAGCGTTTCGAATCTATAGAAAACGAGGCTGTAGCCCGGCTTGTAGAGGATCAGCTTGCGGCCGGACTTACTGAAGTCACGTCGGGTGAGTTCCGTCGCAGACAATGGGACAAAGATTTTTGGTTCGGGCTTAACGGTATAAGCTGTGAAAGAGTGGAAAGCGGACATATCTATCAGCCGCTTGATCCGTTTACCGATATGATGCGTTTTATAGGACGTATCAGTTATAATCCCGACCATCCTTTTTTTACCGACTTTGCAGATCTTTATAAAATCACCGGCGGCCGAGCCAGTTGCCGGCAGACACTTCCCTCACCGGCAAATCTCTATCTCGAGATTCTCGCTATGACCGGCGGAGAACCCGGACAGATTTATCCTGAGGCTGACAAACTGCTTGATGACATCGCCGGAACCTACAACAGGACCATAATCCGTCTTTATGAACTGGGATGCCGGCATATCCAGTTTGACGATACTGCTTGCGGCCTTCTTTGCGAGGACAATTATACAAAACGGCTGCTGCAGGGAGGTGTGGACCTGATTTCACTGCATGAGCAGATTATCGGATTATTCAACAGTTCGGTGGCGGCTCTCCCTTCCGATATGGAAATATCACTGTATCTTTCCGGGGGCGACACGATTGTACCCGAATGGGAATTCCTCAGATACCCCGATAATATTATGCCGAAAATCCTGACGCAAGTTGACGCAGGCAAGTTTTTTATGCCTTTTGAAATTGGAAACGACTATCAACTTGAAATCCTGCGGCTTATTCCCGACTCCAAAAAGGTTGTTCTCGGGCTGGCCGATGCCCACAGCCCTTTTGCCGAGAACCCCGCAGGCATTCTCGATACGGTTGCCAAAGCATCGGAATATATTTCCGGCGAAAAACTGTCGGTAAGTCCTAAGACGGGTTTCAAACTGACGAGTTATATGTCCCGCGGACTTACCTACGAATCACAATGGCTGAAAATATCGAATATCCGTGAGGTACTTCAGGGATAAACAAAACTGTTTTTTCTTTTTATAACTTTTCTGCCCGGAAGGGGGACGCGAGTTCTACAGATTCTTATGCGTTCCCCTTCTTTTTTATATAAATTTGTATAAATATGCAGACGGTTGTGATTATCAGTTTTGCCTATCGCAACGATAGAAAAATCCCTTGCTTGAGGGTTTATTTTTCTTGGCGGCGGTTCTACTTTTGCAGCGAAAAAAGCAAAAGACTATGAACCATCAGATGATTGCCTGGTGCGTGATAGCGGGAGTGCTGTTATGCGCATTTATATTCCGGGCCGTGGAACGGCACTACAGCGAACGCCGCCGCGCCCATAAGCCTCGCCATATTATTGAATTCGGCAAGGATAAGGACATATTCTATATTCCGGGAGATTTTGACGAGGAAGATGATTTTGAGGACTTGTAATACGGCGGATGCTGCTGAAAACGCCGTTTTGCACCATACGGCCTCTTTTCTTGCCGAATATGCCTCACTTCTGGCGGGGTGCGGCGCAACCTGCATAAGGATTGAGAAAAATACCCGCCGGCTCGCAGCCGCTTTCGGCGCAGGGCTTGAAATTTCAATAATGCCGGGCCACGTGTATGTGTCGGTATGGCGTGAAAATCCTGTTGAAGCCGTGGTGGCTGTGCGCAAGACGGCTGATTGTGGCATAAGTTTCAATCTTAATGCCAGACTGAGCCGGCTGAGCTGGGAAGTGGCCGACAATAAGCTCGGACTTCAAGCTGCAATAGGGCGGTTTGAGGGTATAAAGAAAACAAAGCCAACCGGTAAGTGGGAGGTGCTTCTTCTTACGAGTGTGGCCAACGCATCGTTCTGCCGTCTTTTCGGGGGCGATGCCGTGGCGATGCTGATAGTGTTTATATCTACACTCGCGGGCTACCGGCTCAAGCAGATAATGGTCGAATACAAGTGCGACATGCGGCTTGTTTTTCTGTGTGCCTCTTTCTTTTCGGCAGCCCTGAGTGCCTGCGGTCATGTCTTCGGAATAGGCACCACGCCGGAAATAGCACTCGGTACGAGCGTTCTGTATCTGATACCGGGTGTGCCTTATATAAATTCGGTAAGCGATCTGATTTACCGGCATTATCTGTGTGCGTTCAGCCGTTTTTTTGATGCTGCAGTTCTTACGGTCTGCCTGTCGGCCGGACTTTGCGCGGGAATGCTCATACTTGGTCTGAAATGGTTCTGATTATGTGGAATGATATATTTATAAATATTTTCGAGGACGGATTGTTTGCGGCTATGGCTGCAATCGGCTTTTCAAGCATCAGCAACACTCCCCGGCGGGCATATCTGACGTGCGGACTGATTGCCGCAGTGGGTCATGCCATACGATATGTGCTGACACTGCCCGAATTCGGGGGTATGCATATAATTGCGGCGAGTACGGTGGCTTCGTTTGCCGTAGGCATGCTGGCAGTGCTGTTTGCGTCGCGCATAAAATGCCCGGCCGAGGTATGTTTTTTTCCGGCTCTTCTTCCGATGATACCGGGAATGTATGCCTATCGGACCATCGAAGCTCTGCTGTCGTGTCTGTATCATACTCAGGAAGATGTTTTCGGACATTATTTCTATCTGCTTGCATACAACGGGCTGACTTGTTTGTTTATTATTTTAGGGATGGTTGCCGGAGCCACGGTGCCGGTGTTCTTATTCAAAAAACTATCGTTTACGGCCACACGTTAGCCGGATTATCCCTAAATTTGCAATCCAATGGAACTACGACAGTTAAGATATTTCGCCAAAGCCGCCGAGACGCTGAATTTCTCTGATGCGGCAAGATGCCTGAATATAGCCCAAAGTTCGCTCTCGCAGCAGATAAAGCAGCTGGAGGATGAACTCGGGATCCAACTTTTTATCCGAAACAGTCATTCCATCCGTCTTACCGAAGCGGGGGAGGTGATGCTGCCGTTCGCGTTGAGGACAATCCGTGAGGCCGAGGCATGTGCTGACCGCATCCGGGATTTGAGGAAGATGCTGACCGGGACTCTCAATATCGGAGTCACGCATTCGTTCAGCCCAATTCTCACGGAATCGGTAATTTCATTTATGAAGATGTATCCCGGGATAAAACTTAACATCGTTTATAAGCAGATGAATGAGCTTATGAATTTGCTCGCCAAGCGCGAGATCGATTTCGTGCTCGCGTTCAGGCCCATTCAGCCGCTGCCCGACGTGGAGTCCCATATACTGTTTCAAAATTCGTTGTCCGTGGTAGTTGGCAGCAGTCATCCTCTCGCCTCGAAAGAGAAAGTGTCGGTGTCCGAACTTGAAAAATATGATCTTGCGCTCCCTTCAAAAGGATTGCAGGCCCGCAATGCATTCGACAGCATCGTGCCGGATTACCGTAATTTCAAGATCCGCATAGAAATGAACGAGGTAAACACTTTGCTGAAGCTTGTGCGTCAGACGCAGCTCGTAACCGTGCTGGCCGAGGATTCCATATACGACGTACGAGATGTGAAAGCGGTTCCTATTGATATTCCCGACAATCAGATGGCGGGGTGCGTCCATATATTAAAGGGAGCCTATCGCAAGCATTCCATGCTTGAGTTTATCCGCATTCTTACCGAATCCATCGCCGTAAAGCGCTTCCAGAACAACTGGATCTAAGAGGTTGTTTAATAACAAATGTTAAGCCGGAGTGGATGGATTTTTGAGCTAACCTGTTCATAATCTGAAGGAGCAGTGCTGTAGCACTGTGACTGAAGATTATGAACAGGGGAGCCAAAAAGGCATCCATGGACTTAATGTAACATATTTTTTTCTTTTTTATACATTTCAAATTCGGTTTTGCGGTTGCTTAAAATGCTTCTTCGCATCCATTCTCCCGGGCGTCTTTCGTGCTGAATTTCAGTCATAATGCTACAGCATTACTCCTTCAATT
>UROS01000073.1 GCA_900549445.1 uncultured Porphyromonadaceae bacterium | reverse complement strand
GCCTCATCACGTCGGCGCGCATACGTTCCAGACGGTCTTCGAGCCGCGCCACCTGCCCGGGAGTGGCGCCTTTCTGCGGGGCAAACACCCGGGCCGCACCTTCCGGGCCGCAAAGAGGATTGTCGACATCGCAGAGAACCGTTATCGGCGGCAGACTCAGGCCGATAACTTCAGCAAGGCCCTCGCCGCCGTCGCACACGGCAGTGTCGCCCACGCCCAGAAGGATTTCGTCGGCGCCACGACGTGCGGCGTCATTTATCAGCAATCCCACCCCGCGGCTGGTTGCGCGCATTATGTCGCGCTCGTCGGGCGATATCAGCGTCAGCCCCACGGCCGCCGCGGAGTCGATCAGTGCAATACGGCGGGCGCCCTCTTCATACATATAATAGGTGGCGGCTATGGGGCGCCCGAGCGCATCTACAGTCTCAGTCTGGACTGCTCTGCCTCCGAGCCTGCGGCTGATCAGAGCTGCCGTTCCGGCGCCGCCGTCGGCTACCGGCATGACCACAGTGGCGAAATCCTCTGCATCCGCCGAACCTGCGGCCATGGCTCCGGCGGCCTCGGCGGCACTCATCGATCCCTTGAAAGAATCGGGGCATATCAACAGGCATTTCTTTCTCATAACTCCGCAAAATTACTCCCTTTTTATCTGTTTAGCAAGACCGATTTTCTCTTTTTTATGTTATTCAGCATAATTTTCTGAACATTTTGCTTAATTTTTAGTATTATTTATTGCATATTACTTAAAAATTAGCCGTAACTTTGTCGTGAGAATATACATAATTGACCTATGGCAAAAGTTACGAAAGAACAGGCCCTCGAATACCACCGCTATCCGCGGCCCGGTAAAATCGAAGTGATTCCTACAAAACCCTATTCAACTCAAAACGACCTCGCTCTCGCCTACTCTCCCGGGGTGGCTTACCCATGTCTTGAAATTCAGGAGCATCCGCAGGATGCCTACAAATACACCGACAAGGGCAACCTCGTGGCGGTAATCTCCAACGGTACCGCCGTGCTCGGCCTCGGCGACATAGGCCCCCTCGCCGGAAAACCGGTGATGGAAGGCAAAGGGCTTCTCTTCAAGATTTTTGCCGGCATCGACTGTTTCGACATCGAAGTCAACGAGAAAGACCCCGAGAAATTCATCTCCATCGTCAAGGCCATCTCCCCTACTTTCGGAGGCATCAACCTCGAGGACATCAAGGCTCCGGAGTGCTTTGAAATCGAAAAGCGTCTGAAGGAAGAGTGCGACATCCCGGTTATGCATGACGACCAGCACGGAACGGCAATCATCTCTGCCGCCGGCCTGCTCAACGCCCTCGAAATCCAGGGCAAGAAAATAGAAGACATCCGCCTCGTTGTAAACGGCGCGGGCGCTGCCGCCGTTTCCTGCACCCGGCTGTATATCGCCCTCGGTGTAAGGAAGGAAAACGTGGTGATGTGCGACAGCAAGGGAGTGCTCAACCACAACCGCAAGGGACTCAATCCGCAGAAACTCGAATTCGCCACCGACCGCGACATCACTACCCTCGCCGAGGCGATGAAGGGTGCCGACGTATTCCTCGGACTCTCCGTGAAGGATGTGGTAACCCCCGAGATGGTTCGCTCCATGGCACCGAAGCCCATCGTGTTCGCCCTGGCAAATCCCGAGCCGGAAATCTCTTACGAAAAGGCTATGGAATCGCGCCCCGACCTGATTTTCGCAACCGGCCGCAGCGACTATCCCAATCAGATAAACAACGTGCTCGGATTCCCTTACATTTTCCGCGGCGCACTGGACTGCGGTGCCTCCGTAATCAACGAGACGATGAAAATCTACGCCGTCCGCGCCATCGCCGCTCTGGCAAAGGAACCCGTTCCGTCGGTAGTAAACGCCGCCTACAATAAAATCAATCTGAAATTCGGGCCGGAATACATCCTCCCCACCCCGCTCGATCCGCGTCTGCTCACCACCGTGGCACCTGCCGTGGCACGCGGTGCCATGGACAGCGGTGTGGCCCAGCGCCCCATCACCGACTGGGAGGAATACGACGAACGCCTGCGCCGCCTGAAAGGTTACGACAAAAAACTCATGCGCCGGTTCGTCGAGGCAGCCCGCACCAATCCCAAGCGGGTAGTCTTTGCCGAAGCCAATACCGACAATATGCTCCAGGCGGCAGCAATGGCCGCGGTCGACGGCATCGCGATCCCCGTGCTGCTCGGCAACGAGGAGATGATTCAGAAGCGCGCCGATCGCCTCGGCATCGACATCTCTGGCATAGAAATCGTCAACCTCCGCCACGACCGCGAGGCCGAACGCCGCGAGCGCTATGCCCGCGCATTCGCCCGCAAGCGCCGGCGCGACGGACTCACCTACCCCGACGCCCTCGAGAAAATGTTCGACCGCAACTATTTCGGCATGATGATGGTGGAGATGGGCGACGCCGACGCTTTCATCACCGGCGCCCGCTCCGCAAGCCACCACACCGGCGAGATTGCCCGTCAGGTAGTGGGCATCCAGCCCGGATTCGACCATTTCGCCACAATGCACATCATGGAAACCCAGCGCGGTACATATTTCATGGCCGACACCATGATCAACGGCAGCGCCGACGAGGAAACGCTTCTCGACGTGACGCGCCTCTCGCGCAAGGCCGTGGAATTCTTCAACCACACGCCCGTCATGGCCATGGTATCGTACAGCAACTTCGGTTCCAACGACGACCCCGAGTGCCGCAAGGCCCACAACGTCGTGACGAAGATGCAACAGATGTACCCCGATCTCGCCATCGACGGCGAAATGCAGGTGAACTACGCCCTCAACACGTCGCTGCGCGACCAGACCTACGACTTCACTCGCCTCAACGGCAAGGAGGTCAACACTCTCGTGTTCCCCAACCTCTCGGCCGCTAACAGCGCCTACCGCCTGATGCTCGAAATGGGTCTCGGCGAGGCCATCGGCCCGATCCAGATGGGTCTGAACAAGCCTATCCACTTCATTGCCTACGACGCTCCCGTGCGCGACATCCTGAACCTCACCACCATCGCCGTGCTCGATGCAGCCGTGCTCGCAGGCAAGGAAGAAAAACTATAAACCGCCAAACATTTATATTATGAAACATTTCATTTCATCTCTGCTTATCCTCTGCGCTGCCCTCGTTCCCTCCGCAGCCAAGGCGCAGGACATTCTGACCAACAATCCCGACAATGCCCCTTACTTCGGCATCCGCGCCGGACTGGACATCGCATGCCCCGGCGACATTTCCGTCGGCAACGCCGGCCTCGATTTCTTCAAAAACGGAGCCGGATTCAACGTGGGCGGCATCTACAATCTCCCCGTAATCGCCAACTTCTATGTTGAGCCGGGCGTCAGTCTGTTCTACAACACCTACGGCGTAAAGAGCGAGTTTTTCGATATTATCGACGACACCGACTTCAACGGCGACGGATACGCCGACAACATCGGCATCCGCAGCATGTCAGTCCGCAAATTTGGAATACGCATACCTGTCATGGCCGGCTACCACTTCGACTTCACCCCCGACCTCAGGCTTCACGTGTTCACCGGTCCCGAGCTCGAAATCGGCATCAAATCGAAACTGCATGCCAAAATCAACCGGTTCAATGCCACTACGGGCGCTTACGGCAACGATGGCTTCCTCAAGCGCGTCGACTGCTCCTGGAACTTCGGCGTAGGCCTCCAGTACAGCTGCTACTACGTAAACCTCACCGGCGCCATAGGCATGTGCAACATGATCAACAAAATCCCGGGAGCCACTTACCACGAAAACCGCGTGTCGCTCAACCTCGGCTACAACTTCTGATTTCAGCTGAAATCTTACCGCAAACAAAGGAGACCGGGAGCCGCACTTCCGGTCTCCTTTTTCGTTCAAATCTCCCGGAAAACGCCCGAAAATTCGCAAAATCAATAAATTTTGCAAAAAACTTGCACATCACAAAAAAACTGCTTAACTTTGCAACCGCAAATCAAGAGGCCCATTCGTCTATCGGCTAGGACGCAAGATTTTCATTCTTGAAAGAGGAGTTCGATTCTCCTATGGGCTACTATAACTTAATCAAGAAATCAGTCAATTTTTCTAAAATGGCAAATCATAAATCATCCATCAAGAGAATCCGTCAGATCGAATCGAGAAGACTTCACAACCGTTATTACGCAAAGACCGCCCGCAACGCCGTGCGCAAACTTCGCAAAATGACAAACAAAGCTGAAGCCGAGTCTGCTTTCCTCAAAATTCAGGCTATGCTCGACCGCCTTGCTTCGAAGAATGCCATCTCCAAAAACAAGGCTGCCAACCTTAAGAGCAAGCTCGCTCATCACATTGCCAAGCTCGCTGCTTAACCTCGACACTTTTTCTCTTGGTTAAGAACCGGCCCATTCGTCTATCGGCTAGGACGCAAGATTTTCATTCTTGAAAGAGGAGTTCGATTCTCCTATGGGCTACTATATCAGGCGCAGGATGGTTCAACCGTCCCGCGCCTGATATTGTTTTGAACAGATCAGAACCATGCAGCCCCGGAAATTCATATTTTTCTCACGCACGGTTCACTAAAAAAACTAAATTTACAACTCCAAACTTTAATTTTCCAAATTTCCCGCCCGATAATCCCTCCGATTTCGCGGAAAATCGTTAACTTTGCACAATTTATGTGCTTTACAAAGCCGCAATCGCTCTGGGAAGGCCTTTAAACCGCCTCCTCCACGCTCCGGGCGGATGGTTACAGTTCGGCTGACAGCTCCCGCTGTCATCTCTGCCCCGCTAACTCCGCATAAACCCTACGTAAGAAATATTTTATATTCAAAATAGCTGAAAGATAATCATTTATGAATCCAATCAAAAAAACCATCGAGCTGCCCGACGGTCGCACGATTACCCTCGAGACCGGCAAATTAGCTAAGCAAGCCGATGGAGCGGTAGAGCTGCGAATGGGCAACACAATGTTGCTCGCAACCGTCGTCACTGCCAAGGAGGCTGGCGAAGGGGTCGATTTTATGCCCCTGCAGGTTGAGTACAAAGAAAAATTTTCCTCAAACGGTCGCTTCCCCGGAGGCTTCCTTAAACGCGAAGGCCGTGCCAGCGACTACGAGATTCTTACCTCCCGCCTCGTTGACCGCGTGCTCCGCCCCCTTTTCCCCGATAATTATCACGCCGACACTTTCGTACAGATCACCATGTACTCGAGCGACGGCATCGATATGCCCGACGCTCTCGCAGGCCTCGCAGCCTCGGCTGCCCTCGCTGTGAGCGACATCCCTTTCAACGGCCCGATTTCCGAAGTCCGTGTAGCCCGTATCAACGGCGAATTTGTGATCGACCCCACCTTCGAACAGCTTGAGAACGCCGACATGGAGCTCATGGTAGGCGCCACCTACGACAACATCATGATGGTGGAAGGCGAAATGAACGAGGTCAGCGAAACCGACCTTCTCAACGCCCTCCGCGCCGCCCACGACGCCATCAAGGTTCAGTGCGTGGCTCAGATGGAGCTTGCAAAGGAAGTCGGCTCGACCGTAAAACGCGAATACTGCCACGAGGTCAACGACGAAGAACTCCGCAAGGACGTCCACGACAAATGCTACGACAAAGCCTACGCCATCGCCAAAGCCGGCAGCGCCGACAAGCACTGGCGTATGGACAGCTTCGACAAAATCTGCGAAGACTACATTGAATCGCTTCCCGAAGAGGAGCGTGAAGAGAAGACTCCTCTCGTAAAGCGCTACTACCACGACGTTGAGAAAGAGGCCATGCGCCGCTGCGTACTCGACGAAGGCATCCGCCTCGACGGTCGAAAGACAACCGAAATCCGTCCCATCTGGTGCGAGACCGATTATCTGCCCGGCCCTCACGGATCGGCAGTGTTCACCCGCGGCGAGACCCAGGCGCTCGCCACCGTGACCCTCGGCACCAAACTCGACGAAAAGATTCTCGACGACGTGCTCAACCAGGGTCGCGAACGCTTCCTCCTCCACTACAATTTCCCGCCCTTCTCTACCGGCGAGGCTAAAGCACAGCGCGGCGTAGGACGCCGTGAGGTAGGCCACGGAAATCTCGCCCACCGCGCACTCAAGCGCATGTTCCCCGACGATTTCCCCTACGTCTGCCGCATCGTCAGCGACATCCTTGAGTCTAATGGCTCGTCGTCTATGGCCACCGTATGCGCCGGCACCCTCGCGCTGCTCGACGCCGGTGTGAAGATGAAAAAGCCCGTCAGCGGCATCGCCATGGGCCTCATAACCGACGGAACCGGCAAATACGCCATTCTCTCCGACATTCTCGGCGACGAAGATCACCTCGGCGACATGGATTTCAAGGTTACCGGCACCCGCGACGGCATCACCGCAACCCAGATGGACATCAAGTGTGACGGCCTCAGCTACGAGATTCTCGAGAAAGCACTGATGCAGGCACGCGACGGCCGCATGCACATCCTCGAAAAAATCACCGAAACCATTCCCGCTCCCCGCGAGGACTACAAGCCTCACGTGCCCCGCATCGTCACCATGCTCATTCCCAAAGAGCTCATCGGCGCTGTCATCGGCCCGGGCGGAAAAATCATCCAGGGCATTCAGGAGACTTCCGGCGCTACCGTTTCGATCGACGAAATCCCCGAAGGCGGTTACATCGAGGTGGCCGCATCCAACAAGGCTTCTATCGACAAGGCTCTCGAGATGATCAACGCCATCGTAGAGCTTCCTGAAGAAGGCAAGGTATATCAGGGCACCGTACGCTCTATCCTCGACTTCGGTGCTTTCGTTGAGTTCATGCCTAACCGCGACGGACTCCTCCACATCTCCGAAATCTCCTGGGACCGCCTCGAAAACATGGAGGCTTCCGGTCTCAAGGAAGGCGACAAAGTAGAAGTGAAGCTCATCGAAATCGACAAGAAAACCGGCAAATACCGCCTCTCCATGCGTGCGCTTCAGCCCAAACCCGAAGGCTACGTAGAGCGCGAACGCGCACCCCGTCAGCCCCGTGGCGAACGCGGCGAGCGCCGTGACCGCGGCGACCGCGGCGAACGTGGAGATCGCGGGCCTCGCCGTGACCGTGGAGATCGCGGCGAACGCGGACCCCGCAACCACGATTAAGCTCACTCGCAAGCTATAATTAAGCGACTGGAAATGGATCATCATTTCCGGTCGCTTTTTTCATCATGCGCCCGTTGTTTGCTTTTCCCGCCTATTTTCGTAACTTTGCATCCATTATGACTCCCGAAGAAAAAATCGCTATCGAAGAAAAAATCGTGACCATGCTCCGCACGGTCTACGACCCCGAGATTCCCGTCGACATCTACAGCCTCGGCCTGATCTACAAAATAGATCTCGACGACGACGGAAACCTGCGCATCGACATGACCCTCACCGCCCCCAACTGTCCGGCGGCCAACTTCCTCGTTGAAGACGCCCGTATAAAGCTGGAGAGCATAGAAGGTATAAAGAGCGTCGACATCCGCATTGTATTTGAACCGGAATGGAACAAAGACATGATGAGCGACGAAGCCAAGCTCGACCTCGGTTTCATGTAATCCACCTCTCCGGATGCGCGACCTCACCTATTTCATCTCCGACCTCCATCTCGGCGCGGGATACATCTCCGATCCCCGCGCCCACGAGATGCGCGCCGTAAGGTTTCTGCAGTCAATAAAGCCCCGAGCCAAAAGACTGTTTCTCCTCGGCGACGTACTCGACTACTGGTGGGAATACAAAACCGTGGTACCTCGCGGCTTCATCCGGTTTTTCGGCGCCTTGGCCGACCTCGCCGACAGCGGAGTAGAGATCGTGTGGTTCAAAGGCAATCACGACATCTGGATTTTCGACTATCTGCCCCGTGAAATCGGATTCAAACTCCACGACGGCGCCATGATTACCGACATCGACGGGCGCCGCTTCTTTCTCGAGCACGGCGACGGCGTGGGGCGCCTCCCCCGCACTTTCCGCATGCTCCGTTCGGTATTCCGCTGCCGGTGGGCGCAGAGGCTCTATTCGCTGCTGCCTCCCCGCCTCACGATAGGGTTCGCCCACCGCTGGTCGGCTCACTCCCGCAAGGCAGGCGGCTACTCCGCCCCGTCGGAAGATCCCCGGGAGAATCCGCTTGTAGAATTCGCCTCCGGCTATAATGCCACTCATACCGCCGACCCGGTCGATTTTTTCGTGTTCGGACATCAGCATATAATGCTCGACATTCCGGTTCCACCTTCCGCCCGTATAATAGTATTGGGAGAATGGATCCGCACTTTTTCCTACGGCGTTTTCGACGGAAAAAACTTCAATCTTGACATTTTTAAAGACTGATTTTGATGCATTCCCCGCATTTTAAATGTTTTTAATAAACGGATACATATTTTTAGTAAAGCTGTAATCTCCACATCTGCAATTATTTATCCATAAAAACGCCGAAGGTTGAAGCAAACGCGCTAAAAACCATGTCATACAACATAAAAAAATATTTGCCCGCGGGGCAAACTTGACCTACCTTTGCGTCACGAACCTAAAACAATCTTTTTTACCTTAGAAATTGTACCTATTGGAAACTCATAAGAAGGAGCTACGCGAGTAGTTCCTTTTTATATTTTAGGAAGGTGCCTCGAAGCGGGTTTCTGAGTTTTTTCGTAACTTTGCGTCATCGAAACAGCAAGCGTATGAGCAAAATCAATATTCTCGGAATAGAATCGTCGTGCGACGACACCTCGGCTGCCGTGATTTCCGACGGCATACTGCTGAGCAACGTCATCGCATCGCAGGATGTCCACGCCGAATATGGCGGCGTGGTGCCCGAACTCGCCTCGCGCGCCCACCAGCAGAACATCGTGCCGGTGGTCGACACCGCCCTGCGCCGCGCAGGCATATCGAAGAGCGACCTGAGTGCCATAGCCTTCACCCGCGGCCCCGGCCTGTTAGGCTCTCTGCTGGTAGGTACCTCCTTTGCCAAAGGACTCTCGCTCGGACTCCGCATCCCGATTGTCGACGTCAACCACCTTCACGGTCATGTACTCTCCCACTTCATCCGACGCACCGCCGCCGACCGCATACCCGAATATCCGTTCCTGTGCCTCCTCATCTCGGGGGGCAACAGCCAGCTCATCCTCGTCAGGAACTACAACGACATGGAGATTCTCGGCCAGACCATCGACGACGCAGCCGGTGAGGCGTTCGACAAGTGCGCCAAAGTGATGGGTCTCCCTTATCCCGGCGGCCCGCATATCGACCGCCTCGCAGCCGAGGGCGACCCCGGGGCCTTCAAGTTTGCCAAGCCCCATATAGCAGGTCTCGACTACAGTTTCAGCGGGCTCAAAACGTCGTTTCTCTACACCCTGCGCGACCAGCTCAAACTCGACCCTGAATTCATTGAGAAACGCCGCGCCGACCTCGCCGCCTCGCTCCAGAAAACAATCATCGACATACTCCTCGACAAGCTCGACAAGGCGGTGAAGCAGACCGGAGTCCGCACCGTGGCGATAGGCGGAGGTGTGTCGGCGAACTCGGGCGTGCGTAACGCCGTGGCCGATTACTGCGCGCGCCGCGGACTGACAGCGTTCATCCCCGAGCGCGCGTTCACAACCGACAATGCCGCCATGGTGGCTATCGCCGGCTACTACAAGTATCTCGACAAGGAATTCTGCAGCTATTCCGACGTACCCTACGCCCGCGTGAGAATATGAAAGAGGAAAAGACCATAGAAGCAGCCGCCCGCAGTCTCCTCGCCGAAGCCGAGAGGGCTGGAGTGATGCTCGCCACTGCCGAAAGCTGCACCGGAGGCAACATAGCCCACTCCCTCACCCTCATTCCCGGAAGCTCCGCAGCGGTGAAAGGAGGCGTAGTGGCATACTGCAACGACGTGAAGCGCCGCCTGCTCGGAGTTTCCTCCGACGATCTCGACCGCTTCGGGGCGGTGTCGATACCCGTAGTGCGCCAGATGGCACGCGGCACGTGCGACGCTACCGGCGCATGCCTCGGCATGGCCACGAGCGGCGTAGCAGGCCCGGGCGGAGGATCCCCCGAAAAACCGGTCGGCACGGTCTGCATCGGGGTTGCTATGCGTCTGTCCGACGGTGAATGGGCGGACTATAGCGAGACTGCTCATTTCAGCGGTTCGCGCGCCGAAATAATCGAGGCCGCCACCCTCCGCACCCTTACGCTCGCGCTGAAATTGCTGCGCGGTCAACTTTAGCCGGCGCCCAAGCGTTATATCTGTACTTTTAAAAACTTACAGATATGAAACTTACATCTATCCTCTCATCGGTAGCCGCCGCGGCTGCCATCCTCTTCGCCGCCCCCGCGGCAGTAGCACAGAACCCGGGCATAGCCATTGCCGGAACCACAACCGCACAGTCGCTCCCCGAACCCGCCACCAAGTTCCTCAACAAGCACTTCAAAGGCGTGGCCATCAGAGAAGTCGAGAAACAATACACAAACGGCGGCTACGAAGTGGAACTCATCAACGGTACCGACGTGGATTTCGACGCCAAGGGTAAAGTCACCGAAATCGAAGCCCCGGGCAACAATGTTCTCTCACAGGAGATAGCCAAGGAACTTCTGCCCCATAAAACCTACAAGCATCTGCTCGACAACGGTCTTGCCACTAAAATCGACGGCATCAAGTTCAAGGACGGCAAGGTGATTGAGGTGGAAACCATCATCGCCGACCCCGACAC
>UROS01000072.1 GCA_900549445.1 uncultured Porphyromonadaceae bacterium | reverse complement strand
AGATATTATATATAATATGTCAACCTACACAATCGAAGACTCACGCAAAGTGACCACACGCCGGCTTGCAGAAATGAAACAGCGCGGCGAAAAGATAGCAATGCTCACCGCCTACGACTACTCGATGGCGCGGCTCGTCGACGAAGCCGGAATGGACGTAATACTTGTAGGCGATTCCGCCTCCAACGTAATGGCGGGCAACACCACCACCCTCCCCATGACCCTCGACCAGATGATTTACCACGCCTCTTCGGTGGTTAAAGGCGCAAAGCGAGCCCTCGTGGTGGTCGACATGCCGTTCGGCACCTATCAGGGCAACCCCATGGAGGCTCTCGCCTCGGCTGTCCGCATAATGAAGGAGAGCAACGCCGAAGCCGTGAAGATGGAAGGCGGCGAGGAAATCCGCGAGTCGATAGAGCGCATTCTCTCTGCCGGAATCCCCGTGATGGGTCATCTCGGACTCACCCCGCAGTCTATCAACAAATTCGGCTCCTATGCCGTGCGCGCAAAAGAAGATGCCGAAGCTGAGAAACTCCTTGCCGACGCCCGCATGCTCCAGGAGGTGGGATGCTTCGCTCTCGTGCTCGAGAAGATTCCCGCCGCACTCGCCGCCCGCGTGGCTGCCGAGGTCAGCATCCCCGTCATCGGTATCGGGGCCGGAGGAGGTGTCGACGGCCAGGTTTTGGTGGTTCACGACATGCTCGGAATCAACAAGGGCTTCTCCCCGCGCTTCCTCCGCCGCTACGCCGACCTCGCCACCGTGATCAACGACTCGCTGGGAAGCTATATTACCGACGTCAAGTCGGGGGACTTCCCCAACGAATCCGAACAGTACTGACCGCATGCCTTCTCCCCTCGGTTTACATAGAAAAATTCTCCGTCTCGGGCTGCCCATCCTCATAGGGCAGCTCGGGATTATACTGACGGCGTTTGCCGACACCTTCATGGTGGGCCACTACTCCACCGGAGCGCTGGCATCGGCTTCGTTCGTCAACAACCTCTTCAATACCGCCGTGTTTACGGTGATGGGCTTCAGCTACGGACTCACCCCTCTCGCCGGAGCACTCTATGCCCGCGGATGCCACCGCCGCATAGGCGCGCTGATGCGCACAGCCACCGTAGTAAATATCCTCGTGGCGCTCGCGGTTACAGGCGTAATGTTTTTTATATACCTCAACCTCCACCGCCTCGGGCAGCCCGCGGAACTGCTCCCGGTAATCCGCCCCTACTACCTCCTCTATCTCGCCGGACTTCCCGCCGTGGCGCTCTTCAGCGTCTGGTCGCAGTGGAGCTACGCCATAAACCGCACCGTGCTCCCTACAGTGATACTGCTCAGCGCCAACGCCCTCAACATTTTCGGCAACTGGCTGCTCATTTACGGCAACTGGGGCTGCCCCGAGATGGGACTGACAGGCGCCGGAATCTCCACTCTCGCGGCGAGGATACTCTGCCCCGCCGTACTCATCGCCGTATTCTTCCTCGCGCGAAAATTCCGCCGCTACAGGCAGGGCTACGCCGCCGCGGGAATCAACCGCACGGCCGCTGCCGAAATCAACCGCACGTCGTGGCCCGTGGCCCTGCAGATGTCGTTCGAAAGCGGTTCTTTTACCATGGCGGCCGTAATGGCCGGATGGGTAGGAACCATCGGACTTGCCTCATTCCAGGTAGTGGTGATAACCGGCATGCTCGGCTTCATGGTCTACTACAGTTTCGGCACCGCCGTGGCCGTGATGGTTTCCAACGCCGCCGGCACCGCCGACCGCCCGCTTATGCGCCGCATAGCCTGGGCAGGTTACCATATCGAACTGTTTTTCGCAGTCGCCGCCTCCGCCATTTTCCTCCTGTTCTCCAGGCAGATCATGGCCGTGTTCACCGACGACCCCGCCGTCTACGCCGCAGCCGTGGCGCTCGTCGTCCCGCTCGTACTCTACCAGCTCGGCGACGCCACCCAGATAAACTTCGCCAACGCCCTGCGCGGTACCTCGCGCGTAATGCCCATGCTTTGGATAGCCTTCGTGGCATACATCGTGGTAGGAACACCCGCCATGTACCTGCTCGGCTTCCCTCTCGGCCTCGGCGTCACCGGCATCATACTCAGCTTCAGCGTCTCCCTTTTCCTCGCCGCAGCCCTCTTCCTCTGGTATTTCCTGCGCGCCACCCGCTGACCCCGCACGCGAAAAATTCTAAATTCTCAACTCTAATTTTTCCCCAAAAGCCCCGGAGGGGCGATGTCTCCGTAACCCATTGCGGAGCGACGCGCAGCTGTGGGACAGCAACACTCTAAAGGAAATCGAGGCGAGCCGCGGAGCCGCGATGCCTCGGCCCCGGCGCGAGCCAGAGCCCTCACTGAAAAATTCTCCATTCTCCATTCTAAATTCTAAATTCTCCATTCCCCAGCCTTTTTCCCCGTTGATTTTTTGCGGATTGAGCGCTTTTTTTTAACTTTGCGAATTATTTAGAGAGTATTGAACCGCATGAGGCGCCTGTTACGGCACCTCCGTGCGAATCTGTTGATTATTATTGTCAATACAAATAGATTATATTTAACCAAACTATGAGTAAGGAAAAAAAATTCTTGACTTGTGATGGTAACCAGGCTGCAGCCCACGTCTCCTATATGTTCTCGGAGGTTGCTGCCATCTACCCCATCACCCCCTCGTCGACTATGGCTGAATACGTCGACGAGTGGGCCGCCGCAGGCCGCAAGAACATCTTCGGCGAAACCGTTATGGTTCAGGAGATGCAGAGCGAAGGCGGCGCCGCTGGTGCCGTTCACGGCTCCCTTCAGGCCGGCGCCCTCACCAGTACCTACACCGCTTCGCAGGGTCTGCTCCTGATGATACCGAACATGTATAAAATCGCCGGCGAGCTCCTTCCCTGCGTTTTCCATGTTTCGGCCCGTGCGCTCGCTTCTCACGCTCTCTCAATTTTCGGAGACCATCAGGACGTGATGGCAGTGCGCCAGACCGGCTTCGCAATGCTCGCCGAAGGCAGCGTTCAGGAAGTGATGGATCTCGCCGGTGTCGCTCACCTCGCAACCATTAAGTCGCGCGTTCCTTTCGTAAACTTCTTCGACGGTTTCCGTACATCCCACGAAATCCAGAAAATCGAAGTCATCGACCAGGACGAACTCGCTCCCCTCATCGATCAGGAAGCCCTCGCCGATTTCCGCCGCCGCGCCCTTAACCCCGACGCTCCCGTTGCCCGCGGTATGGCCGAGAACGGCGACGTTTATTTCCAGCACCGCGAATCGTGCAACGAATACTACGACGCCGTCCCCGAAATCGTAGAGCAGTACATGAAGGAAGTCAGCCGCATAACCGGCCGCAACTATAACCTCTTCAATTACTATGGCGCCGAAGACGCCGACCGCGTCATCATCGCCATCGGTTCAGTAACCCAGGCCGCTCAGGAAGCAATCGACCACCTCATGGCCAAAGGCGAGAAAGTCGGTCTCGTTTCCGTTCACCTCTACCGCCCCTTCTCCGCAAAGCACTTCCTCGCCGCTGTCCCCAAGACAGCAAAACGCATTGCAGTGCTCGACCGCACCAAGGAACCCGGCGCAAGCGGCGAACCCCTTTACCTCGACGTGAAGGAATGCTTCTACGGCAAGGAAAACGCCCCCGTCATCGTTGGCGGCCGCTACGGTCTCTCGTCTAAAGACACCACCCCTGCGCAGATTCTCTCGGTTTATGAGAACCTCGCTCTTCCCGAACCCAAGGATCACTTCACTATCGGTATCGTCGACGACGTTACATTCACCTCGCTCCCCCTCAAGGAGGAGATCGCTCTCGGCGGCGAAGGAATCTTCGAAGCCAAGTTCTACGGCCTCGGTGCCGACGGTACAGTGGGCGCAAACAAGAACTCCGTGAAGATCATCGGCGAAAACACCGACAAATACTGCCAGGCTTACTTCGCCTACGACTCCAAGAAGTCGGGCGGCTTCACCTGCTCACACCTCCGTTTCGGCGACACCCCCATCCGCTCCACATATCTGGTAAACACCCCCAACTTCGTGGCTTGCCACGTACAGGCTTACCTCCATATGTACGACGTGACCCGCGGTCTGCGCAAGAACGGCACCTTCCTTCTCAACACCATCTGGGAAGGCGAGGAACTCGCCAAGAACCTCCCCGCAAAGGTTAAGAAATATTTCGCCGACAACAACATCACCGTCTACTACATCAACGCCACCAAGATAGCTCAGGAAATCGGTCTCGGCAACCGCACCAACACCATCCTCCAGAGCGCATTCTTCCGTATCACCGAGGTTATCCCCGTTGACCTCGCAATCGAACAGATGAAGAAATTCATCGTGAAATCCTACGGCAAGAAGGGTCAGGACGTTGTCGACAAGAACTACGCTGCCGTTGACCGCGGCGGCGAATACAAGCAGCTCCCCGTTGATCCCGCATGGAGCAGCCTCACACCCGAGGCTCCCGCAGCCAACAACGACCCGGCGTTCATCAACGACGTTGTTCGCCCCATCAACGCCCAGGACGGCGACCTCCTCAAGGTTTCCGCTTTCCGCGGCATCGAGGACGGCACCTGGCAGCAGGGTACAGCCGCTTACGAAAAACGCGGCGTGGCCGCCTTCGTTCCCGAATGGCATGAAGAGAACTGTATCCAGTGCAACAAGTGCGCCTACGTATGCCCCCACGCTGCTATCCGTCCCTTCGTTCTCGACGAGAAGGAACTCGCAGCCGCTCCCTTCGGCGAAGCCGACACGCTGCCCGCAATCGGCAAGACTTTCGCCGGAATGCGCTTCATCCAGGCCGTCGACGTGCTCGACTGTCTCGGCTGCGGCAACTGCGTGGCTGTCTGCCCCGGCAAGAAGGGCGTGAAGGCTCTCGAAATGAAGCCCCTCGAAACCCAGCTCGACGTTCAGCCCGAATGGGACTATTGCGTGAAGGAAGTCGCCTCCAAGCAGCACCTCGTCGACGTCAAGGCCAACGTGAAGAACAGCCAGTTCGCCACTCCCCTCTTTGAATTCTCCGGCGCTTGCTCCGGCTGCGGCGAGACTCCCTACGTCAAGCTCCTCACCCAGCTCTTCGGCGACCGCGAAATGGTGGCAAACGCTACCGGCTGCTCGTCGATCTACTCCGGCTCCGTGCCCTCCACTCCTTACACCGTCAACTCAAAGGGTCAGGGTCCCGCATGGGCCAACTCCCTCTTCGAGGACTTCTGCGAATTCGGCCTCGGCATGACTCTCGCCACCGAAAAAATGCGCACACGCCTCGAAGGCTATATGAAGGCCGCCCTCGACTGCCCCACCTGCAGCGATGAAATCAAAGCGCTCGCACAGCAGTGGCTCGACAACAAGGACGATGCCGCAGCAACCCGCGAGATAGCCGACAAGCTCCCCGCCCTCTGCGAGGCCTGCGGCTGCGATGTATGCAAGAACATTCTTTCGCTCAAACACTACATCGTAAAACGCTCCCAGTGGATCATCGGCGGCGACGGCGCAAGCTACGACATCGGTTTCGGCGGTCTCGACCACGTGCTCGCTTCCGGCAAGAACGTCAACATCCTCGTGCTCGACACCGAGGTTTACTCCAACACCGGCGGCCAGGCCTCGAAGGCTACTCCTATCGGCGCAATCGCAAAATTTGCCGCTGCAGGCAAGCGCGTGCGCAAGAAAGACCTCGGTCTCATCGCTTCGACCTACGGCTACGTTTACTGCGCGCAGATCGCAATGGGCGCCGACCAGGCCCAGACCCTCAAGGCCATCCGCGAGGCCGAGGCTTACGACGGCCCCTCGATCATCATAGCCTACGCTCCCTGTATCAACCACGGCATCAAGGCCGGCATGGGTCACGCTCAGGAAGAGGAACAGCGCGCCGTTGAATGCGGCTACTGGCACCTCTGGCGCTACAACCCCACTCTCGAGGAAGAGGGCAAGAATCCTTTCTCGCTCGACTCGAAGACTCCCGACTGGGACAAGTTCGAGGATTTCCTCAAGGGCGAAGTGCGCTACGCTTCCGTAATGAAGCAGTATCCCGCCGAAGCAGCCGAACTCTTCGCTGCCGCCAAGGCCAACGCACAGTGGCGCTACAACAACTACCTGCGCCTCTCGCAGCAGCAGTGGGGTGTTGAGCCCGCTCCCATCGTGAAATAATCCAATCGCGATATAACCCCTTTCCCGCCCTCCGGTTTTTGAACCGGGGGGCTTTTTTACTTCGCAAATATCAGAAAATGTAGTAACTTTGCGGCCTCTTACACACACTTCCGACAAAACAATTGCACCAAAAATAGTGTTATAACGTCTGAAATCCGCAACAAAGTGACACTTTCGAGACTGAAATATATATTTGCAGCCCTCGTGCTCACCGCGCAGACAGCCGCCGCCCACGAAAGCGCCGACACAACCGTCGTGGCCGATTCGGTCAGACATACGCCGCGCTTTGACCCAGTTCCTGCCGCCATGGGACTCGGAATGTTCGCCCTCGGCGCGGGCGCCCACTATGCATATCCGCGTACCTACAGCATACCTTCGCGCTACGGCCGGCCCGACCGCGGCGCCGACATCATGCAGTTCACACCGATGGCACTACCCTGGGTAATGAAACTTGCCGGACAGCCCACACGCTCCGACTGGAAGCGCATGGCCGTGTCGCAGGCCCTTTCCACGGCTCTTATGGCCGCGGCGGTATATCCGATGAAAGAGCGCATACATTCGCGACGTCCCGAGGGCATCGACGACCATTCATTCCCGTCGGGACATACCGCCATAGCCTTCATGGGAGCCACAATGGTGGCGGAAGAACTGGGATGGCGCTCCCCGTGGTATTCCATAGGTGCCTATACCGTGGCTACCGGCGTGGCGCTGGAGAGGGTGATAGACAAACACCACTTCCCTACCGACATTATGGCCGGTGCCGGCATCGGCATACTCGCCACACGCCTCGGATATTACTTAAGCGACCTGATGTTCAACAGCGAAGAACTCTCGCGGCGCCTCACCGTCATGGGGCAGAACCGCAATTTCTCATATCTGTCGCTCGAGACCGGACTTCTGCTGCCGCTCGGCCATATAGCCATAGGAGAAGGAAGTATAGAGCGGATGCCCACCCTCACTGCCGGTTTCCGCGGAGGCGCGGCGCTCTCCGACAGCTGGGGAATCGCCCTGGATCTCGGACTGACCTCGATGCCTCTTATCGTGAACATGAAATACGACCGCACCTACGTGACGTCGCTCCACAGCCTCGGACTGGTCCTCTCCCCTACTTTCACCCACGTATGCTCTGACCGCATATCCGTTACGGCAGAAGCGGGCACCGGCTACTACCGCAATTTCCATTTCAAGACCATAGGCGACGCCATTACGGCCGGCAACGGCACCTGGGTGGGACGCTTCGTGGCAGGCACCATCATGCGTTTCTCGGAGCATTTCAGCGCCCGCGCTTCGGTCGGGTGGCAGCTGAGCCGCTACAGTTTCTCGATAGAGCCGTCGGCAGCCTATCATATTCCTTCGGCCGGCCATGCCTCGGGAACCACGTCGTCGCTGCTGGTGAACGTAAGCTCACGCTATGAGTTCTGACACGACGCTTCGACCACTTCGCCGAGAATTCCGGCTCCGGAGAGAATCGTCTCCACAAACTCACGGAAAGCGCCGAATCCGCCGTGCACACTGCCCGGGAATCTTACCTCTTTACGTATATATTCAGGAGTGTTGAGCGGACAGCCGCTCCATCCTACCGCACGCAGCAGCGGAAGATCGTTGACGTCGTCGCCGATAAATGCCACCTCCGCGAGGGCAATACCGAGTTCCGCGCATACTTCGCGGCAGAGCGACAGCTTGTCCTTAACCCCGAGATAGCAGCGGTCGATTTTCAGTTTTTCGGCGCGGCGCGCCACTATCTGAGTGTTTTCCCCGGTCATTATCGCCATCGGGATTCCGAGGCGGCGCAGCCATATCACTCCCCAGCCGTCTTTCACGGAAAAACGCTTCATGACGTCGCCCTCGGCGGTATAATACATGCCCCCGTCGGTCATCACGCCGTCGATATCGGTTATGAACAGACGCGGCAGAGCGCCGGCAGGAAGGGCAGAGGTGATGAAATCGTATTCAGCCATAATTCAGATAATATTTCGGGGATATATGATTTCGTCGGCTTCCATGCCCGACTTCAGCGTCTTACCTACAACCTTGTCGAGATCCGCCCACCTGAAGCCGTCGCCCGGCGATAGCAGATGCAGGTCGGATTCCTCTATCACGTGTCCGGCGGGAAGTGAGCGGCGGGTAGCTATGGAACGTTCGAGCTTGACACGCGCCTGCTCCACGGCAGGTTCGATGTAAAGATCCTCTTTTCCCAGCCAGCGTTCGGCTATGCGGATGTCGCGTACCATGCGGTTCACGCCGTCGGGGCCCAGAGAGCCCTTCTGGTCGGTGCCTTTCATGTGGCGGTCGATAGTTATATGCTTCTCTATGATTTTCGCGCCCATGCCTACCGCCACTGCAGGAGCTGCTATGCCGATGGTGTGGTCGGAGAATCCGATGGTGTACTGCGGATAATGGCGGAGCAGGTAGGTGATGGTGCGGAGGTTAAGATTGTCGGGCAGAGTCGGGTACTGGCTCACGCAATGCAGGATGGCTATATTGTCGTGGTAACGGGTGATGACTTCAAGAGCCTTGTCGAGTTCGGCTTTTCCAGCCATGCCGGTGGAAAGAATCATGGGAATGTGTGTCTCGGCCATCACCTCGAGAAGAGGCAGGTTCGTGAGGTCGCGGCTCGCCACCTTGAGGCGGTCGGGCGTAAAGAGTTTCAGCAGACTCATGCAGCCGGGCGAGCAGAGAGTCTCCACCACGTCGAGACCGAGCGATTTTGCGTGGCGGTACACCTCGAAATGCTCCTCGTCGGAAAGTTCAAGGGCCGCCCGGTGCTCGCCATAAGTTCGTCCGAACGAGTTGGGGGAGTCGTACGGACGGTTCATCTGCGACGCCGCAAGCTCCTCCCTGAGGTCACGCTTGGTCATTTTGACGGCGTCCATAGGGGAGAGGTCTATGTCGGAAGCCTCGTCGCGCACCGGGCGCGCCACGAGATCGACAATCAGCTTGGCGATGTCGACTGAACCGTTGTGGTTCTGCCCGATTTCGCCTATTATATATGTATGGTTCGGTATCTGCTTGTTCATTTTTCGTTCTGTGCGATGTTCTGTTTCATTATTCTGCCATAGTCGGGATTGGAGTCCACAAGCTGCAGCAACGATGGGAGAGAGGTGTCGGTTTCCGCCCCGAGGCGGCTGTATAGCTCCTGCAGTAGGGCGAAATCGGAGGGAGTGTCGAGCGTAAGGCGCAGATCGGTGCGGTCTCTCAGGGCAGGGGGCAGGGGCATATAGGCCGAAGTGAACTCTCCGGGATGGGTATACAGGTAGATGGTCACGTGCTCGCGGTAAAGCTTCTCCTGCGTGGCAGCCGCTGCGCGACGTAAAGCGTCGGTAGTGGCAAGTTCAGCGTAAAGCCCGAGATGCGATTTTATGGTCGGACGTCCGCCCGGAAAAGCGAAAGCCACATAATCGGCACCGGGATTGACGTCGGCCGCGGCAAAAAGAGCCGGGAATGAGTCTGTCTGAAGGAACGGATTGTCGGAGCATACACGGATCAGGCGGTCGAGGCCGAACTCATCGGCTGCGCCGATAAAGCGTGAGAGCACGTCGTCCTCGCTTCCGCGGAAGCAACCTACGCTGTGGGCGCGGGCAACTTCTGCTATGCGGTCGTCGGAAAGATTTTCGGTCGTTGCAACAATTACCGGCAAATCCGGACAAGAGCGCTTGATTTTCTCGATTATGATATCAAGAATTGTCTCGCTGCCGCAGAACGGCAGGAGAATCTTCGCAGGCATCCTTGTGGAGCCGCTGCGGGCCTGTATTACTATTCCGTCGGTCATTTCGTATCAGACAGTTTAAGTCGCGGGAAAGCGTCGATATAGCTGCCGGGGGTGATGTTGATCACCTCTTTTCCGAGCGATTCGGCGTAGTCGCGGAGGGTGAAATATGCTTTGAAAGCCGTATACATATGGAACAATATGGTGTGGAGGCGCGCGGTGGCGAGGTTTTCCTGCTTCACGCCCTCGGCGCGCGATTTGCCGTCGTCGTAGAAATGCTTCTGGTTCATGAGCACCTCGTTTGAGTCGGTGACGGTTATTTCCGGAAGCCACGAATGGTCGGCGCCCGCGAGATATATTTTATCGAACGGCATCCGAAGCGCCTGAGCTATGGAAGGGATGAGCACATTATGAGGGCGCGGAACTCCGAGTCCGCAGCGGTAGATCCACTCCGCGAAGCCGCGGAAACCTTCAATGGGGGTAGTATTGTATACGTGGAGGCGGATGTTGGGGTTGGAAGCAATCATCGTCTGCCACCGCTTGTCGGCCATAGCCTTTGCGGGCACAAAGAAATGCATTGGCCACGACGTTCGCCCGGCAAGTGCGCCGAAGAGTTTGTCACGCTTGTCGTCTACAATCCAGAAAAGCGGGTCGGCTATGAGATAGTATTCCGGCCTGAGGCGCTCAAACATGGGCGACGTCGCGCAAAAATTCACCGCCAGCAGCGCTTTTCCCTTGAGAAAATCTGAATGCTCTTCAACGGTAGAACTGAGCGACGGACCATTGGCGAGAATGACCAGCTCGGAGACCGAAGCCGGCGGCAGGGGAGAGGGACGCCGCGACAGCAGCGCGATTTTCATCACGCTCATGGCGCTCTGCGCCAGATTGGTAGCCCAAGTCTGTATCTTATCGAGTTTTCCCATCGGCAGTCGGAGATTGATTACTCAATGCAAATTTACAACAATATTTCGTAACCCGGGCGGGAAACAGAAAAGAAAAAGGCTGCGCACACAAGGCTCTTTTATTCACATAGTGTTGACTCGGCGGGCGCTAAGTATAGCGCCCCTACTGATTAGCAACATGTTATGCAATAGCGCATGTATAGCACTGAGATTTAATCGTCGAAGACGCAGCCGCTGTGGTCGAGCGGCGGGAGACCGAAGCGTGCGCGGAAGCTGTCGTAATAGCGGGGGTCGTCGCGGTCGTAGAGACGGTATCCGCCGGGACTGTATCGGATTTCTTTCTTCGG
>UROS01000071.1 GCA_900549445.1 uncultured Porphyromonadaceae bacterium | reverse complement strand
TAAGAGACAGCCTCTTTCCCCCGGGAGATATAAATTTCAGTTATCTTTGGTCTTGGACGATGGCCGACGGCTGACAGATGAGACCGACGAGATTGAAATTACAGCCGTCCCGGAAGAGTGAGCTACATTTCCGGCGATTCAGAGTAGGGCTGTAGCGCAGCCTTTATGTATCGTATTTATATCCCCGGAAATTTTTTTGGAGGGGTTTGTTGATGAAAATTCGCGAATTGTCACTAATTTTGTATCTGCCATCCTATAACTTAAACCGAAAAACATGGAGCAGCATAACCTTTCATCCCAGCAGGAGGAGCAACTGATACAGCATGAGTTCGACGATCTTCTCAACGGCTATCTCCACAGCAACCACCGCAAAAAGGTGGAAATAATAGAGCGTGCCTTCAAATTTGCCAAGGACGCCCACGCCGGAGTGCGCCGCCGTTCGGGCGAGCCCTACATACTCCACCCCATAGCCGTGGCCAAGATCGCGAGTCGCGAAATAGGCCTGGGGTCGACCTCGATATGTGCCGCGCTGCTTCACGACGTGGTGGAGGACACCGATTACACCGTAGAGGACATCGAACAGCATTTCGGAAAGAAAATCGCCCAGCTCGTGAGCGGTCTTACAAAGATTTCGGGAGGCATTTTCGGTGACCGTGCCTCGGCGCAGGCCGAGAACTTCCGCAAACTTCTGCTCACCATGAGCGAGGATATCCGTGTGGTGCTCATCAAGATGGCCGACCGTCTGCACAATATGCGCACTCTCGGTTCGATGGCACCCAACAAGCAGTATAAGATAGCCGGCGAGACATTATATATATATGCGCCGCTGGCTCACCGTCTGGGACTCTTCGCCATAAAGACCGAACTCGAGGATCTCAGCTTCAAATACGAGCATCCCGCAGCCTACGCCCGCATAGCCGAGCAGATCCGCAACTCGGCGGCCGGCCGCGAGGCCGTTTACAACAACTTCGCCAATCCCATCCACGAGCGTCTCGACCAGATGGGGATAAAATACGAGGCAAAGGCCCGCCTGAAATCCGTCTATTCCATCTGGCGCAAGATGGAGACAAAGAAGATACCTTTTGAGGAGGTCTACGACCTCTACGCCATGCGCATAATCTTCGAGTGCGACGACCCTGCCGTGGAGAAGGAGATGTGCTATAAAATATATGTGGCGCTCACCGATCTCTACCGTCCGCATCCCGACCGCACCCGCGACTGGATCACCACCCCCAAGGCCAACGGGTATCAGGCGCTCCACGTGACGCTCATGGGCCCCGACGGCAACTGGATAGAGGTGCAGATCCGCAGCCGCCGCATGGACGAGATTGCCGAGAAAGGCTTTGCGGCACACTGGAAATATAAAATAGGCGAGAGCGACGAGGAAAGCGAACTCAACGTGTGGCTCAGCACGATCAAGGACATCCTCGACGATCCCACGCCGAGCGCCATCGACTTTCTCGATACTCTCAAACTGAACCTTTTCGCCTCCGAGATAGTGGTGTTCACTCCCAAGGGCGAGCTCATTACCCTTCCGGCAGGCGCCACGGTGCTCGATGTGGCTTTCGCACTCCACAGCGAGATCGGGACTCATTGCATAGCCGGAAAGGTGAACCATAAACTCGTGCCGCTGAGCCAGAAACTGAACAGCGGCGATCAGGTGGAAGTGCTCACTTCGCAATCGCAGACACCCAAAACCGAATGGATGAATTTCCTGGCCACCGCCAAGGCCAAAACCCGTCTGCGCAAGGAACTGCGCAAGGAGCAGCAGCCGGTGGTGGAGCGCGGGCAGGCAATTTTCGACAAATTCATAGCCGACAATGGCATCACTCTCAACAACGATGTGATGACCAAGATACTTGGAAAATATCACGCCTCAACGCGCGAGGAGCTGTTCACCCGTCTCGGAGAGGGCGTCATTACGCTCGACGAATATGTCAGCTCCGGCCCGTCAAGCACCGCCCGCTCGCTCCTTTCGAAGATATTCCGCATCGGCGCCAACCGCAAGAGCAAGCCCTCGGAGGAACCGGAGCAGAAACCGTCGGAGCGTCAGGTTATAAACACAAAAGAAACCTACGTGCTGAAATTCAACGAGAAAGGCGCCAACTTCAAGTTTGCGGAGTGCTGCCGTCCTATTCCCGGCGACGAGGTGATGGGCTTCATCAACGAAAACGGCGAGGTTGAAGTGCACGAACTCACCTGCCCCCGAGCGCAGGTGCTCAAAGCGAGCTACGGCCCGCGCATCGTGGCCACGAAGTGGGACGACGTGACCGGCCGCTTCCCCGCCACTGTGATTATTGAAGGCATCGACCGCCACGGAATCCTGCAGGAACTCACCCGCATGATTTCCACTGCTCTCAACATCGACATCCGCCGCCTCAACATCGAGGCGCAGAACGAGGTGTTCACCTGCGACCTCGGGGTGATGGTGAGCGACACCAAGGCAGTCGACACGCTAATACGCAACGTACTGAAGATTAGCGGCGTGAAGAAAGCACGCCGCGCAAAATAACTCACCTTTGTCATGAAGAATCCGAGCAAGACCTACATACGTATTCTGGCATTCCTCGCAGTGGTGGCCGTGACGGTTTATTTCCTTCCCCGCAGCGGCGAGAATCACTACACTTACGAGGTGAACCGCCCGTGGAGCTACGCACTTCTGACGGCGCCGTTCGATATCCCCGTGCATCTCGACTCAGTGAGCGCGCAGCTCGTCCGCGACAGCGTAGACCGCGATTTCGAGCCGGTCTACAAGCGCGACGTAGCTACCGAGAAACTCGTGATTTCCGACTATGCCGTGAAGCTGAATACCCTGCAGAACTCAACCATCACGCCAACCGACAAGAACCGTCTGCTCGCCGAACTTAAGAAAATTTTCGACGACGGAATAGTAGACCGCGACACCTATACCAAAATCGCCGAAGGACGGCTCCCCGCCGTCAGGTTCATCGTGGAAAACATGGCGCTCTCGATGCCTACCACCCGCTACCGTTCGAGCCGGAGCGCCTATTCGCGCATCGACTCGCTTTTCCGCGACCCCGGAATCCACAACGCCATCATGGTGACGAAGCTCGCCGAGGTGCTTCAGCCCAACATAACGCTCGACACCGCGGCCACCAAGCGGCTTTACGACGAGACCATGCAGAAGGCCATGGCTCCTGTCGGGGTCATCCAGCAGGGCGAGAGGATTATTGACCGCGGCGACATAGTGACGCCGCGTCTCGACGCCGTGCTCTCCACCTACGAGGAACTCGCCGACGAGCGGGGCAACGGCAGCGTAAACAAACACTACTATCCTATCGTGGGGCAGGCTCTGTATATGCTCGTGCTCATGTCGGTGCTTTACATCTACCTCTTCTTCTTCCGCCGTGACTATTTCAACGACTTACGCACCATCTGCCTGATACTCTCGCTGATAACCATCTTCGCGCTGCTTACGTTCGCACTCCACGCCGGGTTTGCCAACGGCGGCCTTTACCTCGTTCCGCTTACCATTCTGCCGATTATGCTGCAGGTGTTTCTCGACTCCCGCACCGCATTCATGGGCAATCTCATCGAGGTGCTCACCTGCGCGCTCATCGCATCTTTTCCCCTCGAATTCATTTTCCTTCAGACCGTGGCAGGTATGGTGGCCATTACGTCGCTCAAAGACCTCTCGCGCCGCTCGCAGCTTATCCGCGCCGCAGCGTTCGTGTTTCTGGCCTACGGACTCTGTTATGTGGCAATCGAGGTTATCCATAGCGGCTCCATTGAGCGGATATCGACCCGGATGTTCGGCTATCTCGCTGTAAATGCTGTATTCATCTCGTTCAGCTATATTCTTATGTTCTTGTTCGAGCGCGGTTTCGGCTTCACCTCGAGAGTCACGCTCGTGGAACTGTCGGACATCAACAATCCTCTTCTGCGCGAACTTTCCGAAGAGTGTCCCGGCACTTTCCAACACTCCATGGCGGTGAGCAACCTCTCGTCGGCGGCCGCCCACCGCATCGGCGCCAATGTACAGCTCGTGCGCGCCGGCGCTCTCTACCACGATATCGGCAAAATCAAGAATCCGGCTTTCTATACTGAAAATCAGCACGGCGTGAATCCTCACGACGCGCTCAATCCCATTCAGAGCGCCAGGGTGGTGACCGGCCATGTAGCCGAAGGTATCGCGCTGGCCGACAAAGCCAAACTTCCGGCCATAATAAAGGATTTCATCCGGGAGCATCACGGCGCAGGCCGCGCACGCTACTTTTACACCACCTACTGCAACTCGCACCCCGGGGAGCAGGTCGACGATACTCCTTTCCGCTATCCGGGTCCGAATCCGCGTTCGCGCGAAACCTCGATTCTGATGATGGCCGACGCCGTAGAGGCGGCCTCGCGCTCTCTTACCGACCATTCTCCCGAGGCGATTTCGGCGCTTGTCAACAAAATCATCGACTCTCAGGTTGCCGAGGGTCTCCACAACGATTCGCCGCTCTCGTTCCGCGACGTCAAGGAAATAAAAGAAGAGTTTGCCCGCCGTCTGCGCACGATGTACCACTCGCGCATATCGTATCCCGACCTTAAGACAGCCCCCGCGCCGCAGGCTGCCGACGGAGAAGTGCGCATTGAAGACGCCGACAATACCGGAAAGAACGAGTCTGGAAACAACGGCTCACCTCAGGTGAAATGACCCTTTTGCTCCTAAGATTGTTCATAATACAGAACCTCTAATAATGTATGATATGGCACTTGTCATTACAGGTATAATTCTGCTTGCCCTCTCGGTTGTGCTGGCGTTCGTCCCCATCAGGTGGAGTGCGCCGGTGGCGTGGTGCGGTCTGCTGCTGAGCGGGTGGGGGACGGCCGTGGAAATCGGTACCGGAACCTATGTGTTCTGGGCGGTGGCCGCAGCCATTGTCTTGGTTATAAGCTATCTGCTGCCGTCTGAAATAGCCCGGTCAGGCAAAGGCAACGGCTATATTTGCGGTGCCACTCTTGCGGGCGCCCTCGTGGGACTCGTGATTTCCCATGCAGCCCTGATAATAGGGGCTGTGCTCGGCGCTTTCTGCGGCGCGCTTGCCTATTGCCGCACCCCGGCCGGCGCCGCGCTCGGATTTCCGTCGCCAAAATTTCTGAACTACCTGTGTGCCAAAGGTTTGCCCGCAGTGGTTACAATGTGTATCGTGGGGCTGGCTGTCGGCGCGCTCACCGCCATCTATGGCCCGCAGTGAAAACCTCTAAACTGATTGCAATGCGAAAAATATTCCTGCTCATAATTCTCGTCTCGGCCGCGGCATTGTGCGCCCCTGCCCAGGTTCTCCCGCATCTCAAACGCGAGAAACCCGACATCGAAAAACTCAAACGTGAAATCAACGACCGCACCTCGCCTTATTATTATCCCCGGCTTATGGAGGAGTATAAGAAGAACGACACGCTGATGAAAATCGACAAGTTCCGCCATCTCTATCTCGGCTACATGTTTCAGGAGGACTATACCCCCTACCGTTCCGGAGAGCACCCCCTGCGCTTTACCCGGAAGAACGACGACAGAGACAAACTCACCAGGCAGGAATGCGACTCCGTGATTGCATACGCCGAGAGGGCGCTCGACGACAATCCCTTCAACCTTCAGGAAATGGTGCTTCTGATCAACGCCTTAAGGGAAAAAGGAAAGAAAAATCTCGCGAATATATGGCAGTATAAGCTCAACTACCTGCTTATGGCCATAGTGTCGACCGGAACCGGTCTCGACGAGGAAAATGCCTGGTATGTAATTGAGCCTCAGCATGAATACGTGCTCCTTAATATGATGAATTATACTGTCGACGACCACGTGTTCTACGACCCTTGCTACGAGTATATCACCGTGCGCGACCGCGACGGGAAAACCGCCGGCGGCTACTATTTCAATATCGGCAATCTTCTCGAGGAGTATTACCGCAAGCATCCCGACGAGCAGTGACCGATTTTGCTAATTTGTTGGTCATTATATCCACGATTGTTCCGCTATTGGAAAAGATACTGTAATTTTGTTGACAGAAATAACAGTATCTTCCAATATGGGACAAATAGTGAACCTGTCGCAGATTTCGAATTTTGTCAAGCACTCCACTGAATTTTCCAATTTTGGCGGAGAGTACGTCTTTACACACGTGACTTCGGCAAATCCATTCCCCCGGAACCAGAACGGCCCGTTCAGGGTCGACGGTGCCATATGGATGCTTTGCGTGGAGGGCGAGTTTGAGATTGAGGTGAACCTCCACCGATTCTCCATAGGCCCCGGATCCCTTGTGGTGACCACACCCAATTCCATAGTGGAGATAAAGTCGGTGGCCGACAGTGATTTCGACTGTTACACGCTAATCGTCTCCACCGGTTTCCTGCGCGACATTAACTTTGACCTCAACATTCTCTCGAGCATAGATCTCAAGAACCACGACCGCCGTAAGCCGGTCATTACCCTCAGCGGTGAGGATGTTAACCTGCTGCGCCATTACTTCGATCTCATACACCATAATACCACCGCGAACCCCGACGATATGTATGTGCGCAGCATCTCGCGCTGTATAATCGCCGCTCTCAGCTATCAGATGATGCAGATGGCTGCGAAATATTATGCTTCTGTTCCGGAAGAAGCATCCGAATCATCCCGCTCCCGTTCGCGGCGCTTCACTTATGAACAGGAATTCATGGCGCTCGTTCACCGCTACCATACCAAAGAGCGCTCGGTTGCCTTTTATGCCGACAAACTTTTCATTTCGCCTAAATATCTTTCGCTCATTATCAAGGAAGTAACCGGGCGGACTGCGGCCGAGTGGATCGACGAGTTCGTTATTCTCGAGGCTAAAAACCTTCTGCGTTTCTCGGGCAAAAACATCCAGCAGGTTGCCTACGAACTCAACTTCCCCAATCAGTCGTCGTTCGGAAAATATTTCAAGCATCTCACCGGGATGTCCCCCTCCCAGTATCAGCGCTCCTGACTCCCCGCCGGTTAAGGTTTGGATGAGCAGTTTACGCTGACAGTTTACGCTGAACCCTATTTCTGGCTTTTTGGAGCCGGTTTCTCGCAAATAATCGCTATCTTTGTGGTTACAGAAACCAATCAACCACTTCACCGCGATGAACGAAGATGCTCTAAGCCAGCTATACCTTAAGGATACCGCCTTTCAGGACCTCATGCAGAGGCGTATTTTCAACGTACTTCTCATTGCCTCCCCCTACGACGCCTTTATGATGGAGGAGGACGGCCGCGTGGAGGAGCAGCTGTATTTTGAATATGTGGCGCTCAATCTGTCGTCGCCGCCCCGCGTGACGCAGGTGCGCGACACCGCCGAGGCTCTCTCTGCCATGTCGCATAAGAATTTCGACCTCATCATCACCATGCCGGGCAACGATATTTCCGAAACTTTCTCAGGCGCCCGCGAGATTAAGGCTGTGCACCCCGACATTCCCATCATCGTGCTGACTCCCTTCTCTAAAGAGGTTTCGCGCCGTTTGGCCAAAGAAGATTTTTCGGCTGTCGACTACGTGTTCAGCTGGCTCGGCAACGTCGACCTGCTGCTCGCGGTAATCAAGTTGCTCGAAGACAAGATGAACGCTGAGAAAGACATCAACGGCGTCGGTGTTCAGATGATTCTTCTCGTGGAAGACTCAGTGAGATTCTATTCGTCGGTGCTTCCGTTGGTCTACAAATTCCTGCTCAAGCAGTCGCGCGAGTTTTCTACCGAGGCGCTCAACGAGCATGAACAGATGCTCCGTATGCGCGGACGTCCGAAAGTGATGCTTGCCCGCGACTACGAGGAGGCTATGGCGCTTTACGACAAATACAGCGAGCACATTCTCGGGGTTATAAGCGACGTTTCGTTCAAGCACGAAGGAGTGAAAGATCCTAAGGCGGGCATAAAACTCGCCCGCGAACTCAGAAAACGTGACCCGTATCTCCCGATGATAATAGAGTCGTCGGAAGTAGAGAATTCCCACGACGTAAAGGAACTCGGGGGAACTTTCCTCGATAAAAATTCCAAGAAATTCCCCGTAGACCTGGGCGAGGCGATAATGAACAACTTCGGTTTCGGCGATTTCGTGGTGCGTAACCCCGACACCGGAGAGGAAATCAAGCGGATCCGCTCTCTGAAAGATATGCAGAACAGCATCTTCGATATTCCGGCGGAAGCGCTATACTGGCATGCGTCGTTCAACGACATTTCACGCTGGTTCTATTCCCGAGCCCTGTTCCCCATTGCCGAAGTAATAAAACGCCACCGGTTCAAGTCGATCGACGACGCTCCGGCCGTCCGTCAGCTTTTCTTCGACCTCATAGTGAAGTACCGCAAGATGAAAAACCGCGGTGTGGTGGCTGTGTTCCGGAAGGATCGTTTCGACCATTACTCCAATTTCGCCCGTATAGGGCAAGGTTCGCTCGGAGGCAAAGGCAGAGGTCTCGCTTTCATCGACTCGATAATAAAGAAAAATCCCGTGTGCGACCACTTCGGGGGGCTGAGCATTATGATTCCGCGCACTGTGGTGCTCTGTACCGATATTTTCGACGAGTTCATGCTTACCAACAAGCTTTATCCCGTGGCCCTGAGCGATACCCCCGATGAGGAGATTCTCGAACATTTCCAGCGGGCCAAGCTCCCCAAGAGCATAAAGGAAGATCTGCTTGCGCTCTTCGATGTGGTCGACGGACCGCTTGCCGTCCGCTCGTCGAGTCTGCTCGAGGACTCGCACTATCAGCCGTTTGCCGGTATTTATTCCACTTATATGGTGCCGAAAGTTGCCGACCGCGAGAAGATGCTCGAATCGCTTACGGCAGCCATAAAAGGTGTGTATGCATCGGTGTTCTATTCCGACTCAAAGGCTTATATGACCGCCACGTCGAACGTTATCGACCAGGAGAAGATGGCGGTGATTATCCAGGAGGTGGTGGGCAGTGAAACCGACGGATACTATTTCCCGTCCTTCTCCGGAGTGGGGCGCTCGCTCAACTATTACCCGATAAACGACGAGCAGCCCGACGACGGCGTGGCCGAAATTGCCGTGGGACTCGGAAAATATATCGTTGACGGCGGCCTCGGTCTCCGTTTCTCTCCGCGTCACCCCGACAAGGTTCTCCAGACATCAGAAATGGAACTTGCCCTGCGCGACACTCAGACCCGCATGTGTGCCCTCGACATGAAGAATGCCGCCGAAATGACCACCGACGACAGTTTCAACATAGCCCGCCTCCGGGTTCAGGATATGGCCGAGAAAGGGGCGCTCCGCTATATGGTCTCGACCTACGATTTCCGCGACAACGTGCTCCGGGATTATGAGGGCGGCGAGGGCCGGCGTGTGGTTACGTTCAATAACATATTGAAACACCACGTATTGCCCGTGGCTGAGGCGCTCGATTTCATGCTCACCACCGGCGCTCGGGAAATGAGTCGCCCCGTGGAGATTGAGTTTGCCGGAATGATAAATCCCGCGCAGAAGGCTCAGGATGTCACGGGTCGGCTGTATTGGCTCCAGATCCGTCCGATTGTAGACCGGAAGGAATCGGTCGACGACCATATAATGGCGACTCCCGACGACAAACTGCTGCTCAAAAGCGACAAATCTCTCGGCAACGGCACCGTAGAAAATGTAAAAACTATAGTATACGTGCGCCCCGAAAGATTTTCTTCATCAAATAATTCAGCGATTGCACGCGAAATTGAAAAAATAAATCGTAACTTTACAGCTCAGGGAGAATATTATGTGCTCATCGGCCCCGGTCGCTGGGGTTCGAGTGATCCTGCTCTCGGTGTGCCGGTGAAATGGCCTCATATTTCATCGGCGAAACTGATAGTGGAATCCTCGCTTAAGAACTACCGTATAGAACCGAGCCAGGGCACCCATTTCTTCCAGAACCTCACGTCGTTCGGCGTGGGATACTTCACTATCGACACCGAGGCAGCTGGATCGGAGGCGATCTGCGACTTTGATTTCCTCAACAGCTGTCCCGCCGAGTATGAGAGCGAAAATGTGAGAATCGTACGTTTCAGCCAACCTCTCGTAATCGGCATAAACGGCCTGAAAGGCACCGGCGTGGTAGTGAAACCTGAACTTTAAAACATTTACAAGTCTTATGGCATTCTGGAATAGCGTAAAGAAAGCGTTTGGCTTCTCGGCCGACGAGGAAGATGAATTTGAGGAGGAATACGATTCTTCGCTCCCGACCTATGCGGCGGGCAACCACCGCGGCGAAGCGGCCGAAACAGCGGATGCTTCCGTATCCGCAGCCGAACGGCGCGAGAGTACTGTCGCGGTTCAGGCTGAAGAAAATCGCCCTGTCCCGGCAGCCGGCGGCGATCCGAGCCTCCCCGGCGATATCTTCGACGCCGTAATCGCCCTCTTCAACGAGACGTTGCCCGATTTCGTGAAGGACTGCATCTCTACGGAGCAGCAGCGCAAGTACATATACAACTCTCTCGACGAGTCGCTTCGCCGCCGTCTCGAGAATGCCGTTGCCGGCGCTGCCGGCGCCGATGCCGATAAACTCTCCCGGCAGGTGGAGGAACTTACAGCGTCGCTTGAGACTATGAAGCGTGAGTCAGGCAGGGCGGAGACGCTTAAGCAGGAGATGAAGCGCATACAGCTCAGCGCCGACCGTCAGAAACGCGCGCTATGCGACCGTGTAAACGATCTCGAGCAGCAGGTGTCTTCCCTCCAGGATGAAAAAGAGCGGATTCTTACCCGGCGTCAGGGGCCTGACGGTGCCGTACTGCGCAGGCAGATAGAGGCTCAGGAATCTGAAATTGAGAAGCTGAAGGCAACGGTTGCCGAACAAGCCGCACGCATCGGGACTCTTTCCGCGCAGCCCGAGGCCGAACCGCAGCCCGACCGCTCCGAAGAAATTGAGGCTCTTAAAAAAGAGGTAGAGCGGCAGACTACATTGCGCGAGCAGCTCGAGATGAAGGTTAAAATGTCCGACGCCATGATCAACGACCTCCGTTCGAAAGCAGCCGAAGCCCGTCAGGAACTCGAAAAGGCAAACGAGGATCTCGCCGTTGTGAACGAGATTCAGAGCCGCCTTGAGGAATTTGAAGAAGTGAAGAAACGCAAGGACGAGCGAATAGCCGAACTGCAGGAAGCACTTAAGACCGTGAAATCCGAGGTTGAACGTGCAGCCGGAGAGCGCGAAAGCGACCGGGAGCGAATTGAAAAACTCTCCTCCGAAAACGATTCCCTCCGCCGCACCATCGAAAATAATCTCTACAATCAGGCTAATTCCGAG
>UROS01000070.1 GCA_900549445.1 uncultured Porphyromonadaceae bacterium | reverse complement strand
ATTCAGAATGATTTTAAATAACAACCGCGCGGTTTCACGATAATAATTGCGACCTTTGCACCGCAATTTCTGAAATTTGTTTATGAGACTATCAGACTTACCCAACGGAGAGACAGGTGTGGTCGTCAAGACGTTAGGCCACGGCGCTTTCCGCAAGCGAATGATCGAAATGGGATTCGTGAAAGGACAGGAGGTGAAAGTTCTGCTTCACGCTCCTCTTCAGGATCCGATAAAATACTCCATTATGGGCTACGAGGTGTCGCTGCGCCGGTCGGAGGCAGACCTGGTTGAAGTTGAACCCCTCAGAAAACATCCGGGCAACAATCTGGCCCCGCTTCACACCAACACCATAAACGATTCCGACGGCCCGGACGACGCCAATCCGGACAGCCCGCACCGAACAATCAACGTGGTTCTCATCGGGAATCCCAACTGCGGCAAAACTTCGCTGTTCAACATAGCTTCGGGGGCACGCGAGCACGTGGGGAACTACAGCGGTGTGACAGTCGACGCCAAGCGCGGCTCATTCAGACATCGGGGCTATCTGTTCAACATAGTAGACCTTCCCGGCACCTATTCGCTCTCTTCATACTCTCCCGAGGAACTTTACGTACACCGCTATCTGAAAGACGAGACCCCCGACGTTATCATAAACGTAGTAGACAGTTCCAACCTCGAGCGCAATCTGTATCTCACCACGGAGCTGATTGACATGAACCGTTCGATGGTGATTGCCCTAAATATGTACGACGAGCTCAAGCGCTCCGGTACCGAACTCGATTACCGGACGCTGGGCGAGATGATCGGTGTGCCCATTGTACCCACCACCGCAAAAACGGGTGAAGGAATCGACAGGCTTTTCGATACGGTGATCAATGTATACGAAGGCACCGATCAGGCTGTAAGACATGTGCACGTGAACCTCGGCCACGACATCGAGGAGGGCGTGAGAGTGATAAAGGATGCGCTAAAAGCTGACGACTACATAGGGCGCCGTTTCTCACCGCGCTATCTCGCCATAAAGCTCCTTGAAGGCGACAAGGAGGTGCAGCGGCTTGTAACGGAGGCGGCATCAAACGGCAAGGAGATCATCGAACTGCGCGACAAAGCAGTGAAAAAGTTCAACGAGAACCACCCCGACGAGGATATAACCGCCGAGATTGCCAACGAGAAATACGGTTTCATTTCGGGAGCGCTTGCCGAGACAATGACTGTTTCGGAAAAACAGGAAATCAACACTACCCGTATAATCGACTCCATTGTCACCAACAAACTTTTCGGGTTCCCGCTCTTCCTGCTTATAATGTTCTTTATTTTCTGGGCCACCTTCTCTTTGGGCGAATACCCGATGAGCTGGGTGGAGTCGGGAGTGGAATGGCTCAGTGACATCGTAAGGGAATATATGCCCGACGGCGTGCTGAAAGATCTGATTGCCGACGGTATTATCGGAGGAGTCGGCGGAGTGATAGTATTCCTCCCCAATATCCTTATACTTTATCTCTGCATTTCTTTCATGGAGGACTCCGGCTACATGGCGCGTGCCGCATTCATAATGGACAAGCTCATGCACCGCATCGGTCTCCACGGCAAGTCGTTCATTCCGCTCGTGATGGGCTTCGGTTGTACGGTTCCCTCCATAATAGCATCACGCTCAATAGAAAGTCCGAGCAGCCGGATAATCACCATCCTGATCAACCCCTTCATCTCCTGCTCGGCAAGAATACCAATATATATACTTATAATAGGTACGTTCTTCCCGGCTCACGCTACCCTGATGTTTGCGGGGGTATATATACTCGGCATAATAGTAGCGATAATCACTGCCCGGCTGCTCCGCAAATTCTATTTCAAGACCGATGTCACACCTTTCGTGATGGAACTTCCGCCCTACCGAGTTCCCACCGCCAAGGCGACTTTGCGCCATATGTGGGGCAAAGGCGAACAGTATCTCAAGAAAATGGGCGGTGTGATTCTCGTTGCAAGCATAATCGTATGGGCACTCAATTACTTCCCGCGTCACGACGAGGCTACCACTTCCGCCGACGTCCGTACAGCGGCCGCCGTAGCAGAATCGTCGGAAATAGATTTCTCCCACGACAGTTTTCTTGAAATGACCGGCAAGTTCGTCAACCCTGTGATGGAGCCGATAGGCTTCCACTGGCGCGCCACGGTAGCAGCCATAGCCGGGATACCGGCCAAGGAGATTGTGGTGTCGACTCTCGGTGTGCTTTATACCGGCGATGAGGAAGCCACGGACGCTTCGCTCGGCGCGCGCCTCGAAACGCCCTCCCCCGTTACAGGAAAACCTGACTTTACTACGGCATCGGCTCTCAGTTTCATGATATTCATACTGCTATACTGCCCCTGCATAGCCACTGTTACGGCAATCGTGAAGGAGACCGGCAACAAGTGGTATGGCGTCTTCTCGGTGGTATACAACACTTGTGTGGCATGGATTATCTCATTCGGCATATACCACGTGGCGTTGCTGTTCTGATAGGCTCATTCAAATACTTACAATCTTAAGTTTTAATTTTTTTCTGAAATTTTTTCCAAAAAAATTTGGAAGTTCCAGAAAAATATGCCTACCTTTGTGGTGTTGTACAAAGGTGCAACACTACAACCCCTCACATTCAGCGAACAAATGCAATGAAAAAACAACTTGTCACAATTCTCGCCATCCTTTGTCTCGGAACCCTCACTTCCGGAGCACAGATTCTTTGGAAAATCTCAGGCAACGGTCTACAGAAGCCCAGCTATCTTCTGGGCACCCATCATCTCGCTCCGGTTGAGATGCTCGATACTCTCACGGGCTTCAACGAGGCCCTCGCCGCTGTCGACAGAGTCTATGGCGAAATGAATATGAGCGAATCGGCCACTCCTCAGTCACAGCAGATAATGATGGCAGCAGCCACCGCACCCGCCGACAGCACTCTGTCGGTTCTCCTCTCACCGGCACAGGCAGATTCGCTCAACGCACTGCTGACAAGTTCGCTTGGGCCCATGTATAATACAGCCGCACTCAACGGCGTGAAACCTGCAATGGTTTCCACACTCATAGCCCTTGCGCAGAACCGGACTGCATTTCCGGATTTCAACCCATCCCGGCAACTTGATACCGAAATACAGACCAGGGCAATCTCAATGGGAAAAGAAGTGGCCGGACTGGAGACAATAACAGACCAGTGCAACGCCATGTTCGGCTCACCCCTCACCCAGCAGACCGACGAGCTGATGTCGACAGTAAGAAACAGCGACAAAGCTATCAGCATGGTGAAGAAACTCGCAGACGCCTATATAAAGGGCGACCTTATGGCCATGCTCGCCATAATCGACGACCCTGAAACCGGCATCAGCGGCGAATCGGCCGACCGACTCATAAACGACCGCAACATACGCTGGAGCCATATACTTGCCGGAATCCTTCCCACAATGACTATAATGATTGCCGTAGGGGCAGGCCATCTGCCAGGAGACAAGGGCCTTATAAATCTCCTGCGCAAAGACGGTTATAATGTTGAACCCGTAAGCAAACAGTCATGATCGAACTCCGTAATCTATCGTTTGCCTACGGCAAGGGCAGAAATGCCATCTCCGATGCAAACGGCACCATTAATCCCGGCATCCATCTGCTGCTTGGCGAGAACGGCGCCGGAAAAACCACCTTTCTCCATATTCTGGCAGGACTGCGGTTCGCTCAGTCGGGCGAATGCCTGATTGACGGCTCCGACGTGCGCCGCCGGCTGCCGTCGACCATGCGCAACCTGTTTTTCGTCCCCGACAACACCGAACTTCTTACCCGTACTATAAACGGCATGAAAAAAATTCATGCCTGCTTCTATCCGAATTTCAGCGCGGAGCTGCTCGAAGATAACCTCCGGCAGTTCGGACTGACAGGCGACGAACGTTTCAATAACCTCTCGCTCGGTGACCGCAACAAGACCCTCGCCGCCTATGCCCTCTCGCTGCAGACAGAACTCCTGCTGCTCGACGAGCCTGCCAACGGTCTCGACATTAACTCGAAAAAGACACTACGGCGCATGATTGCCTCGAACTGCTCAGAAAGCCAGACGATAATCGTGTCAACTCACACCGTGTGGGATCTCAAGGCGCTTTTCGACGGACTTCTCGTGATGAACCACGGCCGTCTGCTGCTCAGCCGTTCCACCGAAGAGATCTCGCGCCGCCTCTGCTTCATCACGTCGGCTATGCCTGTCACGGATGCCATCTATCAGGAACAGGAGGCAGGAATCTACCGCGCCATTGTCAGAAACACCGGCAACGAGGAAACCGAAGTTGACTTCAATCTCGTATACTCCGCCCTGATGTCGGAATTCGCTAAAGAAATAATCAACACAATCATAAAACAGGACTGAAATGGAAACCTCAGAATCGACAAATACATATAACGCCGACAGTCAGGCACCCGGCGGCGACCGTTTCTCCTGGCGCCGCGTGGTGATGACCGCGGGCTACTACCGTAAGACGCTTAAATCCTACTTATGGCTTTGCGTGGCGGTAGGATTGCTATGCAGCATCAACCAGATAGCCCTCTCCAACGCCGAATTCAAGACACTTCATTTCGGTATACTTTCCCTTACCTACTGGATACTCGAAATGGTTCTTTCCGGGCTGTTTATCCTCAGCCCGCTCGTATTCTCGCTCAAAAACGACAAAGGGCTTTTTCTTATGCTGCCCGCACGCAGCGACGAGAAGGCCGCAATGATGCTGCTCTGGGGGCTGGTTGTCGTTCCCGTAGTTATCTATCTGTCGGTATCTCTCGTTTTCAGCATTGCATGGCTTTACGACCATAATCTGAAATTCTTCCCCGATATTCTCAACGAAATACCGGTAAACGATAATGTTCTGTCTAATCCGATAGTACACCTGTTCAGCACCATCCTGTATATTCTGCCATGCTGTGCCACCCTTCTTGCAGTGCTGACACTTAAACGCAACCGCACGCTCTACGCACTCCTCATAGGCATCGGCGTTTATCAGATTCCCTCGTTTGTAAAAGGAATAATTCTGGGCGTTCAGACAGCAAAACACGAAATTGTGGAATCTGAAGTGACCGACTACATAGTGACAGAAATTTACAATTATATCCAGATAATGGGAATCGTATCGGTTGTGGGTTCTGCAATCCTCATTCCTATAATCTGGCACAAAATAAAGAACTTACAGGCTTAAACAGTGGATTTCAACAGCAACAAACCGATCTACAGGCAGATAATCGACTTCTGCTTCAATCTCATACTCACCGGACAGTGGAAGCCCGGCGAGCGGATTCCCTCGGTCAGGGAGCTGTCGGTGGAACTCGCTGTCAACTCCCGTACGGTCATGAACGCATTCGAGAGTCTGGAGGCGGACAATATCATCTATTCCAGACGCGGACTCGGATTTTTTCTCAGCGGCGACGCATTCAGCCTCGTGGCGGAAGCCCGTAGAAAAGAGTTCTTCGAGACAACGGTGGCAGGCATGTTTCACGACATGAAACTTCTGAACATCTCTATCGACGAGGTGGTTGAGGAGTATCGCCGACGGAATTCCCGATAAAGCATCAATTCTTAGACTTATATAAAATGCAGGCTGCCGGCAAAGCGATTTTGACGGCAGCCTGCTGAGATTTTTTAAGAAATCAGAGCGCAAGAAGCTTCTCGATGCGTTCTTTCAGAGTGGCTTTGGGCTGAGAACCGGCCAGACGGAGATCAGGCTGGGCAACGCCGTTCTTGAAGAACAGGATTGTGGGGATAGACATGATGCGGTTGACGGTGGAGAAATCGGATTCCTCCTCGATGTTGTATTTCCCGATGAGGACTTTGCCCTCATATTCCTCGGCGAGTTCGTCGACGACAGGCGACATGCGCATACACGGGCCGCACCAGGTAGCCCAGAAATCAATAACTACAGGCTGACCGCTTGCAATCAGCTCCTCAACATTCTGATCTGTAAATTTGAATGCCATTTTTTAGTCAGGGTTAATCGTTTATATTAAATTGGATTTCTTCATCATTGAGCGCTTCTACGAGCGCACGGTTTATAGGTATCCGCACACCTGAACGGAGTTTCAGAGTGCGGTTTATGGAGGGATCGAAAACTCTGAACGCCAGTTCACCGCGGTCGGTGGTCTCGCTGTTGACCATATCGCTGAGAAGATCGTGGATATGAAGCGAAATCTTGTCTTTGGGCAGGTCGATGGTGATGTTGCGTATAAGTTTGCCCTTGACCTCATTCAGCAGGCGTATGTTGGTAATTTCGAAACGAACCTCGGAATTTGCGAATCGCCGCTGATACATACCGGTGACGAGAATCGGAGTGCCGGGCACTCCATAGTTGTGGAAGTCGATATATTTCTGGCCGAACAGACGCAATTCAGTGCTGCCGGTATAGTCCTCCATCTTCAGGATGCCGAACTGTCCTCCCTTTTTCGACGGACGGCTCAGGAATTCGACCACCATTCCACCGAAAGTGATTTCACCCCCCTCGACGGGTGTAAATTCCTCGTAGCCCTTGATGGTGCAGGAGCATCCGTAGTTCAGTTCCATGAAATAGGGGTCGAGTGGGTGAGCGGAAAGATACATTCCTACAAGTTCGCGCTCCTTTTCGAGTTTGACTGCGTCGACCCACTCGGGCGCCGGTATAATTTCCGGACGGCCAGCCGACTGCATGTCGATGTCGTCGCCGAAGAGTGAGGCTGCGGATTTCTGTTTGTCGGCCTGAAATGCCTGACCGTAGCGCACAAGTGTTTCCGAGAACACCTCGCCGCGATTGTTTTCCGCAAAAAAGTCCTCGCGCTTTATCTCGCTGAAACAGTCGAACGCACCGGCAATTGCGAGCGATTCGAAAACCCTGCGGTTGATGGCCGCCGAGGGTACTCGTTCGATGAAATCGTAGATAGATTCGTACGTTCCATTGGCCTTGCGTTCATCTATAATTGCTTTCACCACATTCTCTCCCACTCCTTTTATTGCGGCGAGCCCGAAACGGATGTTGCCGTGGGAGTCGACACCGAAATCGGAATACGATTCGTTTACGTCGGGACCTTTCACCGGAATATGCATCTTCTTGCACTCATCCATGAAAGCGGTCATCTTGGTGATATTGTTGCGGTTTCTCGAAAGCACCGCAGCCATATATTCGGCAGGATAATTTGCTTTCAGCCATGCGGTCTGGAAAGCCACCCAGCTGTAGCAGGTGGCATGACTCTTGTTGAAGGCATACGACGCGAATTTCTTCCAGTCAGCCCATATTTTGGCAAGCACTTTTGGGTCGTGGCCGTTTTTCTGACCGCCTTCCAGGAAAAGAGCCTCGAGCTCGTTCATCTTTGCGATGAGTTTCTTGCCCATGGCCTTTCGGAGTGTGTCGCTCTGACCTCTCGTAAAGTTGGCGAGGAGTCGCGACAGGAGCATGACCTGCTCCTGATAGACGGTCACACCATAGGTGTCCTTGAGATATTTCTCCATCACGGGAATATCGTAGACGATAGGTGACTTTCCGTGTTTTCGAGCAATGAAATCGGGAATATAGTCCATAGGCCCGGGGCGGTAGAGGGCATTCATGGCTATCAGATCCTCGAACGTGGACGGCTGGAGCTCGCGGAGATATTTCTGCATGCCGGCAGACTCGAACTGGAAGGTTCCAGTTGTACGTCCTTCGCAATACAGCTTATATGTTTTGGGGTCGGTGATATCTATTTTCTCTATGTCGATATCGATGCCTTTCGTGTTCTTTATATTTGCAAGCGCCTCCTTTATTATCGATAGAGTTTTCAGACCGAGGAAGTCCATCTTTATCAGTCCGGTGTCCTCTATGATCGAGCCTTCGTACTGCGTGACAATGAGCTTTGTTTTCTCCTTTGTGTCGGTATTCTTGTCGACAGCGGTCGACACGGGCACCCAGTCTGTGATCGGGTCGCGGCAAATAATCACACCGCAGGCATGGACACCGGTGTTTCTGACATTGCCCTCAAGCCGGCGGGCATACTCGAGCGTTTCCGTAATGAGCGGATTGCGGCTGTTAAGCTCAGTCTGGAACTCCGGAACGAAACGATAGCAGTTTTCAAGGGTGGTTTTCAGCGTTTTGCCGTCGGGGCCTTCGGGCATGCGGTCGGGCACGAGTTTTGCCAGACGGTTGCTTTCGTCGAGCGGAAGCTGCTCAATGCGCGCCACGTCCTTGATGGCCGATTTGGCGGCCATGGTACCGAACGTAATGATGTGGGCCACTTTGTCCTCACCGTATTTTTCGGTTACGTAGCGCAAAACGTCGGCTCGGCCGTCGTCGTCGAAGTCCACGTCGATATCGGGAAGCGAGATTCGGTCGGGGTTCAGGAAGCGTTCGAAAAGGAGGTCGTATTTTATAGGGTCGACCTGCGTAATGCCGAGGCAATAGGCAACCACACTGCCCGCCGCAGAACCACGGCCGGGACCTACGCTCACTCCGAGCTGGTTTCTGCCGGCATTGATAAAGTCCTGAACTATCAGGAAGTAGCCGGGGAAGCCCATGGTTTTCATGATGTGGAGCTCGAACTTAATTCGCTCCGCAAGTTCGGGCGTCAGCGGCGAGCCGTAGCGCTTCTCAGCCCCTTCATACGCCAGCTTGGCGAGATAGTCGGCCTCGAACTTTATGCGGTACAGCTTGTCATATCCGCCGAGTTTTGCTATTTTCTTTTCCGCGGCCTCCTGATCAAGAACCACGTTACCGTTTTCGTCCCGGGTAAATTCGTCGAACAGATCCTTGGGTGTAATCCGCTGTCGGTATTCCTCTTCGGTTCCGAATTCAGCCGGAATCTCGAAAAACGGCATAATCGGCGGGTGGTCGATGGAGTATGTCTCGACTTTGTTGAGTATCTCAAGGGTATTGTCGAGACTTTCTGGAATGTCGGAAAAAATCTCGTTCATTTCCGCCGTAGATTTCAACCACTCCTGCTTGGTGTAGCGCATACGGTCGGGATCGTTGAGATAGTTGTTTGTCGAAATACAAATCAGGCGGTCGTGAGCCTCGGCATCCTCCTCGTTTATGAAATGGACGTCGTTTGTCGCAATTATTTTAATATTATGTTTGCGTGCTAACTCAATCAGTACCGGATTAACCTTCTGCTGAATCTCGTATACTTCGCGGTTGCCGCCGGGAGCGTTTGTGGCATGGCGCTGGATTTCTATGTAATAATCGTCGCCGAAAGTTTCCTTAAACCATAGCACCTGTCGTTCGGCCTCTTCGAGACTCCCCTGCTGAATCAGACGCGGTATCTCTCCTCCCAGGCAGGCAGAGGCCACAATCAGACCTTCGCGATGGGCTGCGAGTTCGTATTTGTCGGTGCGGGGATGAGAATAAAATCCCTCGGTGAATCCCTGCGACACTATCTTAATAAGGTTTTTGTATCCTTTGAGATTCTTTGCCAGCACAATAAGGTGGCGGCCGGTGTCGCGCTTGTCAACCTGCTCGTGGAGCGACTTGAGCGCCACATACATCTCACATCCGAAAATCGGTTTGAAGGCGAGCTTCTTCTCCAGCTTGGCGATTTCAGCCTCGATGGCAGGGGCATCCTCCGGCGAGGCTTCGGCAAGACGTGCTTTCGCATCCTTGATTTTGTCGCGGGTCTTTCCGCCGAGCTTGTTCATATAATTGAACATTTCCTTTATGCCGAACATATTTCCATGGTCAGTCAAAGCTATTCCGGGCATACCGTCGGCAATGGCCTTGTCGATAAGACCGGAAACGGTAGCCTGACCGTCGAGCAGCGAATACTGACTGTGGACGTGAAGGTGGACGAACGGGTGCATAATTATTATTTATGTTAAGACAGAATCATGATAAAAGAAAGGGATTCCGTTCGCCAAAATTACAATTTTTCCGCCACTCTGCAAAGAGATAACATGCCGTGAAATGAAAAAAATCAGCCTGAAAACGCGAACTGCCTGACAGCTACTTACTTTGCATTTTTCAAACGCAAAAAGCAACATCATCCGGGGAACGAATCTGCCGGTTATGCGACTTTCAGAATCTGGCAGACTTTACGTTTTGGGAAACAATTGTTCATAACCAAAATCGTAATGCGCTGATAATCAGATAAACTTTTGTTAACAATGGAAAACTTTTCAACATTCGGAGATTTTTGATGTTTCAAATTTGGCGATAATAATTATTATTCTGAACTTTGCGGCGTGATAATCGAGGCGCTAATCTTTTCAAATCCCAAGTCCTCGGAAATAATCAAAATGTCGGGCGACCGACCGTCAGAACGGGCAGGTCTTTCGGCATTTTGTACACGTACGTTGACAACTAATATCATTAAATAACCATGGCTGAGACCACCTACACTTACGATGAGGCCTACGACGCCTCACTTAAATATTTCGACGGCGATGAACTCGCGGCGAGAGTCTGGGTTAGCAAATATGCCCTGAAGGACTCTTTCGGAAACATCTATGAGAAGACACCCGCCGACATGCACCGCCGCATAGCGCGCGAGATAGTCCGGATTGAGAACCTCTACCCCAACCCGATGAGCGAGGACGAGATATTCGGACTGCTCGACCATTTCCGCTACATCGTTCCTCAGGGAAGCCCGATGGCTGGAATCGGAAACAATTATCAGGTAGGCTCGCTCAGCAACTGCTTCGTGATAGGCCTCGACGAAGATCCCGACTCTTACGGCGGCATTATAAAAATCGACGAAGAGCAGGTACAGCTCATGAAGCGACGCGGCGGCGTCGGTCACGATCTCAGCCACATCCGCCCAAAGGGTACTCCTGTAAAAAACTCAGCTCTCACCTCTACCGGCCTCGTTCCCTTCATGGAGCGCTACTCCAATTCCACGCGCGAGGTTGCCCAGGATGGCCGTCGCGGAGCGCTGATGCTCACCGTATCGATAAAGCATCCTGATTCCGAGGCTTTTATCGACGCCAAACTCGAGCAAGGCAAAATTACGGGCGCCAACGTGTCGGTACGCATTGACGACGATTTCATGAATGCAGCAGTAAACGGCACCAATTACCGCAGGCAGTATCCCGTGGATTCCGACAACCCCACAATTGTGCGCGACACAGATGCCACCGCCCTTTGGAACAAAATAGTGTTCAACGCATGGAAGTCGGCAGAACCCGGGGTTCTTTTCTGGGACACCATCACCCGCGAATCGGTGCCGGACTGCTACGCAGATCTCGGTTTCCGCACCATTTCCACAAACCCGTGCGGTGAAATTCCGCTCTGTCCCTACGACAGTTGCCGACCTGTCTCTTATACACATCTGACGCTGCCGACGAATAGAGAGG
>UROS01000069.1 GCA_900549445.1 uncultured Porphyromonadaceae bacterium | reverse complement strand
GATGTGTATAAGAGACAGATGTTGTGTAATTAAAATATAATGTATAAATTTGCCACACTTTCACGTGAAAATTACACTTTGTTACATAACGACTCCCAATATGGAAAAAATTGATAATCTTGACCGCAAAATACTTAAAATCATCATGCAGAATGCGAGAATCGCTTCAAAAGATGTAGCGAAAGACTGCGGAGTGTCGCGCGCCGCAATACATCAGCGCATTCAGCGTATGATCGATCTCGACGTGATAACGGGTTCAGGCTACACGGTAGATCCGAAGGTGCTCGGCTTCCGGACGTGTACGTATATCGGCGTGAACCTCGAGCGCGGAGCGATGTATCGCGACGTGGTTCCGGAACTTGAGAAAATTCCGGAAGTGGTGGAATGCCATTTCACCACCGGCCCCTACACAATGCTCATAAAACTGTTTGCGCGCGACAACGAGCACCTGATGGAGCTTCTTAACGACAAAATCCAGAAAATACCGGGCGTAACCGGTACGGAGACCCTCATTTCGCTTGACCACAGCATCCACCGCGAAATGCCGGTCTATGCCGAGGAGTAAATCCCGCATTCAAATACACATATTATATATAAGTAAAAAGCAGCGCTCCTTTGCGGGAAGCGCTGCTCTTTTTATCTGAGAAAATGTAGATCAGCAGGTCTTTTCGTCCATGTAGGGGTTGAGGCGGTGCCAGTCGGCGATAGGAGGCATGACTCCCATTTCGATAACTTCGTCGCGGAGCTTGCAGAGGTGCTGGTAGCTCTTTTCGAGTTCCTTTTCCTCCTCGGGGGTTCCGGTTATGGGCTTGCACTGAACGCCATCTTTTGTTATGGAGGTTTCGGTGGCCATCATGATGTGGCTGAAGCGGTCGTTGTTGACGTATGCGCCTGCAGGCCAGCGGAAAGGCTTGCCGCCCATGGCTGCTGCGATCATCTCGATGGAGATGTAGGCGGGCGACTGGAAAGAAGAGCGGCCGCGGAGGTCGATGATGTTCTTTCCGCCCTGGATAACGCGCTGTTTGAGTGCGAGCCAGTCTTCGAGGGGAAGTTTGGGTGTGCCGATAAGGCTTTCGAGGGGCTTGCCGTCGACGGTGGTGGTGGAGGCGAATACGGCCATCTGCTCGCCGTGGCCGCCGTAGGTGCGGGAGTTGACGATAAGGTCGGGCGAAATCTTGAAATATTTTGCGAGTTCGCTGCGCAGACGGGTGGAGTCGAGGGCTGCGAGGGTGGTGACGCACGAGGGTTTCACGCCGGAGTAGAGAAGGGTGATGAGACCGGTGATGTCGGCGGGGTTGAAGATCACCACGATATGTTTTACGTCGGGGCAGTAGGTCTTCACGTCCTTGCCGAACTGCTCTGCAATCTGAGCGTTGCCCTTGAGAAGGTCTTCGCGGGTCATGCCTGCCTTACGGGCGGCACCGCCGGAAGAAACGATGTATTTGGCGCCGGTGAGGGCCTCTTTGATGTCGGAGGTGAAGGTGAGGTTAACGCCTTCGAAACCGCAGTGGAACATCTCCTCGGCCACGCCCTCGAGTGCGGGGGCGAAGGGATCGTAGAGGCAGATGTTAGGGGTGAGGTGCATCATGAGAGCTGTCTGCGCCATGTTTGATCCGATCATGCCGGCTGCGCCGACAATGACCAGTTTGTCGTTAGTAAGAAAGTCCATTGTTCAGTTAATTATTAAGGTGTTTTATATTAACAAATCAGTATGCTATAAGTTTAACGGGGGTGCGGTGAGTGTCGGTGACGATGACGTAGGCGCCCGGGCTGAGCGAAATCTCCATTCCCGAGGTGATCAGCGGAATTTCCATCACGAGGCGACCCGCCATGTCGTAGAGCCGTCCGCCCGAGTGGTCGGTGGAGCAGACGAAGCGCACGACACCGGGATAGCTTTCGACTACGAGCGGGAAATCGGCCTCAACATCGGTGATGCCCGAGCGCTCGACAAACACCACATCGCTCATCGGCGAGCGGTAGCCGAGACGCACGCTCTGCACGGAGTAGCTCTCGCTGTCGGAGTCGCCGAAGCCGTCGATCTCCAGGAAATTCTCCTCGGCGAGGAGCTCCTCGGTGGTGGCGGTGCCGCTGACGTAGCGGGTGCGCGTCACAACGTAGTAGTCAATCACTTCGTCCTGAGGCACTTCCCACGATGCCACGTAGGAGGTGGGGGTGATGTCGGAGGCCGGAAGAGCGACGAGCTTAGAGAGCACGGGCACGTCGAAGCACTTTCCGCGGAGGTCTACGTAGAACGAGCCGGTGATGTTGCCGTCGTATACCACCAGACGCGCCTCATGCTCGCCGGTTTCGGTGGGTTTGTAGCGCAGGGTCAGCCAGTAGCCGTTGTCGGAGTTGGTGACGGTGTAGCTGATCGAGCGGTCGTCGGGGGTGAAGAACGTGCGGTTCGTTCCGCCTACGATCACGGAGATGTTTTTGGTGAAGTTCTTGGTGTGGAAGAAGAGTTTGGAGGTCGACTCCGATCCTATCGCCACGTCGGGGAAGTCGAGCGACATGCCGCTGACGGGGGTTATGATCTCGGGGTCGCCTGCAGGCTCGACCGGGGTCGCCGACACGTGGAAAGGCTGTCCGACCTTGTCGCCCCAGATGTATTCCATGAGGTCGGGGAAGTCGATGAAGGGGTTACGGTTGTTCTGGATGCCGTAGATCACCTCATTACGGTCGATTTCCTTCTGGCTCACCTTGTCCTGACGCGCCCATTTGAGCAGCAGGTCGATGGCCCAGGCGTTGAGGGTGGGATAAGTGTTGTTCTGCACCATGTAGGTGTATTTCCAGCGGAGATTCTGATAGCAGGTGACCATATAAAAATAGGTGCGGGCGAAATCGCCCTTGTATTCGTCGTCGGGCTCGAAAACTTTCTGCGCACCGCCGCCTTGACCGCCAACGGCGTAGCCTACTTGCGAGATTCCGTTGTCGAACGTCGTCTGACTCACCGTGCCGAGGGGATAGTTGCTTTTAGCCTGGTTGGCGGCCGCTTCAGCAGGGTAAAGGTGGTTGAGGTCGACATAGGCGGGCGTGTCGTCGCCGCCGCCCCACCAGCTCTTCGGGAAGGAGTGCTCGCGGTTGAGGCCGCGGAAGGATGGAGCATAAAAGGGAATGTCGCTGTACATGTCCCACCAGCGGCGCGACTGGGGATATACGTCGGTGCGCTCGAAGTAGGATGGAAGAGCGGAGTAGGACGATACGGTGGAGTGCGGATTTATAATCTGAAACGCGGCGGTTTTAAGTTCTTCGCCGGTTTTGCCTTCGAGACGGCTGTAATATGCCACCGGAATTTCGGCTACGGCAGAAATGGCGGAAGCACCTGCCACGAGGAAAAGAGCAAGCAGTTGGTAAAGTTTTTTCATATACGGTATCTCTATTATTGACTGATGATTATAATCCGGAGGGGAGAAGAGCGGTAAGCTGCGGTCAGTGCTTGAGCTCGACGCGGACAGTGGGTGGCAGCTCCTCATTGCGTTCGTCGACGGCAGTGATAACCTCGTGGGCGAGGTGGATAAACGCCTGCCCGGCAATCGAATCCTTAGTGGCGATTGGGGCACCGGCGTCGCCGGCGTCGGCAATCGATGCTACGAGGGGAATCTGGGCGAGCAGCCGCAGGTGTAATTCTTCGGCGAGACGTATGCCGCCCTCGCGTCCGAAAATGTAGTAGCGCTCATCGGGGTGTTCAGGCGGGGGTGAAATATGCCATATTCTCAACGATTCCGAGCACGGGGACGTTGATCTGTCTGACGTTGAACATGGCGATTCCCTTTCGGGCATCGGCAAGCGCCACCTCCTGAGGGGTGGTGACGATTATGGCTCCCGTCATGGCGAGAGTCTGCACCAGGGTGAGATGGATGTCGCTTGTTCCGGGGGGCATGTCGATGAGAAAATAGTCGAGTTCGCCCCAGTCGGCGTCGCAAATCAGCTGCTTTAGGGCGTTGGAGGCCATGGATCCGCGCCAGAGCACGGCTTTGTCGCGGTCAACCACCAGACCGATGGAGAGGAGCTTCACTCCGTAGCGCTCGATGGGTATAATGAGGTCGCGGCCGTCGACGTTGTGGACATAGATCGGCTCATCCTCGATTCCGAACATCTTGGGGACGGAGGGGCCGAAAATATCGGCGTCGAGCAGTCCCACACGGTAACCTTCGCGGGCAAGCGCAACGGCGAGATTCGAGGCTACAGTAGATTTTCCGACGCCGCCCTTGCCTGAAGCTACGCCGATTATGTTTTTAACGCCAGGGAGCACCGGATGTTCCGCAGCGGCGGGAGCTGCGGGGCGGCGCGACTTAGAGCTGACCGTAACCTCGACTTCAGGAGAAATGAAAGTGTGGATTGCGGTTTCGGCGGCCTTAAGTATGCTCTTCATGAAGGGGTCGGTGGGCTTGTCGAAGAGAATCGAGAACGACACCTTGTTGCCGTCGATACGTATGTCGTCTTCTACCATGTCGGCTTCCACGAGATTCTTGCCGGTACCGGGGTAGCGGACGTTTTTGAGCGCGTCGAGAATGAGGGCGGGATATAATGTCTCCATAAATAAACAGTCGGTGAGTTAATGTCTAACAAATTCAGAAGCCCTGGAGTTCACCCCGGCCGAAGCTTCGGTAGGTGTCGGGCTCGATTTCTATCTCGGGTTCGGAAAGAGGTGGCGAGGGAGGGAGCATCCAGGAGAGAAATTTGATTGTAAGGCCGCGGTCGAGCCACTGCTGCTCGTAGAAAGTCCTGATGGGAGGAAGCGAAGCGGCGAGTTCCGAAGCATACAGATCGGCGGTGTCGGCATCGGGGGTCAGGCCGTTGTGGCGGAGCATTTCGCGGGTATAGGTGTAAAGGAAGGGGGAGTCGGTCTTAAGATTCACGCGGCCGTCGGGGCGGAGAACCTTGCGGTAGAGTTCGAGGAAACGTGTGCCCGTGAGGCGTTTGTTAACCTTTTTCATCTGCGGGTCAGGGAACGTGATCCATATTTCCGACACTTCGCCGGGGGCGAAAAATTCGTCGAGAAGTTCTATGCCGGTGCGGAGGAAGGCGCAGTTGGTCAGACCGAGGTCGCGGACACGGCATGCGCCGGTCCACATACGGGCGCCCTTTATGTCGATGCCGATGAAATTCCTGTCGGGGGTGGTCTGCGCCAGTCCTACGGCATACTCCCCCTTTCCGCATCCGAGTTCCACCACGATGGGATTGCCGTTGCGGAAATAATCGCTGTTCCATTTTCCGCGCATAGGGCATCCGCCTTCGCTTCGGAGCACGGAAAAAGGATACTGGAACACGCAGGGAAGCGTCTCCATTTCGGCGAATTTCCTGAGTTTGTTCTTGCCCATGGTCAAAGGATAATCTTTACGGTTGAGGTACCTGCACCGGTCTCGGCCCTGATAATACAGAGACCGGGGGCGAAGTCGGCCATACGGACAGCAACCGATTCGGCACCGTTGCAGCGCCGGGTCACAAGAAGCCGGCCGGAAGCGTCGTATACGGCCACTGAGTTGATTTCGGTACCGTCGGCGGCGAGTGTGGCCGTTATGCCGTCGAAATTCACGCGGAGGCGAGCACCGGAGGCTGAAATATGGTCTATATTGGTATTGTCCGACTGACTGATGCTGAACTCTTTCCACTGGTCGGCATTCTTGAAATCATCGCGCATGGAGGAGGCGGTGAGCACGACCTCGTCTTGCTTCACACCGTACCATACGTCGCTGCCCAATTGCGGCACCTCAGAAAGAGCCGAGGCGTTGATCTCGCCCAGCGATGCCCACAGTCCGAAGGCGCGGTCGCCGATATATGTCAGTCGGGCCGGAAGAGTGACGTTCTCCACACTGTTCATGCCGTAAAGGGCATAGGCGCCGATTGAGTCGACGCCGTTCGCCATTATCGCGTCGGCATCAGAGAGCGATTCAAGGCCTTTGAAGGTATAGGGTTCGATTTTTGTGGCCGAAGACGGGAATTTGAGCGTTTCGATTTTCGCATCGCCGAAAAACGCAGCTGCCCCGACTGTCGAAGCGGCGTCGGGGAGCGAGACCTCTATGAGCGAAGCACACCCGGCAAACGCATGACTGCCTATGCTGCGGAGCTCTTTGCTTCCGGCGAGCGGCACGGTGGTGAGCCCCGAGTTGCAGAAAGCGAAATCTCCCACGGTTTTCAGAGAACTTCCGAACGGAAATTCAGCCAGGGCATCGCAGTGACGGAAGGCCTCTCTGCCTATTGCCGTAATATCGTTTAAGACAGTAAATTCGCCGAGTTTTGTGCAGTTGGCAAACGCCAAAGCCGGTATTTCGGCGGGGGCGTATGCAACTTTAGCGAGAGCGTAGCACGAAGAGAAGGCACCTTCGCCGATTTTCTCCACCGTGACGGGGACTGTCAGAGAGGTCAGACCGGCGCAACCGCTGAAGGCGTTGGCTCCGATGCTTTTCACTGACGCCGGAATCTCAATACCGGTTATCGCGGCGCCCATGAGCGCGCAGTCGCCGATTTCGGTAATTCCGGCAGGGAGGATTAATGATGTGACTTTGAGGCCGGCAAGCACGTAGGCCGGAAGCGTGGCTGCGGGGAAATCGCCACGGTTTGCGGCGATGGCTTTGCCGTTGTACGCGGCCACGGTCGCGCCTGAAAGGTCAAGGGAGACGAGCGCCGGCATAGAGGAGCACACGAAGTTGAGGTCGGTAGCGTCGACGCTGCCCGTAACGGCGAGCGACGTTATCTTCGCTGCATCGGCGCCAAGCACCACGGCAAGTTCGCCGGGCGAACAATCGACTGTCCGTGCGGCAGCTCCGAAGAATATCATCTGCGAGACAAAAAGCAGAGATACGGTGATTATCTTAGAGAAATGCGACATGAATGATTCCAATAAAAAGTTCTTTAGAAAGCTCTGACAGCTTTGATATGCAAAATTAACAAACTCGCTTAAAATAAGCAAATAAATAGACTCGGTCGATGAAAAATTATAGCGGACTGTCGTCAACGACAGTCCGCTATAAATGAGATTAATTCTTGGTTTTGATTACTATGATTTGCAACCGAATTGACGATTTAGGTATTGACTTTATATCTTGTCGGATGGCTTTTGAAAGCCGCCCTGTTTTGTTCTGTTGCAAAGATATGATAATGGAGTTACAGTTGTGTTACATAAGCAACACAATACTGTGACACCCTATTGGATTAAGAAATTTTAACTGCCAGCCGGCGTGCGGTCGTTCCATTTTTTCAGTGAGAATATGAATTCGAGTCCTCCGGTCGATACGTTGTGAACCGAAATCGTGCCGCCGAGGGCTATGACGGTGCTCTTCACGATCGGGAGTCCGAGACCGGTGCCACCCATTTTGCGCGAACGTCCCGTATCGACCCGATAGAAGCGCTCGAACAGATGGGTGATGTGCTCCTCTCCCACTCCGGTGCCATTGTCGGCGAAGGAGAAAATGCGGAACTGCTCGTTCTCCGAAATAAGTTTCACCTTGATTTCGTTGCCTCCGGAGTGCATGGCGGAGTTTCGTATAAGACCGTAAATCATATCGTTGAGCAGGTTGTAATTCCCCACGACACGGCAGTCGAGCGGAATGTCGTAGCTGAACGTGAAGTTCGGTGCGATATTCGAGGCAGGCAAATCGTTGTTTATCTGATAGATGAGGTCGTGCATGTCGACCATCTCGAGCGCTACTTTCTTTCCGCCATTGTCAAGGCGGGTCATCGTCGACACCTCGTTGAGCAACTGACACAGGCGCTCCACGTTGGTATTCATTCTCGTAAGGAAATGATTTCTCGACTTCTCGTCGAGATCCGGGTTGGCGATAATGGTTTCGAGATAGCCGCGGATAATTCCTACAGGAGTCTTGATTTCGTGGTTTATGTTGTTGGTAATCTGACTGGTTATACGGGCTTTTTCCTCGATGGCGTGGATAGCCACCGACCGCTCGTGGTCGGCCCGCTTAATGGCCTCACTTCGTTCGCGGTACAGGCGGATTATCTCGCGCGAGATGTCGCCAAGCTCATTATGGGGAAATTTGTCGAGACCCGTGAAGGTGCCTCCGGTGGCCGCACGGTAGGCGAAATCATTAAGAAGCGTCACGCTTCGCGAGAGCATTCTCGTGAAGAACCATACAATAGCGAGCGCAATGATTATCACCGTGATAATAACGAGCCACACGGTGGTGTCGATGGTAAGTTCATTGTGGATGCCGCGCGTCATCGGCATAGCCGTGCGCACGGTTATCATACCGTCGTCGCTCTTGAATCCGGAGTAGAAAAACAGGTTGTTGTTGGAGTTGATTTTGTCGGGCGACTCCTCTATCCCTACAGAATCGGCGGTGATCTTCGGATTACTGTAGACGGGATCGTTCAAGTCTATCGGCACCGGTTCGCCGAGTGTGTGGATAAGGCGTCCGTTCTGATCGTATACGCTTACACGGATACCCTGAAACATTGACCCCTGATAAAACTGGCGGATAAAGTCGATAAACGGCTCAAGGGACATGTTGCGGTCGTAGGCGTAGAGAATACGGTTATTGATGATGGCGAGTTCCTTTTCCATCATCTCCTTGCGGAAGTCAGCTTCGCGGCGGTACTGATACCACACGAGGATGCCTACCATAAGCCCCATCATGGTGGCTACAGGTATAAACAGCCGCCAGTGGTAGCTAATTCTCTTCCGTGAAGCCATAGCCAAAACCGAGACGGGTCTCTATGTTGTTGCCATAGCGGCCTATTTTTTTACGAAGACGGGTAATGTTGGTGTCGATGGTGCGGTTCGTGACCACAACATCTCCGCTCCAGACGTGACGGATTATCTCCTCACGGGAATATATGCGGTTCGGGTGCGACAGAAAGAAAGAGAGAATCTCGAATTCGGTTTTCGTAAGCGCTACTTTCGCGTCGTCGAGCCAGCAGATTTTTTCGTTCGGATCTATTCTGAGAGTCTTGTAGGTGAGCTGCGGCTCGTAGATATGGTCGGAGGTTGCGGGGGCGGCAGCCTTGGCCTGGCGGCGCTGTATGGCGGCACGGCGGAGCACGGCGTTCACACGTGCGAGCATCTCACTGATGCTGAACGGTTTGGTTATATAGTCGTCTGCTCCGATGTTAAGCCCCATCACGGTGTCGTCTTCACCGTTGAGAGCGGAGCAAAAGATAATCGGCACCTCGTCGGTGGCGGAATTGCTGCGCAGAGCCTTGGCGAAGTCGAAGCCGCTCAGACGCTCCATCATGATGTCGACAATAAACAGGTCGTATGGTTTGAGATCCATTTCGAGCGCTTCCTCGGCGCTGTAGGCGCAGTCTACGGAGTAGCCTTCCTTCTCAAGGTTAAACTTGATTATTTCGCAGATGGCTTCTTCATCGTCTATTACAAGTATGCGGATATTCATAACGGTCTTATTGGCGATTACGGGCATTTCGTAGCTATTTCATAAAAATCATATGCCCCGATTGGTTAATGGGTTGTAAAGATAAGGCTTTTTCGCCATTATAAGGTTTTTCAACAGCGTTAAAATACGTTAAATCAGCACCTGGCAGGGATGAGTAGTGTCTACTCAGGGTGACACCACCCGGAAGCGTCGCTTCTCCTTCCCGCAGACAACCGAAAAAAGAGCAAAATGACATAATATATGTATGAAAAATATATTAACTTTGTAGTGTCGGAGCCTGAACGCCTCCGCATTTATGAGAATCAGTGGCAAACTGACCGAAAACTGACTTGAAAATCATTTTTTGCAATGGAAAAACGGATAATAGAGTGTGTCCCGAATTTCAGCGAAGGACGCGACAAGAATGTGATAAAAGCGATTACCGACGCCGTCGAATCGGTTGAAGGCGTAAGATTGCTCGACGTTGACCCCGGCGAGGCCACAAACCGTACCGTCGTAACTTTCGTGGGCGAACCCGAAGCCGTTGTCGAAGCGGCCTTCCGGAGCATACGCCGCGCCGCCGAACTAATAGACATGAGCCGCCACCACGGCGCGCATCCGCGTATGGGAGCAACCGACGTCTGCCCGCTCATTCCGGTTTCCGGCGTCACGCTCGAAGAGTGCGCCGAATTGTCGCGCAAGCTCGCGCGGCGAGTCGCCGACGAGCTCAACATTCCGGTCTATTGCTACGAAGCCGCAGCATTCACCCCCGAGCGCCGCAACCTTGCCGTTTGCCGCGCAGGAGAGTACGAGGCGCTCCCCGAAAAAATGAATACCCCCGGCAAGGCTCCCGACTTCGGCGACCGTCCCTACGACGAGGGCGTAGCCCGCACCGGTGCCACCGTTATCGGCGCCCGCGACTTCCTGATTGCCGTCAACTTCAACCTTAACACCACCTCCACCCGCCGCGCCAACGCCGTTGCGTTCGACGTCCGCGAGAAAGGACGCCCGGTGCGCGAAGGCGGCAAGGTGACGGGGAAGCCGCTTAAGGATGAGTCGGGCAAGACCATCATGCAGCCGGGCACCCTGAAATGCACCAAGGCCATAGGCTGGTATATCGACGAATACGGCATCGCGCAGGTGTCGATGAACATAACCGACATCTCCGTAACTCCTCTCCACGTGGCGTTCGACGAGGTTTGCCGCGCCGCGGCAGCCCGCGGCCTCCGCGTGACGGGCACCGAAATCGTCGGTCTCATCCCGCGCCGCACCCTCATAGAGGCCGGCCGCTATTTCCTCCACAAGCAGCAGCGCTCGACGGGCATTGCCGAGGAGGAGATCGTAAGGATGGCTGTCAAGTCGATGGGACTTGATGAACTCCGCCCGTTCAATCCAGGCGAAAAAGTGATAGAATACATGCTCGAGGAGGGTCAGGAAAAACCGAAAAAGCTCACCGACCTCACCTGCCGCGGCTTCGCGCAGGAGACCGCGAGCGAAAGTCCCGCACCCGGCGGAGGCTCCATCTCAGCATACATGGGTGCGCTCGCCGCCGCTCTCGGCACGATGGTGGCCAACCTCTCCGCCCACAAGGCCGGCTGGGACGACCGCTGGGAGGAATTCTCCGGTTACGCCGACCGGGGACAGGGACTGCTCTCACGCCTGCTTCACCTGGTGGACGAAGACACCGAGGCATTCAACCGCATAATGGCAGTGTTCGCGATGCCAAAGGGTACCGATGAGGAAAAGGCAGCCCGCGCAGCCGCCCTCGAGGCTGCCACACTCTACGCCACGCAGGTGCCCCTCGCCACAATGGAGACAGCGGCCGAAGCATTCCCGCTGCTCAAGGCGATGGCACAGGAGGGCAACCCCGCGTCGGTGAGCGATGCGGGAGTCGGAGCGCTCGCCGCCCGGGCCGCAGTGCGCGGCGCGCTGCTCAACGTACGCATAAACGCCGCCCAACTCAAGGATCGCGCCGAAGCCGACCGTCTCACCTCGCGCGGCGCCGATATAGCCGCCGCCGCCGAGAAAGCGGAAAAAGAAATACTTAATATTGTCGACACAAAAATCTGAACTGCAATGGATAATGAATTTCAGAAGCAGATCCGCGCCGGAATCCCCGACGAGCTGCCTCAACCCAAAGAATACGACACAACGGTGAATCATGCGCCCCGCCGCAAAAAGATACTCACTCCGGAGCAGGAGCGCCTGGCACTGAAAAACGCCCTCCGCTACTTTCCCGAGCGCCATCACGCAGTGCTTGCTCCTGAATTCGCGAAAGAACTGCGCGACTACGGACGCATATATATGTACCGCTTCCGTCCCGACTACGAGATGTATGCCCGGCCCATCGGCGAGTATCCCGCACGCTCCCGTCAGGCCGCCGCAATAATGATGATGATCCAGAACAACCTCAACAAGGCGGTTGCACAGCATCCCCACGAGCTTATAACCTACGGTGGCAACGGTGCCGTGTTCCAGAACTGGGCGCAGTACCTGCTCACGATGAAATATCTCAGCGAGATGACCGACAGCCAGACGCTCGTCATGTACTCGGGCCATCCGCTGGGACTCTTCCCCTCCCACCCCGACGC
>UROS01000068.1 GCA_900549445.1 uncultured Porphyromonadaceae bacterium | reverse complement strand
GCAGCGTGACGATGGTTGTCAGCACCCTCGATTACTCCCCGGAATCGCCTCAGCGATTCATGTACAAACTCGCCGAATCGGACGCCGACTCCCTCCAGGGCTGGATTGTGATGCCCGAAGGCGCCAATACCATATCGCTTTCCGACCTCAAGATGGGCAGCTACAGTATTCTCGTGAAAACCGTCGGTTCCCCGGTAGAACCTACAGCCGTTCCGCTCAAGGTGCTCCCGCCGCGGGCGCTCTCGTGGTGGGCGATATGCCTCTACATTCTTCTCGGCATAGGTATAGTGGCCGCTATAATCCTGTATTTCAGACGCCGCAACCGGCTCTCCCTGCAGGAAAAGGAACGCCAGACCGCACTGGAGAATGTAGAACGCAAACTCACTTTCCTATCAGCCATCTCCCACGACCTCAAGACTCCGCTTTCAATGATTCTCGGCCCTGTCAGCCTCATGAAGGAAAAAGCCAGAGATCCCGAAAGCCGCCGCACCCTCGAAACCGTCTACGAAAACGCCGTAAGACTCAACAATATGATTCACCGCACCCTGGAGCTCCAGCATCTCGAGGACAACGACGAAAACCTCCTTATTATGTCTACATTCGACATTGTGGAGTTCTGCCGCGAAGTATTCGAAGTGTTCAAGGAAAACAACAGCCAGAAAAAATTCATTTTCCACTCCTCCTGCTCCCAGCTGCTTATTGAGGCGGATGCCGTTAAAATCGAATCGGTGATAACCAATCTCCTCTCCAACGCCTGCAAATATTCCGACGAAGGCGCCACGATTACCTGCGCCATCAGCGCCGGAAACGACGAAGTGGAGATTACCGTATCCGACGACGGTGTAGGCATAGCCGACATCGACCAGCCGCTCGTGTTCCAGCGTATGTTCCGGGCGCCCTCAACTGCTCGTCTCCGCGAAGGAACCGGACTCGGTCTGTACCTTATTAAAAAATACCTCGAACTGATGAACGGCAACATTGCCCTTTACAGCAAGGAGGGGCAAGGCACTTGTTTCGTGGTCACCCTTCCCGTTTCGGGCAAAACCATACCCGCATCGAGCAACAGCACCGAAAATGCCGGTTCCGACACCCCGAAGATCCTTATCGTCGAGGACAATCTGCAGATTTCGGGCTTCATTTCCCGACTGCTTAAGGACGACTATACATATTTCATCGCCGAAAACGGCAGATCCGGCCTCGCTATAGCATCCTCCGTAATACCCGACCTGATTATAGTCGATGAAATGATGCCGATCATGAGCGGCATGGAAATGGTAAAGCGGATAAAGCAGCATCCGCGTCTCTCGGCCGTCCCGATCATCATGCTCACGGCTAAATCCGACAACAACACCGAGAACGAAAGCATAAAGCTCGGCATCGACGTGTTCATGGCAAAACCGTTCGAACCCCAGGCTCTGCTCGGACGAATCAGCCACTTGCTCAAGGGCAGGAACGAGATTCGCGAAAAAGTGCGCATGCAGACTATCGCCGAGGCCGGCTCACGCCCTATCGAGGCTGAATCGGTCAACGAGAAAATACTTGCGAAAATTGTAAAGGTTATCGAAGACAACATTTCCGACCCGGATCTCAACGTAAATCTGCTCTGCGAGAAGTGTGATATCCCCAACAAACAGCTCTACAGGCTAATCAAAAAATATATGGGGACAGCCCCCCTCGACTACATCCGCAGCGTTAGGCTGCAGAAGGCCGCCGTCCTGCTGAGCCAGCACCGTTTCACTGTTTCGGAAATAAGCTATATGGTCGGATTCAAAACCCCTTCCTATTTCGCAAAATGTTTTCAGTCTCACTACGGCGTGAAACCGAGTCAGTACCGCTCAGCCGACGAGAACCCGAGCCACTGACAGGACAATCAGCGTCTTAAATAGCACCGGTTTGCCCGTTTTGTCCGTTTTGTTACGGTATTTGTCCGATTCTTTAGCACATTTTCACAGTCCTTTTACTAATTTTGGACTTGAAAAGATACGATTTCTATATGGGGAAAAGATTGTTTTTTTTAAGTTTTAACAAATACCGCTCAAAATAATCACCTTAAATTTTTATAATAAACCGACAAAAACATTTCTAATGTACAAGGCAACTGGCTATGCCGGATCAAGGAACTGGTGGCTGGGATTGATTCTCGCCATTCTCCTGATACCCGTTTCGGCTTACGCCCAAAATCCAAGGACAGTAACGGGTACTGTCGTTGATGAAACCGGAGAACCACTCATCGGAGCTTCGGTCAGAGTTGTAGGAGAATCCACAGGTGTCGCCACCGACATCGACGGCCGCTACTCGCTGAAGGTTCCTGCATCTGCAAAACAACTCCTTTTTTCTTATGTAGGCTACCACAATCTGACGGCCGGCATTACTTCAGACGTTGTCGACGTCACCCTGCACCCCGACAATGAGATTCTCGACGAAGTCGTTGTAATCGGCTACGGTACTCAGAAGAAAAACGACCTTACCGGTTCCGTAAGTTCCGTAGGCGAAAAAGACTTCAACCAGGGACTCATATCTTCGCCCGAAGAACTCATCAACGGTAAAATCGCCGGTGTCCAGATTACCAGCAACGGCGGTTCGCCGAACGGCGGATCCACAATCCGGATCCGCGGCGGAGCCTCGCTCAACGCCTCAAACGATCCTCTGATCGTGCTCGACGGTGTGCCGATGGAAAAAGGCGACGGAATAACCGGCTCAGGCAACTTTCTTTCGATGATCAACCCCAACGACATCGAGTCGATGACCATCCTCAAGGATGCTTCATCAACAGCCATCTACGGTTCACGCGCATCCAACGGTGTGATCATCATCAACACCAAGAAAGGCAGCGGAAGCGGCATAAAGGTAAGCTTCCAGACCACCAACTCGCTCAGCAACGCCACACGCCACAACAAAATGCTCAGCCGTTCGCAACTCGTTGAGGAGGTCTACGCCACAGGCAATCAGGACTACATCAGCGCCCTCGGCGACGCCGACACCGACTGGAACGACGCCATTTTCCGCACTGCATTCAGCACCGACAACAATCTCGCGCTGAGCGGACGCTTCACCAACTGGCTTCCCTTCCGAGTATCGCTCGGAGCCACTTATCAGGAAGGTATCCTTAAGAACGATAACTCGCAGCGCTACACCGCCAATATCAACCTCACACCCTCCTTCTTCGGCGACAAGCTGCGCATAAATCTCTCCGGCAAGGGAAGCTACTCCAAAAACCGCTTCGCCAACAGCGGCGCGATATGGAACGCTCTCGCCTACGATCCTACACAGCCCGTCTACGGCAACTTCGACGCCGACGGCAACCCGCTTCTATTCACCGACGGATCCCCGCTCATGGGCGGATTCCACCAGGTTATCGACAAAAACGGCTATCCGGGCCAGGGCGCTATCGCCAACCCGCTCGCTATGCTTGAGGATCCCGATAATCCTGCCGACGTTTACCGTATAGTCAGCAATCTCGACGTTGAATACCGTCTGCATTTCCTCCCCGAACTCCGCCTCCACGCCACCGGCGGCGTTGACTGGGCACGCGGTACATCGAAATACTATCTGCCCGCCAACAGCTTCGAAGGATTCCGCGACGGCGGCTCAATGAACGAGCAGGGCCCCCAGATCAACCTCAACCAGGTGCTCACACTCTACGCCAACTACAACAAGGATTTTGAAGCCATAAAATCAACCGTCGACGTGACCGCCGGTTACGACTACCAGTACTGGAAGCGCAGCGCTCCCGGCTACGACACATTCAATGCCGCAGGCGAATACCGGTCCACTTCCGCTCCCTGGGACGAGCGCCACTCGCTCATCTCTTACTACGGACGTATAAACTACACCCTTATGGACCGCTACCTGCTCACAGCCACAATGCGCCGCGACGGAAGCTCGCGCTTCTCGAAGGAAAACCGCTGGGGTTCATTCCCCTCGGTGGCACTTGCCTGGCGTGTTTCGCAGGAAAACTTCTTTGAGCCGCTTACTCCTGTTGTCAACGACCTCAAGCTCCGTGCTTCATACGGTATAACCGGCCAGCAGGACGGAATCGCCAACTACTCCCATATTTCCAACTATACCTATTCCCATCCCGGCGCTTCCTATTATTACCGCGGCGAATGGATTCAGACCGTGCGCCCCTCCGCATATAACAGCGACCTGAAATGGGAGACAACAAAGAGCTGGAACTTCGGTATCGATCTGGCGTTCCTCAGCAACCGCCTGACCGCGTCGGTCGACTACTACACCCGAAAGACCAAAGACCTTCTTGCCACCGTACCTGTTCCGGCAGGTGTGAACTTCGCGAAGGAAATGCTCACCAACGTAGGCAACGTCGACTCCAAAGGCCTTGAAATCGCCCTCACCGCGCATATTATTGATACCAGGGACTTCGGCTGGGACGCCACCTTCAACGCCACCTGGCTCGACAACAAGATCACCAATCTCTCGCTCAACGGTTCGAGCGACGTTTCCGACACCTACGTAGGCTACGCCGAGTCCACCCCTGTCATGGTCTACAAACCCGGCTATACGCCCCACACCTTCTGGCTCTACAAGCAGATCTATGCTGCCGACGGAACACCTGTAGAAGGTCTCTACGCCGACCTCAACGGCGACGGAACAGTAGACTCCAACGACAAATATTACTGCCACAGCTCACACCCCGACTGGATGTTCGGTCTCACCACCTCTTTCCGCTGGAGAAAGCTTACCCTCTCCACCTCACTGCGCGCGCAGGTAGGCAACTATCTCTACGACCAGATGTCGGCAGGCATGGGCGCCGCCGAATGTTTCTCGTGGTGCTCCGGTCAGGTCAACAACCTCTCCGCAAGCTACGCCGACACCCACTTCCAGCGCCGCCGCTACGAATCGGACTACTACCTGCAGAATGCTTCCTTCCTCAAGATGGACAACCTGCAGCTCACCTACGATTTCGGCAAGGTCAGTGTAATCGACGGCCTCCACGTGTCGGCTATGGTACAGAACGTATTCACCATCACCAAGTACAAGGGTCTGGATCCCGAAAGCGACTGGGGTGTCGCCGGCAGCGCATACCCGCGTCCCCGCACCTATTCGCTCACCGTCGGACTAAACTTCTAAAAAGCAATCACTACAATGAAAAAAATATTTCTGGCTCTCTGGGCCTTATGTCTGGTCATGGCATCCTGCACCGACGATCTTGACCAGAAACCCCATATCGGCACTACCTCCGACGATGTTTACTCCACAATCGGCGGCTACAAGTCGATGATGGCTAAAATCTATGCCTCGTTCATTCTCAAGGGCGACAACAAAGGCGGTGGCGACGACATCGGCACCTTCGGCGGCTACGAACTCTGGCGCTCATACTTCAACCTTCAGGAAGGCACAACCGACGTGGCTGCGTTCCGCTGGGTATCCGGCGACAATCTCTGGGGTCTTTGCTATCTCTCATGGGATGTCAACGACGGTCAGAACTCCGATACATACTACCGTCTGTACTACACCATCTCGCTCTGCAACGAATTTCTGCGCCACTGCAACGGTGCCGGCGGATTCTCAGCCGAAGACCAGAGCCTGATAACCCAGTTCGCGGCCGAGACCCGCTTCATGCGCGCACTCTGCTACGAAATGGTGCTCGATCTCTACCGTCAGGGGCCGTTCGTCGACGAAAACACCCCCACCTCGGGCGTATTTCCTCCCGCCTACGATGCCAAGGCTCTCCTCGAATTCATCGAGAATGAGATCAACGCGATAGAACCCGCACTCCCCGACCATCCCGCCTACGCAAGCGCCGGCAAAGGAGCCGCCTACGCTCTGCTCGCACGCATGTATCTCAACGCCGAGACCTACACCGGCACTCCGCGCTACGACGACTGCATAGCCAGCTGCAAGAAGGCCATGGCTCTGGGCTATACACTCGAACAGGACTGGAAGAAGCTCTTCAATGCCGACAACGACAAGCGCACCAACGAAATCATCTTCGCTCTCGCATCCGACGCAACCGAGGCTGTCACCTGGGGAGGCGGCACATATCTGATATGCGGAGCCGTGGGAAGCGACAACGGTCAGAACGGGCCGGACTACGGCATCAACACCGGCTGGGGCAACTTCCGTGCCACCGGAAAGTTCTATGAACTCTTCGACGAAGCCGACGGACGCCGTCTCTTCTACACCGAAGGCCAGGATCAGTACCTCACCAACTCAATCGAGGACGGCAAGCAGGGCTACCACATGTATAAGTTCACCAACCTCACCGACGCCGGCGAGGCTGCTTCGAACTCCGCCGCCGACGGCTGCAACACCGACATACCCGTGTTCCGACTCGCTGAAATCTACCTCACCGCAGCTGAAGCCGTGGTTCGCGGCGGAAAAGGCATGACCTCCGACGAAGCCCTCGACCTCGTCAACGACGTGCGCCGCCGTGCCTTCGGAGGCGACAACGGCAAAATCAACGCTTCCGACATGACCCTCGATTTCTTCATCGATGAGCGTGGCCGCGAACTCTATCTCGAGTGCGTGCGACGCACCGACCTTGTCCGCTTCAACCGTTTCACCACTTCGCAATACCTCTGGGAGTGGAAAGGCGGTGTGGCCGGCGGCCGTGCCGTCGACGACCGCTACAACCACTTCCCCATCCCCGCTGCCGAAATCTCGGCTAATCCTAACCTGAAAAATATTGGCTACTGATTATGAGAAAGTTTATATATACGGCATTGTCTGTCCTGACAATGGCCTTCACCTCCTGCAACAACGATATGGAGCGGGTCTACATGCTCCCCGAAGAGCCCGTTGACCTCGCCGGAGCAACCCAGGACATCGTCCTCAGCGAGGAAACACCCGATGCTCTCGTCATGACGGTCTACTGGAGCGGCGACGGCAAGATAAAGCTTACCGACGACAGACTCCAGGCACCCGTCAACGCCGCAGAGCTTACCCTCGAGCTTGCCGACAACGACACCTTCGCCGACCTCACCTCGGTTCCGGTGGAAAAAGGTCAGTTCGAATACCGTTTTTTCAGCAGTGATTTCAACACTCTCCTGTCCGACATGGGCTACGCCCCCGGCATAAGTTCACCTCTCTGGATCAGGGTGAAATCCGCCCTCGCTCCCAACGTGCAGCCCCTTTACTCCAACGTAATAAAGGTCAACGTCAAGCCTTTCGTTCAGGCTAAGTCGGCCGACCTCCTCTACTTCTCCGGACTCGTGAACTGGGACGGTTTCGACGACTACCTCACACTCTACGACAAGGGTTCCATGAGCTACGGCGGCGCACACTGGATTGACTCAGAGTGGGGCTACCGGGTCTACACCGAACCCGACTGGGCTGCCGCCTACAAGGCTGCCGACGATGCCACCGCTATGTCAGGCGCCCTCGTGTTCGCCGACTCCGACGGCAACGTGCCCGCTCCCGAAAAGGGTCTCTACGTGATGGACTTCCATATGGCCGACCTGACCTACCGTCTTACCAAGGTAGAGAGTGTTTCGTTCACAGGTGCCAACGACGACTGGAGCGTACGGCCCATGACTCAGTCGCCCGACAATCCCGAAGTATTCACCGCCGAATTCGAGAAGACAGCCGAGACTCCCTGGGGCGTCAAGGTGCTCATCAACGAGAGCTGGAGTCTGTTCTTTGGCAGAGGTTCCGTTCAGGGCACACTCTACCTCGGTTTTACCGACGCCACGAGCGGCTTCGAGGGCGACAACGAGTTTGAAATCGGCTCCACGGTAATCCTTACCGTCGACCTCGGCAAGCAGACCTATACCTATTCCGCTAAATAAAAAATAAAATTTAAAACGTTATGAAAATGATCAATATATTATCGACTGTAGCCATCGCCCTGTCAATGATGACGGCGGCCTGCTCCGACGATGACGGCCCTGTAACCAACCCGCGTCAGGAAGAGATCCCGGTGGTGGAGAAAACTACCGGAATGGCTCTCGGAGCCGACGTCAGCTGGGTGACCGAAATGGAGAAAAACGGCATGAAGTTCTACACTCCCGGAACCGAACGCAACGAAATGGAACTCATGCAGCTACTCCGCGACTACTGCGGCGTAAATTCCATACGTCTCCGCGTATGGGTGAATCCGGCCGAGGGCTGGAACAACATCGACGACGTAGTTGTCAAAGCGCGCCGCGCCGACCGCCTCGGCATGCGCGTGATGATCGATTTCCACTTCTCCGACACCTGGGCTGACCCTGGCCATCAGGAGATGCCGGCAGCCTGGAAAGATCTCCCCGCCGACGCGGTTGAGAAGGCCATGGCCGCTCACGTGCGCCAGACCCTCTTCGCGCTCCGGAAAGTGGGCGTTGTCCCCGAATGGGTACAGGTCGGCAACGAGACAACTCCCGGCATGATGCTCCCGATGGGATCTGTCGACAATCCCGAGCAGCTCACCCGCCTCAACAACGCCGGCTACCACGCTGTGAAGTCCGTCTGCCCCGACGCCAAAGTGATTGTTCACCTCGACGGCGGAAACAATCAGTGGGCCTACGACCGCATGTTCGACATCCTCGAGGCAAACGAGGGCAAATACGATATGATCGGAATGTCGCTCTACCCCTACTGGGCTGAGCAGCAGGGTGAGACAGGCGGATGGCAGAAAGTTGCCGACGATTGCATCGCCAACATCGCTCATGTGAAAGAGAAATACGGTAAGCCCGTGATGATCTGCGAAATCGGCATGCCCTACGACCAGGCCGACGTATGCAAGCAGCTGATTGCCAAAATGCTTACCACCGACGTTGAAGGTGTCTTCTACTGGGAACCTGAAGCCCCCGGCGGCTACAACGACGGCTACAATCTCGGATGTTTCGACAATGGCGCGCCCACAGTGGCCCTCGACGCCTTCAAGGAGTTTACCTCTAAGTAATTGGTCATGAACCGATACGCTCTTATGGCAATGGCTCTCTCGGGGGCCATTGCTTTTAATCTCAGCGCCAGGCGCACCGTCACCACGCTGAACAACGGCTGGGAGTTCACCAAGGGACGTCCGTCAGCCTCCGCTTCCTGGCAGAAGGTGAGGGTTCCTCACGACTGGGCGATCTCGGGGCCGTTCGACCGCGCAAACGATCTCCAGACCGTTGCCGTGGAGCAGAACGGAGAGACCGAGAAATCAGAAAAAACCGGACGTACGGGAGGTCTCCCCTTCATCGGCAAGGGCACCTACCGTACCACCTTTCAGATTCCCGACACCGCCTCGCGCTGCATAACGCTCGTTTTCGACGGCGCCATGAGCAACGCCCGTGTCCGCGTCAACGGCAAGGAAATCGCTTACTGGCCCTACGGCTATAACTCGTTCTGTGCCGACGCATCGGCTGCCGTCGTGCCCGGTGCCAACGAGATGGTGGTGGAACTCGAAAACTTCGAGCGCGCTTCCCGCTGGTATCCCGGCGCGGGTCTTTACCGCAACGTCCATATCGTCGACACCGACCGTCTTCACCTCCCGGTGTGGGGCACCTGCGTCACAACACCTTTCGTCAGTTCCGAAAAGGCTTCCGTAAAGCTCGAAATGGAGATTGAAGGCGCCCGAACGGGAGAGAACGTCGATGTCACGACCGAAATCCTCGCGCCCGACGGCAAGGTGGTTGCCATCAGCAAGGCTCCGTACGTAGCCCACGGACAGAAGCATTTCCAGAACTTCCTTATCGCGAGACCCGACCTCTGGAGCCCGGAAAATCCGGCCCTCTACACGGCAAGAACCACCCTCGCTGTAAAAGGCGGCGAGACTGACACCTACGAAACCCGCTTCGGCATCCGCCGCCTCGACTATATTCCCGAAGAAGGATTCTTCCTTAACGGCAAGCCGATGAAATTCAAGGGTGTGTGCAACCACCACGACCTCGGGCCGCTCGGCGCCGCCGTAAATCGCTCGGCCATACGTCACCAGATAGAGATGCTGAAAGACATGGGCGCCAACGCCATCCGCACCTCCCACAACATGCCCGCCCCCGAACTGGTTGAACTCTGCGACGAGCTCGGCATGATGCTTATGGTAGAGCCGTTCGACGACTGGAGCTTCCGCCCGAAATCGCCCAACGGCTACGGCGCGTTCTTTACCGACTGGGCAGCGAAAGATGTCACCAACATGGTGCGCCACTACCGCAACAATCCCTCCGTGGTCATGTGGTCTATAGGTAATGAGGTGCCGAGCCAGTGGGGCCCCGACGGAGTGTCGGAGCTTACCATGCTTCAGGATCTCGTTAAGTCGCTCGACCCGACCCGCCCTGTAACCTGCGGAATGGATCAGATAGGCGCCGTGCTCGACAACGGATTCGCCGCCGCGCTCGACATACCCGGGTTCAACTACAAGCCGCAGTATTACGAAAAAGCCTACTCGAAGCTACCGCAGAAAATGATTCTCGGCTCCGAAACCGCCTCCACCGTATCCTCGCGCGGCGTCTACCACTTCCCCGTGTCGTTTGAGAAAGAACACAACGCCGTGCTCCATCCCGGCAACCAGTCGTCGAGCTACGACAACGAGACGTGCGACTGGTCAAATACCCCCGACATCGACCTCTTCATGGACGAACAGCCCTGGGTTCTCGGACAGTTCGTGTGGACCGGATTCGACTATCTCGGCGAGCCGTCGCCCTACGACACCGACGCCTGGCCGAGCCACAGCTCGCTCTTCGGCATCATCGACCTCGCATCGCTCCCGAAGGATCGTTTCTACCTCTACCGTTCGCAATGGAACACCGGGAATCCTACCCTCCACCTCCTTCCCCACTGGAACTGGAAAGGCCGCGAAAATCAGATTACACCCGTTTTTGTCTACACCTCTTACCCCAAGGCTGAACTATTCATCAATGGTAAATCGCAGGGTATGAGGGAGAAGAACGACTCCACTCTTCAGACCCGCTACCGTCTTATGTGGAACGAGACCATCTACGAGCCCGGCGAACTGCGGGTAGTGGCCTACGATGCCGACGGAAACAAAGCGGAAGAAAAGGTTGTCCGCACCGCCGGAAAGCCGCACCATCTTATCCTGTCGGCCAACAGGCAGTCGCTCAGAGCTGACGGCGACGACCTCGCCTACATCACCGTGCAGGTGGCCGACAAAGACGGCAACGTCGTGCCCACCGATTCCCGCAAAGTGAAATTCACCGTCAGCGGAGCCGGCTCCTTTGAGGCTACCGCCAACGGCGATCCCACCTGCCTGCTGCCGTTTCAGACTCCCGAAATGAACCTTTTCAGTGGTGCCGCCACGGCAATAGTACGGAGTGCCGCCGACAAAGGCGAACTCCGCTTCAAAGCCACAGCCCCCGGCGTTAAACCCGCCATGCTGACTCTCAGAGTTGAATAAGTCAGTCAACGTCTGGCTACTTCAGGCGGCGACACCGGCTCCACAGCCGATGTCGCCGCCGTTCGCATTATTTCATACATCAGATCTTAAACATCCTCTTATCTCTCTGTTGCAGATTCCGCGGAAAATAACTATTTTTACCCATCAAATTCACCTAACTGCATGGAAACAGTCATGAATCCGGAACGCAAAATCATTCTCAGACGCATAATCCTGAGCCTCAGTGCATTTCTTGTTTTAGTCGTAGGCTTTACGGTTTATGCCAACATACGTGTCGAAAAGGCCGCGGAACATCGCATTTTCGACTCCATCGACGCTGTTCCGCACAATAAAGTCGCACTGCTGCTCGGAACGAATCCCCTCAACCGTCTGGGACGTCCGAATTCTTACTTTACAACCCGAATTCAGACCGCGGCCGACCTTTTCCACGCCGGAAAAATTGACTTTATAATTGCCAGCGGCGACAACCATACCCGCCAATACGACGAGCCTACCGCCATGCGCGATTCCCTGATGGCCCGCGGTGTGCCCGAGAACAGGATAATACTCGATTTCGCCGGATTCCGCACGCTCGATTCCGTAGTACGGGCCAAAGAGGTTTTCGGATGCGATTCTCTGACCATAATTTCGCAGGCCGACCACGCAGGCCGCGCCCTCTATCTCGCCC
>UROS01000067.1 GCA_900549445.1 uncultured Porphyromonadaceae bacterium | reverse complement strand
TACCACCGCCGACTATGCCAAGCGTCACCACGGCGGCTATCTGGGTCATAAATCGCGCAACGAAGTCTGAGGCGCCATGTCGAAGGTGATACTCATAGGCGAACTGCCCCTCAACATTCTCATCCGCAGCAACGGCAGCGTGGCGCTGGAACCGTGCGACCGCATCGGACGCACCGCGGCCGCCCTTGCCCGCAGCGGAATCCGCGCTGAAATGGTGGGCGAGGCTGCCGCCGACCCCGTTGGCTCCTCAGTAGTTGATTTCCTTACGGCGGCAGGAGTGGATGTCAGGTCGGTCGACCGCTTCACCGAGGGCGCCGGCTGCCAGCACGACCGCTTTGAGCAGCCCGACGGCAGCTGGCTTACCGTTGGCTACGACAGCCGCCTGTCGGAGGAATTCGACTGCATCTGGCCGAGGATCGACGAGGGCGACGTGGTTGTTTTCGGATCATGGTTCGCTCTGAGCGAGCGCGTACGTCCCCGGCTCAACGATCTGCTCAGCCACGCCCGCGCCCGCAAAGCCACTATAGTATATCTGCCGTATTTCGAAGATTTCCAGGTGTCGAGAGTAACCCGCGTCATGCCTTCGATACTCGACAATATGGAAATGGCCGACGTAATCATCGCCACTACCGGCGATCTGCAGCGGCTCTTCGGAAGCGGCGACGCTGAAAAGGCTTATCGCGACCATCTCGAATTCTATACACCGCGGGTGTATGTAATCGACCCCGCGGCAGCCACCATAGCGAAATATCCGGGGCCGGAGATTGCAGGCACCGGAGCCGGCGTATGCTACGCCGACACTACCGTAGCCGCCCTCACGCAGATTTTACGTAACCTGAATCGTACCGACATATGAAAGCTACATCACTCGAACCGATTTTCCTGGCCGTTACCACCGACATAGCTCCGCTGAAAACAATGTTCCGGCGCTCGCGGGCCATGTCGCAGGTGCGCCATGCCATAGGAGAAACCGAGTTCAACACCGCCTACGACTTCTTCCGCCGCACAGCAGCCGAGATGGCCGAACGCGGTGAAAGCGACCGCGCTGTAAGGATGATTGAGGAATTCGACGCCCTCATCATGCGCGCCGGCGACGAAAGCGGCTATCTGCTCAACATCCACGCCGCCCTCATGCAGATTCTCACCGCCCTATGCATAGAGCGCGACGACATGGAACGGGCCACTGCCACCGCGGCCGCTACCCTTAGCCTCCTGTCGCAGGAACCACGGCGCAAGGATGAACCCTTTCTCGAGATACTCGCAACGCTTCTCTACGATATAGCTATAATCCACACCGCCGGAAACGAATTCAAGCAGGCGGAACGCGAACTCGAAAAATCGCTCAAGATTTTCGACCGCCTCGCCAAAGCCGACCCCGCCCGCTACGGCAGCGCCCAGATCATGGCGCTCAACGCTTCCACCTCGGTCTACCGCTCGCGAGTAAAGCAGGCCGAACTCCTCGCCCACTATCAGGCATCGACCTCGGTATACCTCCAGATGGTGAACCAGGGAATCGGCGACGCCACCACGCGCCTGGTGGAATCGCTCCTTACCGAGGGACGCACCCTCGCCGACATGGGCCGCCACCGCGAAGCGGTGCAGTTCTTTACCCGCGCTCTCAAATACTCTACAAAGATAGAGCCTGAACTTACACTCGCGCAGTTGCAGATGACTGTCGACCTGGGCGAATCCATGCTGCAGGTTCCCGCCATGCGCGACAAGGGTGTGCATCTGCTCAACACCATGCTCCACAAGGCTACCAAAATCAATGCCACCGAGGAGCACCGCCGCATAGTCGACATCCTCGTCAACGCCAAAAGCCGCTCGCGCGATATTCTCTGGCTCTGGCACAAGATTTTCCCACGTTAAAAAACATCATAAGAAATATGTCTACATCACTGCCTGTTTCGCCGCTGCCTCAGCTCGACGACGTAAAAATAGCCATCGTTACCGCCGAATGGAACGGCCACATTACCAGTCGTCTCCGCGACAGCGCCGTGCGCCGTCTCACAGACTACGGCATGACCCTCGAGGACATCGCCATGTTCGATGTCCCCGGTGCCGTGGAACTCACTTTTGCAGCTTCTAAACTCATCGAAAACGGTTCGTTCGACGCCGTGATCGTTTTCGGCTGCGTGGTTCGCGGCGGCACACCTCATTTCGACTACGTCTGTCAGAGCGTCACCCAGGGCGTCACTCAGCTCAACGCCGACTGCGACATTCCGGTCATATTCGGAGTACTCACCGTCGACACCGAGCAGGATGCCCTCGACCGCGCCGGCGGGCCGATGGGCGACAAAGGCGCAGAAGCCGCCGAGACAGCAATAAAGATGGTGGCTTTCAACCGTCTCACCGAGGCCTGACATCCCGCCCCCGGTTCTCCTTTCTCCCCCGGCTATGGAACGGTTGATGCAATACGTATGGCAGCACCGGCTGTTGCTCGCCACCGATATGGTGACGGTCGACGGCCGCAAGGTCAGCATCGTGGATCCGGGTCTGCTCAACACCGGTTCCGGGCCGGATTTCTTCAACGCCAAGGTGATGATCGGGGGTGAAATGTGGGCCGGCGACGTCGAAATCCACGTCAGAGCGTCAGACTGGCACCGCCACCACCACGACGGCGACCGCGCCTACGACTCGGTGATTCTCCACGTGGTCGACTGCGACGATACCGCCATCAGGCGCAGCGACGGTCAGGTCATTCCGCAGATGGTGATGAAATGCGCCCCGGAATTCCATATACGCTACCACGACCTTGTTGACCGCTCCGACATCGACCTCCCCTGCGCCCCTGAAATTCCCGGAATTCCGCCGCTCTACATCTCCGACTGGATCACGGCTCTCGCCTACGAGCGGCTTTACACCAAAACCGACCGCATAGCCGCCATTCTCGAATCAACGGCCGGCGACTGGGAGCAGACCTGTTTCGCGACTCTCGCCCGCGCCCTCGGATTCGGCACAAACGGAGAGCCCATGGAGCGCCTCGCCACTCAGGTTCCGCTCCATTTCCTGCGCAAGCACAGCGATTCGCTGCTCTCGCTCGAAGCCCTCCTTTTCGGACAGGCACAGCTGCTCGACACCGCACCCGAAGCCGACCCCTACGTGGCGCGCCTGCGGCAGGAGCATCAGTTCTACGCCCATAAGTTCGGACTCCGCCCCCTCCAGCCTTTAGGATGGAAGATGGCGCGGATGCGTCCTGGCAATTTTCCCCACCGCCGCGTGGCATATCTGGCGTCGATGGTGGCCGGCGGCTTCCGGCTGCTCAACCGTCTGATCAGTCTCGCCACTCCCGAAGAGGCTGCCGGGCTGTTCGGCACCCGTCCCGAAGGATACTGGAACCGCCATTACACCTTCGGAGCCGAATCTCCATCCGAACTCGGCGGACTCAGCCGCAGTTCCGTAAACTCGCTCATAATAAATGCAGTGGTACCTCTGAAGATGGCCTACGGCCACGCCCATGCCGACGAAGATATGGTGGCCTCCGCCATTGCCATGCTCCAGGCGCTTCCGCCCGAGAAAAATTCCATCGTCGACCTCTTCGTCAGAGCCGGCATCAGAGTGCCCGACGCCTTCGCCTCGCAGGCTGTAATACAGCTCCGCCGCAACTACTGCGAAACCCGCAAATGCCTGTACTGCCGTCTCGGACACCGGATGCTCGCCGCACGGGCCCGGCGCAGCTGAACGGCCGAATGTCGGCGAAACAGCGCCGTTTGTATATCTGATTTTGACCCGGAGAAGTCCCGGCGTAAATTTGCAAAACATACCAAGACATCATATATGCGCGACATAGGACAGAAAAAACGGCTTACCACGTTTCTCACCCATCTGCTTTTCATAATCCTGATCTTCGTACTCCCCGAGGTGCTTACGTCGATCGCATCGCCGTGGAAGGCTCCGAACCCCTGGGTCTATTTCAAATCGCTGCTTTTTATGGTGGTGTTCTACGCCAACTATTTCTTTATAATAGAGCGGACTCTCGGGAGGGGGAAAAACGGGCTGTGGAAATTCATTCTCTACAATGTTGCCCTGACGGCGGCTGTACTCACAATCAACTATGTGGTATGGCGCATTATGACCGAGTGCATGCCCGCACGCCCTCACCGCCACCGCCGGCCTGACCCGACCGAACTTCAGATTCTCGCCCGCAGCGCGCTCTTTTTTGTGCGCGACTTCGTGATAATCGTGCTTACGATAGGACTGAGCGTAGCACTGCGTATGGGCGACAAATGGCTCAACCTCGAGAAGCGCAGCCGCGAGATAATGAGCATAAAGCGCGAGGAAGAGCTGAAAAACCTGAAGAGTCAGCTCAACCCCCATTTCCTGTTCAATACCCTCAACAGCATTTACGCTCTCATAGCGATTTCGCCCGACAAGGCCCAGCAGGCAGTCCACGAGCTCAGCCGGCTCCTGCGCTACGTGCTCTACGAGAATCCGGCTGAAGTTATGTTGAGCCAGGATCTGGCGTTTGTCGACAACTACATCGGACTCATGCGCCTGCGCCTGCGGCCCGACCTGAAACTCAACGTGACGCTCGACGCTGCCGACAGCGCCAACGACAAAATAGCCCCGCTCCTGTTCATAACCGTGGTTGAGAACGTGTTCAAGCACGGCAACACCGGCAATGCCGCCGACGGCATTGAGATTTCAATCACCGCCAGAGAAGGTCTCGTAGTGTGCCGTACGGTCAACACCGTGGCCGAACGGGGGGACGAATCGTCCCGGCGAACCGGAATAGGCGAGCAGAACCTGCGGCGCCGGCTCGACCTCCTCTACGGACAGAACGCCTCATTCGTGAGCCGTCGCGAGGGCGACATTTACATTACCGAACTTAAAATCCAACTCAACCACACCGGACATGGCAACTAATCTGCGATGCTGCGTGATCGACGACGAGCCGCTTGCATCAGGACTCATAGCGTCGTATATCACCAAAACCCCGTTTCTCACCCTTGCGGGCGAATTCAGCTCGCCCCGCGACGCCGTGCAGCTCATACTCGACGGCGGCGCCGACATAGTGTTTCTCGACATTCAGATGCCGCAGCTCAACGGGATAGAGTTCGCACGCATAATTCCCCCCACCACCCGGGTCATCTTCACAACCGCCTACGAGAACTATGCCGTGGAGGGGTTCCGCGTCAACGCGCTCGACTATCTGCTCAAACCGGTAAGCTACGAGGAATTCCTCGCCGCCGTGAACCGTGCGCTCGAATGGAAAGAGGTGACAGCCGCATCGCAGAAATCCGGCGCCGCAACTTCCGCCGGAAGTTCCGACAGCGAGTATATCATCGTAAAAAGTGAGTATAAGCTCGTACAGATACCGGTAGCCGACATCCTCTACATAGAGGGACTGAAAGATTACGTGAAGATCTATACCGCCGACTCCGACCGGTCGATCATGACCCTGATGAGCATGAAAACCCTCGAGCAGCACCTGCCGGCCGACCGCTTCATGCGTGTTCACCGTTCCTTTATCGTCAACACCGCCCGCATAAAGGTGATAGAGCGCAACCGCATAGTATTCGGCAAGAACTACATACCGGTTTCCGAGAGCTACAAGCAGGCGTTTTCCGACTTCATAGCCGCAAGATCGCTGTCGCCCCATCCCGACGGACAGGAATAGCCTCACGCATAAAAAGCGCCTCTGCGCGGTCAGTCAAGACTGCGGCAGAGGCACTTTTTATTTCTCAGAGCAACTGTCAGAATCTGACGGATGCCTCGGTGGGGCCGACTTTGATAGAGACGTCGCCGTTAGCCACAAGTGCTTTACCGAATGAGAATTCGCCGGAATCTTCATCTTCAGTGGCGGGATAAATATTGACAGTCTCACCGATTTTCACTCCCACGTAGAAATTCTCACCGTAATAGTCGATTACAGAAAGATAGAACGTGGCTCCTTTGTCGATTTTGAATCCTTCGGCGAAATCCCAGTCATAGTTTGTTGAGCTGCTGACACCATACTGGTCTTCGTCGAAGACGGCGCTGACCGATACCTGATCGGCAACGGGAAGATCGGCGTAAGTCACAGTAACCGTCACATTCTCAGCCGGCATTACAAACGAGCCGTAAGGAATGTCGAGAACGACCGGCACCTGTGTGCCCGAGGCGGTTTCGGCAGTGACAGTGTCGATGCGCTTCCCTTCGGGTACTTTCATGCTGAACTTCACCGTCTCTCCCTCGGCGTAAAGATTTCCTTCGTCGAACTGCACGATCTGCTGCGAGCCGACGGTATAGGCCGGACTGCACTCTACGGTAGCCGACATAGACGAAGCTCCCTCGGTAATGGTGACGGGGCATAGGTACATATCATCGCCGTAGAATTTGAAATTAAACGTATTGCCGTCGTCGGTAGTAGCGGTCATCGGCTTGAAGCCGGAGCCGGCACGAGCTATGATGTAAACTTCCTCGCCGGGAATGCCCTGCGCGGTCTGGCGGCCGTAGAAGATGTCGGGGGCATCGTAGAACGTGGCCTCCACCACATTTTCGCTCTCAGTGTATGTCACGGGAACTTTGTGGCGGATGTCGAGACTGACGGTAACGTCGGTTGCCGGCATCCTGAAGCGGACATAAGCGCGGCTGATGACTTCCGGAACTGTCCCGTCCGACATGGTGGCGCCGTTCAGGTAATAATCGTCATTAACCCAAAGCTCGGCCACAACCATGTCGCCGTCAATGGCATTGGCCGGGAATATGGATTTCTCCATGTTGAGGAAGGTTGCCCCGGCATTTTCCCAGGAGATACTGTATCGGTGATGCTGCTCGCCGGTTACGCGCAGAACCACGTCGCCGGTAACGTTTCTGTAGTCGGGACGGATGGCCACGTTATAAAGATTAGGCACGTCTTCGACGGTCTCAAATGAACATCCGTTGGTATCCTCGACCGAAGTCCATTCGCCGTTGCCCATCTTGTATTCCACCTTTGTAATCACAAAAGCCTCGTCGGCGAGCAGGTAAGCGTCGAAATATTTGTAATGCTCCTGCGGTGCCACACCGTAGAGTTTCACGTGGGGATTCTCCTCGAGAGTCATGGTGTAGCCGGTTTCAATTGTCTGCTGCTGCACGCTGTAGCAGACTACGATTTCGCAGTCCTCTTCGGGCACGGTGAAAGGCACCTTGATTTCCGATGCCGGCTCATAATTCTCGGGAACCTGCGGCACGATTACCTGGCCGTTGACATGAACGTGGATATGCTGGAAATGGTAGTCGGAGAAACTGCCCGAGAGCGTGGAGCCGGCGGTAAGGGTAAGAGTGGCGGTTTCGCCGGGAGTAAGTTTCTGTCCCTTCTCTATGCCGGAGGGAGTGAGGAATCCGGGAGTGAGATTGGTTATGCCGAGCACTTCCGACTGCGCGGCCGGAGCGTCGTCGAACGTTATTTCGGATATGTCGGCAAGATTGAACCGGGAGGTGTTGCCGTCCGTGGTCCTGACTACGAGAGTGCGTACCTCGGGGGCGGTTGTCTGTGCGGCTATTGTGAACGCGCCAGTCAGAACTGAAAGAGCGAGTAATGTTTTACGCATAATGCTAACGGTTGATGAATTTTACGGTTGTGCTGTTGATACGGAGTATGTAGACTCCGGCGGGTTTCGACGTGAAATCGAGGGTGGCGCACTGCTCGGCGCGGCCCGCGATAACCTGACGGCCTGAGGCGTCCCATGCGCTGAATTCGACAGCGCCGGGGGCGGTTACGGTTACTATACCCCCGCGGTTGAGGATCTGCAGATCCGACGGATCGCCGAAGGCGGCGTCAACTCCCGATTCGAGACTGAACGTGATGCTGTCGATGTCGGCTATGCTGAATGAGGCGGCTTCCGCCTGCCCCGCCGACGAAACAAACATCTTCGACAAGTCGTCGGAAAAAGTGATTCGCGTGCCGGCTGTCACCGGCAGCTTAGCCGGATCCTGATTTCCGTGCGACACAATCATTGTCCGTTCCTCACCGTTTAAGGCCACCGATGTCATCAGGGCGCAAAAGAAGCAGACTGATAAATGTTGTTTCATTTTCTGATAGATTGGTTTGAGGCTACAAAACTAATATAAAACAGCGTGAAAGCGAAGGCTGCGCTTTCCGCGTATAATACATTTTCAGCAAAATGAAAAGGATTGGCTCCCTTTTCAGCCGCAGCGGTGCTCCTCGAAGGCCATTTTCTGATAGAGCGACGGTGTCAGACCGGTAACCTTCTTGAAAGCCCGGTTAAAACTCACCTGCGAGCTGAAGCCCACCGACTCGCCGATGGCCGAACAGGTGATATTGCCGAATTTATCTTCGTCGACGAGGCGGCGGCATGCCTCGCGGATGCGGTATTCATTGATGAACGACGGCACATTCTGTCCGGCGTAAATTTTCACCACCTTCGACACGTAGGCCACATTGGAGCCTACGACAGACACCAGGTTGCTCAGACCGAAATCCGGGCTGAGATAGTCGTCGGTCTCCTCCATTGCCTTTTTAATGCGGTCGAACAGGGCGCGGTTGCGCTCCTCCTCCCTCGAGCCGGGAGTGCCGGAGGTATGATCTGCGGAATCCGCGGTCTCCTCTTTTGTCTCTTCGTCGGGGCGGATATTCATGAGCCGCCGGTTTTTCTCAAACAGCGCCTTGTAGGCAGCATCGAGATTGCGCTTCTGGCGGATGATTATGATAATGGCGCCGATGGCGAGCAGCAGAAAGGTGGCGATGACCGCGATTATGATCTTGTGGTAGAATGCCTCGCGGTTAAGTGCGGCGATCTCCACTCCCTTGGAATCCATACGGCTCTGCTCGTGGCGTGCGCTGACGCTGAGAAACTGCTGAAGATTGACCAGCGAATCGGTAAGACTCAGATATTGTTGCTGAAACGCCTTGGCAAGGTCTATGTTGCCGTGCTCGGTGTGGAATTTCATAAGCAGCAGCGCACATTCGGCTTTCGGCTGAGGGTCGCGCTGCGATGAAACCAGCTGCCACGCCCGGTTGAGATATACAAGCTGCGAGTCGGGACGGCAGGTTGTTTTGAAATAGGCGGCGAGCATTTCAAGCGGCGCCGACTTTTCGTAGGCGGTGAGATTCTCTGCCCGTGCGGCGCTGTCGGCTTTGAGGAAATATGCCCGCGCCTCCTCGTTCATTCCGAGCTGCAGGGCAAGTTCTCCTTTTATAATGGAATGGTGGAATATCAGCGTCGGGCTATTGCGGCTGTCGAGTGTAAGAAGGCTGTCGGCAGTGCGCGAAGCGTTTACGTAGTCCTTCTTCTCACGATACGACTGCGCGAGATTTGTCAGTGCCAGTTCGGTCGACTTTTCATCGGAGAGTCTGCGTGCCAGCGGATACGCCAGTTTGTTGTAAGCGATTGCGTGGTCTGTGTCGCCGAACGAACCGTAGATTACCGCCACTGAAAGATAAGCCTGCAGCAGCCGGCTTTCCATGCCGCTTTTACCCTCGGCACCGCGGATAAACTCCAGAAACAGATCGAGCGCTTCGGGGTAATTCCCTTCCTCGCGGATTTTGCTGTCGGCGCGGTCAAATATCCCGATAAGGTGCTGAGATTCGCGGGGCGTTCCGGCGTAGCCTGCCGGCATCGTCCATGCTACGGTCGCAATAACCATCAGTAACAGAATCAGCTTTTTCATCGGGACAGGTTTCAAAGGTTTACGTTTGCAAGGGCGGATTTTCGCCAATCGTAATGCAAAGTTAGCCAAAAACATTCAAATCGCCACAAAACCGCATGATTTTTCAACAGATATTCAGCCGTTCACATAACCGCAACGGCAAGCATACCCCAGACAACGAGCAGGATATTGCTCACGGCGTATGTCACCGTGTAGCCTATCGTCGGGACATTGCTCCGGATGGTATCCTGCACGGCGCCGAGAGATGCGGTGCAGGTGCGGGTGCCGGCGCAGCAGCCGAGTGTTATGGCAGGGTTGAAACGGAATACCTTATGGCCGAGCCACAGTCCGAAAAGCAGCGGAACAGTCGTGCCGACGGCGCCGGCTATGAAGAGTGTGGGGCCTACATCGATCAGACCTTGCACGAATGTTGATCCGGACTGAAGACCGATGACGGCGGCAAACACGTTGAGTCCCATGTTGTTCATAAACCACAATGCCCCTCCGGGTATATGGCCGTAGGTAGGCCGCTTTGAGCGCAGCCACCCGAACACCAGCCCGGCTGCGAGGGCGCCCCCGCTCGTGCCGAAACTTACGGGTATACCCTTCACCCAGATGCAGATTGCGCCGAACAGACCGCCTATGAAGATGGCGAGTCCCACAAACATGAGATCGCTCTCAAACGACGGCATGCTGAGATGTCCTATGTGGCGCGCGGCTTCCCTTACGTTGGCCGGGCGCCCGACCAGCGTAAGGCGGTCGGCACGGCGGAAAGAGCTGTCCGTATATACCAGCAGCTGCTCCTGCCCCCTCACAGCCTCACGTATCACCACACCCTCCATCCACGGCTTGCGACGCAGCTCAGCCACGTCGAGTCCTATGAAATCCTTCTTCGCCACCACCACTTCCACACGACGCAGGCGGTAAGAGAGCAGTCGGGATGCCGCGATTTCGGGGCCGACCATAGATTCTATTCCGATTATACAGTGTTTGTCGCCACACAGCACAATATCGTCGCCTGCCGCTATCATCTGATCGTGGCGCGGCACGCAGATCTCACCGTCGTGGCGCATACGGTCTACAAACAGCAGTCTTCCGGCCTGCCGGAAATAGGTCTCCGCCTCCCGCACGGTGCGAGGAGTGGCGAAATATCCGTTCTCCACCCGATATGCACGGTAAACCACAGTATTGCCGGCTCTCACTGAGGCGGGATCGTTGGAGCGCCCTGTCTTTCCGAGTTTCCGTTCAAGCGATTTGGCCGCGCGGTGAACTTTGTCGACACCTCCTAACATCTTCGGCCCGAAATTGCCGAGAATTATGATTGTGCCGAGGGTACCAAATATGTAGGTTACGGCGTAGCAGACCGGAATAATGGCAATCTGTCGGTCAGTTTCAGCGGGCGGGAGACCGAGTCTTGCAATAGCCTCGCTGCCTACGCCGAGCAGGGCCGAACAGGTCTGGGAACCCGAAAAGAGGCCCACGGTCTGCCCCTTGTTGTAGCCCATTATCATGGAGATTCCGATGGTGGTGATGAAACACATTGAACTCATGGCCACGGCAAAAAGCGCCTGTCTGGCTCCCTGGCCGCGGAGCGAACGGAAAAAGTCGGGCCCCACGGAGTAGCCGATCGAGAAGAGAAACATCATGAAGAACACCATCTTCAGGGGGCCGTCGACATTTATGTCGAGTTGTCCTATGAGAATGCCCGTGAGCAGCACGGCGGTGACGCTTCCGAGCGAGAAACTGCCAATGCGGAGCCGCCCGATAAAGAAACCGAGTCCTACGGTGAGAAACAGCGCGAGGGTCGGATACTGGCGCAATATGTCGGCAATAGATTCAAACATAACAAACGGATATCGCCGTATTACAAAATAAAACACCTGCTACCGCCGGTTTTGTTCACGCAGGGTGAGACCGAAGCTATATTTTACGGACAGGAATGCTTTTCGGACAGGAGTCCGGAAGAAACAGGAGATTATTAGAACAGGAGAGATTTTTGGGATTATTGCTGTCCGATAAAAATTTTTGAGGCGGGCTGAAAATGATGGTTCGGGTAGGCTCCGTGGCTGCCCAACCCATCATTTTCTACTGAGGGGGCTTGTAAAATGAGAAAAATTTGTCTTTAAACCACCTCCTAATCGTCGAAGACGCAGCCGCTGTGGTCGAGCGGCGGGAGGCCGTAGTATGCGCGGAAGTCGTCGTAATAGCGCGGGTCGTCGCGGTCGTAGATACGGTATCCGCCGGGGCTGTATCGGATTTCTTTCTTCGGTTTCGGAGCTGCGGGAGTCTCGGCGGGTTTTTCGGCAGGTTTTTCAGTGTGGAGCCGACGGTTCTCTTCTTTCGCGGCCTGACGCTCCTGACGGCGCTTTGCGGCTGCAGCACGGGCCT
>UROS01000066.1 GCA_900549445.1 uncultured Porphyromonadaceae bacterium | reverse complement strand
ATATAATATTAGCAGTATTATAATGCAAAATGTAAATACGAACAATTTGTTAGCACTATTGGAGGGCTTCACACTCGACAATGCTGAAGACATTTCCAGGCAGGTGGCGGAAAATTTCCGGAAGCGGCGCGTAGAGAAAAACATCACCCGTAAGCGCATCTCCCGGCTGGCGGAGGTGCCCCTGTCGACCATCGCACGCTTCGAGCAGAAAGGGCTCATAGCTTTTGAATCTCTCATAAAGCTCGCCATGGCATTGGGCTACACTCCGGAAATCCGCAGCCTGTTCGGCGAGCCCAAATTCGACACCATGGAGGAACTCGACATCATCCGCAGCAAAAGCGGCAACATACGCGCTTATCCTAAAAAGAAGAAAAGATGAAAAAGACCGACCGACTCGAAGTAATGTTCCGTGACCGACCGGTAGGCGTTCTGTCGCTTTCGCCTGACAGAAGACTCAATGTGTTTGAATACTCCCGCCAATGGCTTGCCGACGGTTTCAGCATCTCTCCGCTGGAACTGCCGCTTAAGCCGGGTGTTTTCATAGCCAAGCCACAGCCTTTCAACGGAAATTTCGGAATTTTTGACGACAGCCTGCCCGACGGTTACGGACGATACCTTCTTCATAAAACCCTGTTGCGGCATGGAATCAACGACGCCGACCTGTCGTCGCTCGACCGCCTTGCCATCGTAGGGGAGAAAGGCATGGGCGCACTCGCATACTCCCCCGCAGTGGAGCTCGGACAGGAGAAGACTGTCACCGATTTCGACCGGCTCCAGCAGATTGCTCTTGAGGTTCTGAAAGAGCGCCGGGACTCCGACGCAGGGCTGCTGCTCTACAACAGCGGCAATAGCGGAGGCGCCCGTCCGAAGGCTGTTTTCTCGGATGCCGACGGGCATTGGTTAGTAAAGTTCCGCCATACATACGACCCTGCGGATATCGGGAAACAGGAATACAGCTACAACGAAACCGCACGGGAATGCGGCATAACGGTTCCGGACTTCCGGCTCATCAACGACCGCTATTTCGCTTCGCGCCGTTTCGACATCGACTCCGACGGCAACCGCCTCCACACCGCCACTGCAGGCGGTCTGCTCGGCATATCGCTGCGCCAGCCCTTTATGGATTACTCGAATCTTCTCGCACTCACCGGGTATATAACCCAAAGCAACTCCGACGTTGAACAGATTTACAGGCGGATGCTCTTCAACTATCTCACGGACAACAAAGACGACCACTGTAAGAATTTCAGTTTCCGTGTGGTCAGAGACACCGATACCGGCCAGTGGCGCTGGCGACTCGCCCCGGCCTACGACCTTACGCTCTGCACTGAGGGCTATAACGGAGAGCATGCCACGTCGGTTAACGGATCCGGCTCTCCGACCCTGGCAGACTTTATTGCCGTCGGCGTGAAAATTAAGATTCCGGAAAAGAGATGCCGGCAGATAATCTCCGAAGTTCGTGCCGGCTGCGGGGAACTGATGCGCTACATAGTAGAGAAGTAAAACAGACTTTACAAAAATTTTGTTTTACAAAAATTAATTGCTTACCTTTGTGGCACACGTCAGGAGCCATGACATGAATTACACTACAAACGAACAATTATGAATTCCGACACGCACAAAAAGAGATCCTCAAACGGTCTTTTAATCTTCCTGATAATAATCGCAGCACTTTTTGTTGTCGCAGCAATCAAGAACCCATCTGCAAGCGAAGGCCGAAAGATGGTGAAAGATTTCATCGCCGAAAAAGCCGACGACGAGCTGAGGAGTACAATGACTGACGACAGCAGTAGCGGACTCGCGGTTTTGGGATCCCTTATCGGATTAAATATGATGTCGACGATAATCGACACATTCATCGACATTCAGGTAGACGACTGTATAGTGTTCTCCACTTTCAACTGTACGATCAGGGATAAGGAAGACCTTGGGAAAAGCATAGTTTCGGGTGTAATCTTGTTCGGCAAAATCATTCCTTTGAATTCCGACATGGAATCCGACGTGGCGGACGATGATTCGGAGGAGACGGCTGATGAATAAGCAAACGTGTAGACAGCGGTCTGTATTCCTGATAATCGCGCTGTTTGCCCTGTTTCTATCGGGGTGCAACAACGACATATTCATCGACGATGCCGCGCCGTCGGATCGCGATTTCACGATTCACGCCGGCGAAGGGAAAGAAATTACGTACAGCACCGACTTTCTTCGCAGCATCCGGCTGGAGCTCTCGCCGTTTGAATACGACTGGACCATCTATGCCGACTACGGCTACAGCAACACCTACGACGGCCGTTCGTGGCTTTACATAATGGACAAGTCGTCGAGCCTGCCGGCCGTCACCCGCGCCACGGCCGTCACTGACCTTATTCAGGTAGAATACCTCCAGCCCGCAGAGGGGAAGCTGAAAATAAACCTCTTGGGCAACACATCGGGCGAAAACATCACCGGACGCATTGTGCTGACCTATTCGTATAAAGAAGAAATTATCGGTTTCACTCTTATGCGCGAAGAGACGAAAGGAACCTACATTGTTTCCGGTCTTACGTACGGCGAAGAGTTCAGAGATGAGTTCTCTGACATCAAGCGGACACTTATGACAGTCAACAACAACAGCGACAAGACTATAAAGCAGTCGCTGTGTCCGGCCGACTACTGCGACATCCGTGTAATGTTCGAAACCCCGGCGCTTAAGAATTTTATGCTCGACCCTGAGGAGGCATTTCCCGAGGTGGAGATTCCGACATTCCTTTCCAGCGGCACCGACGGCGTAATCAGCGGCGCCCTCCATGGCATAAAGGCGGTATATTCGACCGACCAGGTCATCCTGAAGCCGCTCGACAGCGGGCTGATAAACGACAAGAGTTTCTACACTTCCTATCCGGTTGAAATAGCCCCTCATTCTGCCGCAGCAGCCGAAATCTCGCTATCCTATATAATTATAACGGCTAATGCCACACTCCACATCTGCAATTCCACAACGGGAGAACGACACGATCTGCCGACGACAGTGCGAGTGATTCAACCGTTCTTCTACAACTTCATTTGGAAAGATGTCCCGGTCGATATTCAATAACCTTATACGCTGCCTTTTTGCAGCATTAGCTCTGACAGGCGCGCTCGGTGCGGCGGCTGCGGATGAAGACGCCGATACCTGCCGTGGTACCGGGTCAATAGTCAGCCACCTCGGGCTCGACATGCGCGGGAGCTATGTAGGCTCCTCTACTTCGCCACTGCGCGATGCCGGATCCTTCTTGCCTACAAGCAGCAACGAAAAAGTTCTCCACTCGGCCATGTCGGCTCATCTGAAATATGCATTCAGCTATGCGCCTTCTACCCGCATCGGCAGACTCTATCCGGGTGCATATCAGGGCGTCGGACTTTCCGTAACGTCATTTGCCGACAACAGCCGCATCGGCACGCCGGTGGGCGTGTATCTCTTTCAGGGAGCGCCGGTGGTAAGGCTCGCTCAGCGGCTGACACTTGATTACGAATGGAATTTCGGTGCGTCGTTCGGCTGGAAGAAATACAGTGAAGACCGGCCGACGGCCAATCTGATTGTCGGCTCTCCCGTCAATGCGTATATCAACCTCGGCCTCATGTTGCACTACCGCCTCGCGCCGCAGTGGGCCATAGCGGCCGGAATCGACCTCACCCACTGGTCGAACGGCAACACAGCGTGGCCCAATCCGGGTGTCAACGCTATCGGGGCGAGGGCTGGGCTCATCTACTCGTTCAACGGGAGGGCGTCATCGCAGACGCTCGCCGACGTGCGCGACGTCGAGCCGGGGCACCCAAGCTGAGGTTACGACATAGTGGCCTACGGCGCGGCCCGCAAACGCATGACGTGGATAAACGGCGAGGCCGAACTGCTTCCCGGGCGCTTCGGAGTGGCAGGGCTGAACTTCGCGCCGATGTATAACTTCAACCGCTTTTTCCGCGCCGGACTCTCGGCCGACGTGCAGTACGACGAAAGCTCCGGCCTGAGCCGGTATTGGGTGGACGGTACCTTCGGCGACGACATCAAATTCCGCCGTCCGCCCTTTTTCCACCAGGTTTCGCTCGGTTTTTCAGCGCGCGGCGAACTGGTGATGCCGATATTCTCCATCAACGCCGGCATCGGCTACAACGTGCTCGGCAACAGCGACACACGGAACTTTTACCAGGTTCTCGCGCTGAAAATCGACATCTGGCACAGTTGCTTCCTCCACATCGGCTATCAGCTCAACAGCTTCCACAACCCCAATAACCTGATGATTGGCGTGGGCTACCGTTTCCACGATCGCCGTTGAGACCGACGGAGCAGATAGCGCTTCCGCCGCCCTCCGCGGAGACTTCCTTGCGCCCTGCGGAGGATTTTTCACTGAAAATTTCGTAATCTGAAGATTTGTTATTAAATTTGCACTTCGTAAAAAGCCCTGCGGCTTATGCAATTATACCGTAACCAATAACCACTCACATAAAAATGGCAAACAACAAGCCCCAAGATTCTAACACTCAGAATTCTATCGACGAGGTAAACGAAACCCTCACCGGTCTGGAACAGAAAGTTCAGGATAACCCCAAAGTAATAGTATGGTGCAGCCTCGCAGTGGCCGCCATCATAGCAGTAATCCTCATCTACGTATACGTAATCCGCGAACCCGGCAAGAATGCCGCCAACAACGCCATCGGTCAGGCCGACATCGAGCTGCTTATGGGCAACGACTCCATCGCACTCGCCAAATACCAGCAGGTAGCTGCCGATGAAGGCTACGACGGTGCGAACCTCGCAAACCTCAAGGCTGCTACCCTCCTCTACCAGAAGGGCGACTACGAGCAGGCTCTCAAATATCTGAAAGAATACTCCTCGAGCGAGTCGATTATCGGAGCATCGAGCAAATCGCTCGAAGGCGACTGCTACGTGAACCTCAAGAAATACAACGAGGCTCTCGACTGCTTCAAGCAGGCCGTGAAGATCTCCGACAACAACCCGCACTACACTCCTGCTTTCCTCCTGAAAGAGGCAACCGTTTACCGCGAACTCAAGGATTACAAAAACGAAGCTGCCATCTACGAGCAGATCGACTCCGAATATCCCCTCTACGGTCAGGAAACCGGCATCGACATCAAGAAGTATCTGGAACGCGCTCAGGAAAACGCCAACGCCGGAGCCTGATTCCCCATACATAAACCTCATTTCGACGACAATAAACGAGATGCCGGATCGGGCTACTCTTTTATTGTCGTCGCCTTTTTCAAAATATCCGCTTATGAAAATAGCTCTCATAGGATATGGCAAAATGGGCCATGCCATCGAAAAAATAGCACGTGACCGCGGTCACGAGATTGTGGCTGTTATCGACGTCGACAACACTGCCGACATCAACAGCGAGACATTCCGCTCCGCCGACGTGGCAATAGAGTTCACCACCCCTGCCACCGCGCCCGCCAACATCATCGCGGCAGCACGCGCGGGTGTTCCCGTAGTCTGCGGCTCAACCGGCTGGGGCAACCGCCGCGCCGAGGTGGAGAAAGCGGTGACCGAAGCCGGGGGAACCCTTCTGGCGTCGAGCAACTTCAGCATCGGAGTCAACATCCTGTTTGCGCTCAACAAGCGCCTCGCCGCAATCATGAACAACCTTCCGCAATACCGCCCCGAACTCGACGAGACCCACCACATCCACAAGCTCGACCATCCGAGCGGCACGGCAATCACTCTCGCCGACGGCCTGATTTCAGAAGTAGGGCGCATTGACCGCTGGCAGGAGATTCCCGCCGCCGATGCCCCGGCCGACGTGCTTCCCGTGGAATGCGAGCGCCGGGGCGAAGTTCCCGGAATCCATACGATTTCATGGACGTCGCCGGTCGACACCATCACTATAAGCCACAGCGCCAAGTCGCGCGACGGGTTCGCGCTCGGAGCCGTCATGGCTGCCGAATGGGCGGCCTCGCGCAAAGGCATCCTTTCACTCGACCGAATGCTGTCGGATCTTAACATCATCTGATTATGACTGAATCAAAACGCTCTTTTGCCGAAGATTTCAAAGCCCGCGTAAGGAACAACAAAACCAGCCGCTGGATCCGTTTCGGCATCGTTTCGCTCATATTCTTCCTTTGGGTGATATGGCTCGGCACGTGGTGGGTGGCACTGTTCTGGTTCCTGCTCTTCGACATCTACATCACCGGCTATATCCCCTTCACCTGGTGGAAAAAATCGAAAAGCGCCGCCGTGCGCGGCGTGATGGGATGGGTCGACGCTATCGTCTACGCCCTGATTCTAGTCTACTTCGTGTTCACCTACGTAGGGCAGAACTATCAGATACCCTCCTCGTCGCTCGAAAAATCGCTTCTCATCGGCGACTATCTCTGGGTCAACAAGATGGCCTACGGGCCGAGGGTTCCCAACACGCCGGTTCACTTCCCACTCGTTCAGAACACTTTCCCGATTATCAACACAAAGAGCTATCTCGAGACCCCGCAGTGGAAATACCACCGCCTGGCAGGACTTGGCAACGTGGAGCGCGGCGACATCGTGGTGTTCAACTTCCCTGCCGGCGACACCGTGGCGGTGAAAGTGCAGAACCCCGACTATTACACCCTCGTGAAGCTCTACGGCCGTGAAGCGCTCCGGGCTAACCCGGAGACGTTCGGCGAAATCATATACCGCCCCGTTGACCGCCGCGAGAACTACGTGAAGCGCGCCATCGGCCTCCCCGGCGAGCGCCTGAAGATTACCGACGGCGTGGTCTACATCAACGGCGAGGCGATTGACCAGCCCGAAAACGTGCAGTTCAACTACTACTTCCAGCTCGACGGCGCCAGAATGACCGACGACCGCTGGAACCGCCTCGGAATAGCACGCGACGACCGCCACGAAGTGAGCGTCACCGAAGCCGACATTACTGGGCTGCAGGCCCTCGGGTTCAGGGTGAACCCCGACGGCACTGTTCCGCCGATCTACGTGTCGCCGCTCACTCCCGCCATGCTCCGCGAGTTCGAGGCGGACCCCGACGTGGTCAAGGTAATGAAAATGCCCGCTCCCACCGGCGACATGCTCTACCCCGACGGAACGTCCGCCTCCTGGACACGCAACGACTACGGCGAAATATGGATTCCGAAGAAAGGAAGCCGCCTGCGCCTCAACGCCGCAGCATGGCAGCGCTACGGCAGGGTGATCCGCGACTACGAGGGCAACCGCGACGCATATCTCGACGGCGACACCGTTTATATCGGCGGCAAACCGGCCGACACTTACACCTTTAAAATGGACTACTACTTCATGATGGGCGACAACCGCGACAATTCGCTCGACTCGCGCTACTGGGGATTCGTTCCCGAGGATCACATCGTAGGACGTCCCGAACTCGTGCTCGTGTCGTTCGACAAAGACCGTTCCCTCTTCAACGGCGGCATAAGGTGGAACCGCGTTTTCCGCGACGCCAATCCCGACAAAAAGTGAGCCGCTCGCCGCTGATTGTCCATCCCGACACCACTGTGCTCCTCCCGCCCCGGTTATGCGGCGCGGTGGGCTACTATGCCGTGGCGGCGCGCTACGGCAACGCCGTGGCAGACTACGGCATGCGCTTCGACAAACGGCAGAAAAGCGTCCATCGCCTCGACATAGCCGATACCAGGGGACGGATGACGCTCACCGTACCGATAGCCAAACCGGAAACCACATCGGGCGCGCGATGGGCCGACATCCGCGTGTCGACCCACGGACAATGGTGGGACGTCCACCGTGTGGCGCTCGAAAGCGCCTACGGACGCACCCCCTTCTTTGAATTCTACATCGACCGCTTCCTCCCCCTCCTCGGCCCGCGCCACGAAGGGGAATGCGAGACAGTGGCGGAACTCGACGCCGCCTTCGACCTCATAATCCGCGACATACTCGGCATACCCGCGCCCGCGGCTATTGCGCCCGGCGCGCACGTCGACGACTTCCGCCGCAACTTCCCCGAAGTGGCGGACCTACCCTACTACCAGGTCCGCGCCGGCAAACTCGGCTTCATTCCCGGCCTCTCCATCCTCGACCTCATCTTCAACCTCGGCCCCGAATCCCCCCTCCACCTCCACCGCCTCACCACCACCTGAGAGTAAGAATAAATTGCTTGGGGATTCTGACAGTTACAAAACGCAGTTGAAATGTAAAAACAACCGTTTTGCAGCTGACCCATTATAAAGCGCCCGGGCGGGTCGGGGGGAGTGCCTGATGATGCTATTGCATAAAAGAAAAACGCCGGCTAATTGATAGTCGGCGTTTGGGTGGAGTATAGCGGACTCGAACCGCTCACCTCGACACTGCCAGTGTCGCGCTCTAGCCAGATGAGCTAATACCCCGGGGGTTGCGTTTGCGGTGCAAATTTAGGCGGATTTTTTGAGTTTTGCAAGTGTTTTGGCAAAAAATCGCCACAAAGCGGGGTGTTTTTTTGCTGTCAGAGACTTTTTTCGGTGAGGATGCGGTCGAATAGTTCTATGTAGCGGCGGGCGACGACGGGGGCGGCGAATTTGGAGCGGACATTTTCGTGCAGTTCCTCGCGCGAAATCGTTGTGTTGGAAATCGCCCACATAATGCCTTCGGCCACGCTGACGGGGTCTTTGTAGCGGGCAATGTAGCCTGTTTTCAGGTGTTCGATTATGTCTTCCTGTCCGCCGCGGCCGAAGGTGACGGGGAGCGCTCCGGAGGCCTGTCCTTCGATGAGTGTGCCGGGGAGGGTTTCGTAGAGCGACGTGGAAATCACAACTTTGGCAGTGGCATACATATGGCGGAGGATTCGGAAGTCGCTTATCCGGCCGAGGTGCTTGTGGGAGAAGCGCAGGCGGTCGAGGCGGGATGAGTCGCGTATGTCGCCGAAGAAGAGAATCACGCTCTGGGTAGCGACCTCGGGGTAGTTGTCGAAGATATAGTTGAGGGCGTCGATGGTATAGTCGAGGCCCTTGATTGGGTCGTCGATACGTGCCGCTCCGAAAAGCAGGACGTTGGGTTTCTGATAGATGTCGATCTCGGAGATGTGGCGCAGCGGGGCGGTATGGAATTTTTCTACAGGGAAGGCGTTGGGTATGGTAGTTATGTCGGCGTGATCCATCAGGGAGCTCCTGCGGGCGCGCTCCTCGAGCCAGTGGCTCACTGGCACGAAGTGAATCGGCACGTCGCTGTAAAGCTGCTTTTTCTTCATCCACATGCGGTGAGAGAGATCCTCGGGGTTTCCGCCTCCTGCGAGAAACATGCAGTTGCCGCAACCGTCGTTGTTGTACTCGCACTCGTAGGCATGGTGACAGATTCCGGTAATGGACCACATGTCGTGGAGCGTCCACACGATTTTCTTGCCCATGCGGTGAAGACGGCGGATTCCGTCGAGCGACATGAGACCCTGGTTGATCCAGTTGAGACACACGATGTCGGCTTCCTTCACCCAGGGATGGCGGTGGATGTTGACGGCGAATTTTCCGGTCGACACCTTGAAGAGGTCGTCGCGGTTAAATCCGTTGGCAAACATGATGTCGACGCGCTCCAGCAGGAACGACAGGCCGCGCACGAAACGTGTAGACACGACGTCGACATTCCAGTTGTCGCCGGTTTTGGTGTAGACGATCATTTTCACGTCGAGTCCCTCGTTCCGCAAGGCCTGTAACAGACGGAATGTAACCACGGCGGCGCCTCCGAGGGTGTCGCTGTGGTTAACCAGTACGATTTTCTTTCCCTTCAACGATTCGGGAAGCGGGATCTGTGGGGTGGCGGATTCTGTCATTTTCGTAGTGATGAATTCTTCCTTGCCGCAGGGGCGCCGGGCCCGGGGTCGAGCGTCTCCACGGCATTGCCGACATCGACAATGGATATTGATTTCATGCGCAGGCGCGCCTGAAGATATTTTTTAAGTTCGGTAAGTTTGGCCGGCGGGAGTTTGGCCGAGTAGCGCACGAGCGCCACGTTGGCGGTGTCGAGCCGCGAGACTGCCACGTTGTTGAATATGGCGCGCGACACGGCAATATCCTCAATCTGCGGGAACAGCACCTTGATTTCCGGTCCGATAACGGCGCTGATGCTGTCGGACTGGCTGGCGAGTGAGATCACTGCCCGCAGGGAGTCGATGGTAACCTGGTGGAAGGCAATCGAAGCCTGCGCGAGTTCGTAGATATCGCGCACCGATGAGCCCTGAAGCTGTGAGGCGGTGGCGGCATTGTCGCCCTGCACTATGTTCAGCCGGGTGCCCTGCAGCCCGTAGTACTGCAGTTTGGCCGACATGGCGAGGCGGAGCGAGTCGGCCGGAAGAGCCTTTCCGAGGAGCGTCACGTCGATTTCCTTATGACCGTTGTTGTAGTCGGCCTTTGTGCTGATGACGTGGGTGTCGGGGAAACGGAACTCGCGGTTGACGAAGCGGGTGGCATTCATGGAAAACTGCGCCTGACGCATCATGTTCCAGGTGAGGTAAATGCTCGGGAGGAGGGTCAAGATGGCTATCGTATAGACAATGCGGCGTACCTTTTTCGCCCTGACGGGGTCGGTGGTCTCTACAGGCTTGTATTTCATAAGTTTCACCCCTATAAAGGTAGCGAGACAGATGAAGATGGAGTTTATGAGAAAGAGATAGAATGCACCGATAAAGTAAGTCAGCTGCCACGTGGCGATTCCATAGCCGGCAGTACAGAGGGGCGGCATGAGGGCTGTGGCGATAGCCACACCGGGAATCACGTTGCCCTTGCTGCGCGAGCCGATGGCGACGATGCCTGCACCGCCGCCGAAGAAGCCGATGAGAACGTCGTAGATTGTGGGCGAGGTGCGGGCAAGCAGCTCGCTATGGCCTTCGCTTACGGGAGATATGAGGAAATAGACTGTTGATGCGAGTACGGAGAATCCGGCGGCCATGGCCAGATTCCGGAGCGAGCGCTTGAGCAGGTCGAAGTCCTGTATGCCTACGCCGAGACCGAGACCGATGATGGGCCCCATGAGCGGCGATATGAGCATGGCACCGATAATCACGGCGGTGGAGTTGGTGTTGAGACCCAGCGACGCTATGAGGATGGCTATGATAAGAATGAGGATGTTGGTTCCGCGAAACGAAACGCCTTCGCGGATTTCGGTTTCCGCCTCTGCCTGCGGCACGAGGTAGCCGTTGAGTGAGAAATAGTCGACAAATAAAGTCTTCAGATAGCTTGAAACCGGTTTCATTTTTTATAAATAATTGCAAAAATAAACATTTTTCGGGAACAACGGTCAGATAGTGCAGCAACGATAATCCTCCGAAAGCAAATTTTAACAGTTGAGCGTGATCCGGCACGCCGGCGGAAAGTCAGAGTTTTACCTCCACGGTGCCGGCATTCGGTACCGGCGACGGCCCGGATGCGCCGGGAGCAGAATTTATGAGATGTTCAAGCTGCCCGGGGGTGAGAGGGGTGCGGTTGCCTCCGAAATGTATAGAATTCATTTCCATGGGTGTGAGGTCGGAGGCCGATTCAAGGCGTGGTTCAGGAATTTTCTTCATTTTTCGGGAGGTTTTTAAAAATCCGCAGCAATAGGTTGATAAACAGCACGGCGGCGACATATACTCCTATCAGGACGAAAGTGTCGGGCCGGAGCGGGAAAGCTCCCCGGAAGTGTCCGCCGAAAAGGTAGCAGAGGAAGAGCAGCCAGAGTGTGGACTGCACACCCACGCAGAGCGTGCACCATTTGTGGGCGCGGAAGCGCTGGTACCAGATACTCCAGAAGGTATAGGGGAGGCAGCAGACGTTGCACACCGCCAGGGAGGGCCAGATATGGGGGAACAGCAGGAGGGCGATCAGCGATATGCCGAAATAGCCGAATCCGACCTCGCTCCAGCTGAAAACGCCGAAAAGTTTCGACACTTTCATGTCCATTATCGAGTCGCAGCCTCCCTCCTGAAGCACCTTACATACGCGGTCGCCGACCTTATTCTTGATTTTCAGCGACTTCTGCACGAGGAGATAGGAAAAGAACAGTCCGAGGCAGTTGAATATCGTCAGCAGCACGGTCGAGACTTCGTCATAGACGCGGCGGGTAATGAAGAAATAGCAAAACACGAAGAGCGCTGCGGCCGCGAGGAGATAGCCCGAAAGATTCTGCACAATCTCCGTCAGCCGATGTG
>UROS01000065.1 GCA_900549445.1 uncultured Porphyromonadaceae bacterium | reverse complement strand
GAGACATCGCCCTTCCAGGGCTTTAAGGATATTTTTAACAACCGTCTTTTTACATAGACCCACAAATACTTTCTGTTTCCCCGATAGAAAACACAAGAGAGCCGCTTCTCACGAAGCAGCTCTCTTTGCAGTGCCGGTTTTGCCGGCGCTGATAGGAAGTTAGACTAATCATTGTCGGGGAACACGTCCCCTAATTGATTTGCTATTTGTTGAACATCTTTTATATATAGTTGATTCACATCAATTATCAATACCAAAGGCGGATGGTCATGGAAGAGCCTGCCGCCGCAAGGAGCATCGGGTCTGTATTTCTGTAAAAGGGAAGAGCATATGAATGTATGCACTTTTTTCGCGCCGGACACCGGCATGAACAAACTCTGTCCATCAGGCGAACAATATCCCGGCAAAATCGCATACTCCGGTCTGCCGTGAAGCAGACGAAACCGAACCTTTTATAGCAATACTCTTAAGTTTCCGTGTTATGAACTAACGTAGAATACCTAAATTGAAACTTTTTGCTCACTTCAGTACAAAATTAGCCATTAATTTGCGAAAATTGCAAACATTGGTATGTTAAAACCATTAAATTAAGAATAATTAACAGCTGTGTGTCTGATTTTAGCACAATCCCGCTGTAATTTTGAAGCAGAAAACAACAGGTAACCCATCATGTCGAAAAATCTTCTCAACCGCTACGTATGGCTCGTAGACACAATCCGCCGACACGGCACGATTTCGCGCGACCGCCTGAACCGGCTCTGGATGCAGTCTCCTTTCAGCGACGGCAGTCCGCTGCCGCGCCGTACCTTTTACAATTACCGGAATGCCATTGAAGAACTTTTTAAAATCAACATTGAATGCAATCCCGCCACTTTTGAATATTATATCGACTCATCGGGAAGCGACGCCAACCGCGAAAGTCTTTCCGACTGGATTCTGAACTCTGCGGCAATGTCGGACGTGCTGTCGAACATGGACGTGGTAGCAGACCGTATTTTCCTTGAGGACGTGCCGTCGGCGCGGCTTTATCTGAGTCCGGTTACGGCTGCGCTGCGCGATTTTCATCCCATAACCTTCGCATATCACCCCTACACCCGCGTCAATCCCACGCCGGGGGTAGTGCTTGAACCTTATTTTCTTAAGATTTTCCGCCAGCGCTGGTATGTGACGGGCCGCAACACGCGCGAGGACACCATAAAGACCTACGCCCTCGACCGCATGAGCGACCTGACCGTAGACGAGGGCACAACGTACCGCATTCCCGACGACTTCGACAGCCGCGCCTTCGTAAGAGATGCGTTCGGAGTGGTGTTTTCCCACGGGGAAACCCGCGAGGTGAGGTTGCGGACCGACAGCCGTCAGGCAAAATACCTCCGCGCGTTGCCGCTCCACCATTCGCAGCGCGAGGAGGCCGGAGGAGAGTATCCGGTGTTCACCTACCGGCTGCGGCTGACCCCCGACTTCGTGCAGGAAATCCTCTCGATGGGGCCGTCGGTGACCGTGATTGCTCCCACGGAACTGCGGGCAATGGTGGTGGAGTCGCTGCGCCAGTCGCTGGCCAACTACGGACAGAAATAAGCCAAAAGAAAGCCAAAAGAAATCGTCCTGTTCAGGATTTTTTGCACCGATTGCTTTGAGTTGCGAAAAAAATCGCTAATTTTACGCTCTGAATGAAACATATTCTGATTCCACTGAAAAATTATGAGATTATGAGAAAATACTTCCTTACTTTACTCGTTTGTGTGCTCGTATGCACGGGTGCTTTAGCCCAGAAAAAAGACGCTTCGAAGCAATTTTTAGTGTTCGGCGTCGGTTTCTACAACCTTGAGAATCTCTTCGACACTATCAATAACAACGGTAAATACGATCTTGAGTTCTCGCCTAAGGGCGCGCGCCAGTGGAACGCCGAGAAGTACTGGAGCAAGATCAATAATCTCGCGTACTGTATCTCGCAGATGACCACCAAAACCACTCCTATGGGGCCGGCGATTCTCGGCGTTTCGGAGATAGAGAACAAGTCGGTGCTCGACGATCTGGTGAAAGCCGATCCTATAAAAAAATGGATGCTTCAGGTTGTTCACCACGACTCGCCCGACCGCCGCGGCGTGGATGTGGGACTTCTCTACAATCCCCGTTTCTTCAAGGTGCTCAACGTGACGAACCATACGCTCACCATAGAAGGTAATCCTACGTTCCGCACCCGCGACCAGATGTGTGTAACCGGCATACTCGGCGGCGACACCATCAGCGTCATAGTCAACCACTGGCCGTCGCGTCTGGGCGGACAGGAGCAGTCGAGCTATCTCCGCGAGGCTGCGGGAGCACTGAGCAAGCATATAGCCGACTCCCTCTGGGCCATACGTCCGAACCAGGGCGTGATTGTGATGGGTGACCTTAATGACGATCCGCAGGACAAATCGTGCGCAGTTAGTCTCGGAGCCGTGCGCGACGCCGACAAAGCCCAGCTCCACGGCTTTTACAATCCCTGGTGGAAGATGCTCGACAAGGGAATCGGCACTCTCGCCTACAAGGGTCAGTGGAATCTTTTCGACCAGATAATCGTGTCGGGAACTTTGCTCGAAGACAATACCGACGGGTTGCACTACTGGAAATGTCAGGTAAACAACTTCGATTTCCTCAAGAGCGACACCGGTCAGCGTCAGGGCTATCCGCTGCGCACCTATTCGGGAGGCGTGTTCTTGAACGGCTACTCCGACCATTTTCCTACCGAGGTGTTTCTCATAAAAGAACGCAGATAAATGGCTGACGGAAAAAAAGAACCGGCACCGTTTGCCATCACCATCGGACGGCAGTTCGGAAGCGGCGGACGCGAACTCGGACGCCTGATAGCCTCGCGGCTCGGTATTGATTATTACGATAAGGAACTCCTGATAGAATCGGCTCGTCTGGCCGGCGTCAACCCGGAGTTTTTCGAGAAAAACGACGAACGGTTCCCGACGTTTCTCAACGGACTTTTCTCATTCTCAATGGGTTTCTCGCCGATGGCATACTATACCGGCTCCTCGGCAATAAGCGGCGACGGACTCTATAAGTCGCTCAGCGATTTTCTGCTTGCAACCATACGGGAAAAATCGTTTGTGGTGGTAGGACGCAGTGCCGACTATATCCTGCGCGACAATCCCCGCTGCGTCAATATTTTCGTCCATGCTCCGATGGAAGCGTGCGTTGACCGCATAACGGCCCGCGCCGATGTGGCCGACCGCTCCAAAGCAAAGGCTCTTGCCGAGAAAACCAACCGCCTGCGTGCGGATTTCTACAACTTCTATACCGACAAGACCTGGGGGCACTCTGCCTCTTACGACCTCACCGTCGACTCCTCGAAAATGCCGATGGAGGATATTGCCGGTATCGTGGTGGAATACATCCGCAAAAGGCTCGATCTATAAGTAAAAAACCGCATAATTATATGGAAATAATCAATTTCGACTCGTCGCCTTCGCTCGTCAGCCAGTATATGAGCGAACTGCGCGATGTGAATGTACAGAAAGACATGCTGCGTTTCCGCCGTAATCTCGAGCGCATCGGCGAGATTATGGCGTATGAGATATCCAAGCGCCTCACCTATAAGGTGGAGGAGGTAGTCACGCCGCTCGACACGGCGAAATGCCACGTGCTCGACGAGCAGATTGTGCTCGCTACTATTTTCCGCGCCGGAATCCCTTTCCACAAGGGATTTCAGGATTATTTCGACCATGCGCAGAACGCCTTCGTGTCGGCCTACCGGAAATATCGCGAAAAAGAGAACTTCGACGTGTTTATCGAATACATAGCCTCACCGCGCATCGACGGAAAGACCCTGATAATAGCCGATCCGATGCTTGCCACCGGAGCCTCGATGGAACTGAGCTACCGTGCGCTCCTTACAAAAGGTGAGCCGGCCCATATCCACGTGGCATCCATCATAGCCTCGAAAGTGGCGGTTGAATATATAAAGTCGACATTCCCCTCCGACAAGACGACGGTATGGGTAGGCGCGATCGACGACGAAATCAACGCCCACTCCTATATTGTGCCCGGTCTCGGCGACGCCGGCGATCTCGCATACGGAATCAAGGAATAGCAATTCCGGCGCCGAGCAACGCCCGGTTTACGGCCCTCCTGAAAAAGAGCCCGCCCGGAACCGGAGGGTTCCAGGCGGACGGAGAAGGTAAATCGTTTCTGTATGACACGGCTTTTTAATAACGCCAGCAAAATGCCTTCTCGTACTAAGAAAACGACAACGGCACGGAGATGGTTCGGGCATCGCGCTGAATTAACATATTTTATAAATCAGTTGAGTTTTCGCCGTTTCCCGAAAAATGGTTAACTTTGCGGCAAATTCCTAAATCGAACGAATTATGGCTTCAACATTGGTTCATACCGACTTCAAATTCCCCGGTCAGACCGCCGTTTATCACGGCAAAGTACGCGACGTCTACACTATCAGCGACGACATTATCGTAATGATCGCCACAGACCGAATTTCGGCATTCGACGTTATCCTTCCCAAGGGCATTCCCTACAAGGGGCAGGCTCTCAATCAGATAGCGGCTACATTCTTAGATGCTACCGCCGATATCGTGCCTAACTGGAAGATTGCCGTACCCGATCCGATGGTAACTGTCGGTTACCGCTGCGAGGGCCTTCGCCTCGAAATGATTATCCGCGGATATCTCGCCGGCAGCGCATGGCGCGCATATAAGAACGGTGTCCGTGAAATCTGCGGCGTGAAACTCCCCGAAGGAATGGTAGAGAATCAGCGTTTCCCCGAACCCATAATCACACCTACGACCAAGGCCGACGCCGGCCACGACGAGGACATATCGCGCGAGGAAGCAATTGCCCAGGGCATTGTAACCGCCGAGGAGTTCGACACGATGGCCGCCTACACCCGCGCGCTGTTCAAACGCGGCACCGAAATGGCTGCTGAAAAAGGGCTTATACTTGTCGACACAAAATATGAGTTCGGCAAGCGCGACGGCAAGGTGATTCTCATCGACGAAATCCACACCCCCGACTCTTCGCGCTACTTCTATGCCGACGGCTACGAAGAGCGTCTGCGCAAAGGCGAGCCGCAGCGTCAGCTTTCGAAAGAATTCGTGCGCGAATGGCTTATGGATCACGGATTCATGGGCAAGGAGGGTCAGAAAGTGCCCGAAATGACCGATGAATTCTGTCTCGAGGTCTCGGAGCGCTATATTGAGCTTTACGAACACATCACAGGAAAGAAATTCGTCAAGGCCCCTGAGGCTCACCTCGCCGATCGCATCGCAAAGAACGTGCTCGACTGCCTCACCGAGCTCCAGAAATAACCGGCGCATGGACTGCACCGAAATCAATCCCTACGACAACGACGGCCGTCCGAAAGGCGACCAGGTGAGGGATATGTTCGACTCCATCGCTCCCGCCTACGACTTCATGAACCGCGCCATGACTTTCGGCATTGACAAGTGGTGGCGCCGCAGGGCAGTGAACCGCCTGATGCGCCGCTGCCACGACCGGATTCTCGATATAGCCACCGGAACGGGCGACCTTGCCATACTCATGGCGAGGCGCCTCGACCCGGTGAGCGTAACGGGCGTCGACCTCTCGGAGGGGATGATTGAGATAGGGCGGCGCAAAGTGGCTGCCGAAGGTCTCTCCGACGTGGTGTCGCTGCAGCAGGGCGACTGCATGCAGCTGCCATTTCCGGAACGGAGTTTCGACGTTGTTACCGCCGCCTACGGAGTGCGGAATTTCGAAAATCTCCTCACGGGCTACCGCGAGATGCTGCGGGTGCTCAAACCGGGTGGCACCGCGTGTATAATCGAACTGTCGACCCCTACGTCGCCGGTTGTCCGTCCGCTCTACAATGTCTACAGCCGCCATATCATCCCGCTGGCGGGGCGTATGGTCTCGAAAGACACCCGCGCCTACAGCTATCTGCCGGAGTCGATAGCCGCCGTGCCTCAGGGCGAGCGCATGCTTGAACTTATGCGCCGGGCCGGTTTCACGGAAACCGAATACCATACCATGACTTTCGGCACCTGTACGGTCTATCTCGCAACCAAACCCGCCTGACAGGCGTTTTTTCAGATATGGAGGATAAGAAATACAAGATACTTTTTGTGTGCCTCGGCAACATCTGCCGCAGCCCGGCTGCAGAGGGTGTGATGCGCGCCATTGTTGAGGAGCACGGCGACGGCGCCCGGTTCGTGATTGACTCGGCCGGAACCGGCGGCTATCACGTAGGCGACCAGCCCGACATGCGCATGCGCATCCACGCCCGTCAGCGGGGGCTGAGCCTGATCCACACTTGCCGGCAGGTGCGCGAAAGCGATTTCGACGATTTCGACCTCATTATAGGGATGGACGACAGCAACATCGACAAGTTGCGCCGCCTTGCTCCGTCGCCCGAAGCCGAGACTAAAATCCGCCGTATGGCCGATTTCCTCTCAAAACCTGCGCGGTATGATTCTATCCCCGACCCGTATTACGAAGGCAGCGAGGGATTCGAGCTGGTGCTCGACCTTCTTCAGGACGGCTGCCTGAACCTTTATAATCACCTGAAAAACGATGAAAAAATTTGATATTACAGTTCCGGTAATTTCTGTCGGTTACGACGAATTGGATGAAACCGACCGCCATCTTGTAGACCTGGCCCGACAGTCGACCTACCGCTCTTACGCCCCTTACAGTCATTTCTCGGTGGGCGCGGCAATTCTGCTGTCGAACGGCGAGACCGTCACCGGCTCCAATCAGGAGAACGCCGCATTTCCGTCGGGCACATGCGCCGAGCGTACCGCTGCCTATTATGCCCACTCGCGTTACCCCGATGCGCGGTTCGAGGCCATAGCCATTGCCGCCCGCGGTACCGACGGACAGGAGGTGGCATCGCCGGTGGCTCCCTGCGGCGCATGCCGTCAGGCTCTGCTCGAGTATGAGACTCTTGCCGGGAAGGGAGTGAAAGTGATTCTCGCGGGACGCGATGAAATTTTCATCCTCCCGTCGGTGACATCAACGCTTCCCCTGGCGTTCAGCGAGTTCTGATCCGAAAAACTTCAGTTATTTCATTGACTGCATCTCCACGAGACGGCGGTAATGGCCGTTGAGTGCGATGAGCTGGTCGTGGGTACCGCGCTCTACGATTTTTCCTTCGTGGAGCACGCATATCTGCGATGCGTTCTTTATCGTCGACAGCCGGTGGGCGATAACCAGCGTCGTGCGGTCTTTCATAAGGCGTTCGAGAGCCTCCTGCACGAGCTTCTCGCTCTCGCTGTCGAGCGCCGAGGTGGCTTCGTCGAGAATCAGTATCGGGGGATTTTTCAGGATTGCGCGGGCTATGGAAATGCGCTGGCGCTGACCGCCTGAGAGGCGGCATCCGCGGTCGCCGATGTTGGTCTCATATCCTTTTTCGGAGGCTATGATGAAATCGTGGGCATTGGCGATGCGTGCAGCGGCCTCGACCTGTTCCATCGTGGCGTTTTTCACGCCGAAAGTTATGTTATTGTAGAAGGTATCGTTGAAAAGGATAGCTTCCTGATTCACGTTGCCCATGAGGCCGCGCAGGTCGTGTACGCGCAGGTCGCGTATATCGGTTCCGTCGATTGTTATCGAGCCTTTCTGCACGTCGTAGAACCGGGGCAGGAGGTCGGCGAGAGTCGACTTGCCGCTGCCGCTCTGTCCTACGAGCGCCACCGTCTCGCCCGGCTTGATTTCGAGGTTGACGTCGTCGACAACAGGCACCGAGGTGTCGTAGCCGAACGTCACGCCCGAATATTTTATCTCGCCTTTCAGTTTGCCGATTTCTTTCGGGTGCTCGGGGTCGCGGATAGGATTCTCGGCATCGAGGATGGCATCCACGCGCTGCATCGAGGCGAGTCCTTTCTGGATGGAATATACGGCCTTCGAGAGGTCTTTGGCGGGATTTATGATATTGTAGAATATGATCATGTAGTAGATGAAATCGCTCGCCTTGAGTGAAGAGTTGCCGCCGAGAATAAGCGAGCCGCCGAACCACAGTACGATTGCAATGGTAAGTGTGCCGAGAAATTCGCTCATGGGGTGTGCGAGCGACTGGCGGCGCGCCACGGAGTTGGAGATATGGAAGAAGCGGTCGTTGCCGTTGTGGAAGCGGGTTATCACCTTCTCCTCGGCGTTGAATGCCTTTATGATACGCAGTCCGCCGAGGGTTTCCTCAATGTAGCTCATCAGGAGTCCCCACTGCTGCTGGCCTTCGAGCGACTTGCGCTTGAGCCGTTTGCCCACGCGCCCCATCACCATGCCGGCAAGAGGGAGAAGGATGAACACGAAAAGCGTCAGCTGCCAGCTGATGGCAATCATCATAAGGAGGCAGACGACGATCATGATCGGGTTCTTGAAAAGCATGTCGAGCGACGACATGATGGAGTTTTCGATTTCCGCCACATCGCCGCTCATGCGCGACATTACGTCGCCTTTGCGCTCGGTGGTGAAGAACGAAATCGGGAGACTTACGATTTTATCGTAGACGTAGTTGCGGATGTCGCGCACAATTCCGGAGCGCAGCGGCACCACGAAATATGAGCTGAGATAGGTGGCTCCGGTCTTGAAGAAGGTCATGACCACAAGCGCCGCGGCGAGCAGTGCCAGAGTGGCCGACGGGCCGAAAGCGCGGATTGTTTCCTGGGTATAGTAATAGAAGTTGTTCATCATCACCTCCTTGAGGGAACCCTCGCCGAGTGTCATGTAGCCGTAGACGGTTTCCTTTACCTTGAAAAGCATTTCAAGGATAGGAATCACGAGTGCGAACGAACAGAGGGTGAGCACCGCCGCCAGAACATTGAATATGATGTTGAGCAGCAGATATTTCTTATATGGAGGTACGAAGCGGATAAGTATACGCCAGAAGTCTTTCATACGCAGCAGATACAATGACGCAACCCGCCACGGCAGCGGAGTCGGGGCAGGTTGCGATTTTTATTTTTTTAAGCCCTTACGGCTTATTTTGCGGGTGCAGGTGCGGGAGCGGGTGCCGGAGTTTCAGCAGGAGCGGCTGCGGGAGCCGGAGTGGTGGCTGCGGGAGCTGCGGGAGTGCCGAAGTCGGCGGGAGCGGTCTGCTCGGTGGGGACGTCGCTCACACGCGAGGTCTGGGTGATGGCGCGGGGCATGAAGAAGGTGGAGAGAACCGACAGAACCACGATTATGCCGGCGAGTGTCCATGTTACGTTTTCAACGAAATTGTTGGTACGGCGCACGCCCATAATCTGGTTTGAACCTGCAAATGATGAAGAAAGGCCTCCGCCTTTGGATTTCTGGATGAGAACCACGCAGATAAGAAGCACTGCGCAGATGAGTGTCAGAACGATCAGGAGAACGAACATAGCTTATTACGGTTTTTTTAGAATTTTAATTGTTTTGCGGGGTGTTTTCGCTGTTTCGGTAGCTGTTGTTGAGCATCAGTTTCCGGAGAAAACGCAATTGGTCTGCAAAGTAAACACTTTTTTTTGGATTATTCAAACTTAGCGAGCTTATAATTTCATAAGCCTTGTCGTAACGGCGCTGTTTTATGTATATTTTTGCCAGACTTTCGCTGAGCGACGAGTCGTTTACCGGTTCGCGCGGCTCCACGGGCGTTTCCTCGGGGAGAGTGACGGGCTGCGGACGGACGATTGATTCCGGCCCGATTTTCTCGGAGGGGAAATGTCCCTCCTGGCGGCTGCGGAGAATGAATGAGTTGATGAGCGCGTCGGGTGAGTCGCCGGCGGCTTCCGATTCGTCGGGCTGGCTCTCCTCTTCCTCGCGGGCGAGCATGGTGGAATAGTCAGGCACCGGATTGAAAATCAGCCGCTCGAGCAGCCGGTCTTCCTCGGGCGACGAGTGGCCGTAGGTGTCGAGAAATGTAGAGATGGTTTCTTCGGTAGAGATCTTTTTCCCGGTTTCCGAGGGGTAAAAGTCTCTCCAGAGTTCCGAATCAGTGTCGGTAAGCTCCGCCATGGCTGCAGGGTCTGACGAATTGAGAGCCACCCGGGCCATGAGTTCGCGGCGTCGGTCGTCGCTGACGGAGCCGCAATACCCCTTCAGCTCCATCAGCGCCGGCACGGTGAAATACGGCCAGCGCCTGTAGAGTGCGTCGACCGTTTCCGGTGTCAGCCCGGTGCAGTCGCCGGAAAGAGCCGCTGTTACTTTTTTCAGTTCATCGTCCATGGTATTACCAGTCGCCGAGTGTTGCGTTGAAAATCAGGTCGACAAGTTCCTTTGAAATTTTCTGACAGAGCTGATCCTGCACGTCGGTGAGCATTTCCGAACTGTCGAAGTCGCGGTATGCGCTGAATGTCTGGTCTATGTCCTTGCCTTCCTGCTTGTTGTCGATATACTTCACGCGCACCTGAATGGTGAGCCGGGTTTTCGAGGCGTAAGCGTTTTCCGTCACCGCCTGCGGCGACAGACTGTAGCCCGTAATCTCGCCCTCGAGCTGGAGGTCTCCGGTAGTGTCGACGGTGCGCAGGCGGGTGTTGCGGGTTATATAGTCGAGCAGCTCATTCTCGAAAGTCTGCTGCAGGGGCGGATACACCAGCGCGGCGCGGATGGGAAACTGCGACACCTGGATTGTCTTGTATATATTGTAGTCGATGGCCGCGCCGTTCAGCTTATAGCTTATGCGGCATGCGCCGGTAAGCGCAAGCATGACGGCCGCGAGCAAGACGTGAGATAAAATTCGGTGAAAGGTTTTCATATTCATCGCAAAATTACGAAAATTCTCTGAACCACTGCCTATCCGCGCCGATAAATCTCTGCTGCGGGGCTGAAAAAACGAAAGCGCCGCTGCGTCCGTATCGGGCACAGCGGCGTCAGTTTTATGATTATGCGAATTATTCAGCGGGGGTCACGTCCTTGGCCTCAACCTCGAAAATGAGGGTAGCCATCGGGCCGATCTTTCCGTCGGGGGTGCCGTTTGCACCGTAAGCGAGATCACCGGGGATGTAGAATATGTACTTCGAGCCTTTCTTCATCATTCCGAGACCTTCGCCGAAACCGGGGATTACCTGCGAGGGAGCGAAAGTAGCATTGTCGTTCTGGTCAAACACGGTGCCGTCGATGAGGGTGCCTTTGTAAGATACGGTAGCGCGGCCGGTTTTGCCTACGGGTTCGCCGGTACCTTCGCTTATTACCTTATACGAGAGACCGCTGGCGGTAGTCTTGATGGCAGCGTCTTTCTCTTTCTGAGCTTTGATGTAGGCTTCGCCCTTCGAGATGTTTTCTTTAGCTTCGGGAGATGCTTTCTTTGCCTCTTCGGCAGCCTTCTGTTTCTCCTCGTACTTCTGCATCATTATCTGCTGGGCCTGCTCCGAAACCTGACGGAAGAGTTCCTGAGCCTTGTCCATATCTTCGGCGTTGATGGAGTCAACGCTGAAAGCTTTTGCATAGGCGGCATAGAGTTTCGCGCGGTCAACCTTGATGCCGGCCTGCTCGTAGCGGTAGAGCTGCGAATAAACCTGCATTCCGATGCTGAGGCCCGAGATATAGGCCTGCTTGGTGGTGTCGGTCATGATAACCTGCTTGATGCCGCGGAGTATTTCGTCTTTGGGAAGGTTGGCTTTCTGATCTTCGGGAACTGATTCGTATTCCGAAGCCAGGCGGTAGCCCTGAAACTCGCCGACTGCCGTTGCCAGTGAGTCGGAGAAAGTCTTGTCGGCGCTCGACGAGCTTCCGCCGTTGCAGGAGCTGACGCCTAACATCATTGCGGCAACGCCGCAAGCCATAAGGAGTTTTTTCATAATCTTTTTGTTGAAAAATGAATGGTATATTATATGTGTTATTTTCCGGGATTAACCTTAAGAAGTTCAACATCGAAAATAAGGGTGGCGTTCGGGCCGATTACGCCGCCGGCGCCCTGCGGGCCGTAGGCAAGCTGCGAGGGGATGAACAGACGCCACTTCGAGCCTTCGTTCATGAGCTGAAGGGCCTCGACCCATCCGGGAATCACCTGTGTCACGCCGAAAGTGGCGGGAACGCCGCGGTCTACCGAGCTGTCGAAAACGGTGCCGTCGATCAGCTTGCCGGTGTAGTGCACCTCAACGGTGTCGGTTGCGGCAGGCTTCGGGCCGTTGCCCTCGGCGAGCACCTCATACTGCAGCACCGAGGGGGTTGTCTTC
>UROS01000064.1 GCA_900549445.1 uncultured Porphyromonadaceae bacterium | reverse complement strand
TCTATGAGGCGTTCGGGTGGGCTGACAGCCGCCCCGACTTCATCCACCTGCCACTGCTGCTGAAACCCGACGGCAAAGGCAAGCTCTCGAAGCGCGACGGCGACCGCCTCGGCTTCCCCGTGTTCCCTCTCGAATGGCACGACCCCGCATCGGGCGCTGTTTCAGCCGGCTACCGCGAGAGCGGCTACCTGCCGGAAGCCGTGATAAACTTCCTTGCCCTGCTCGGCTGGAATCCGGGCGACGACACGGAAATAATGTCGATGGACGAACTCATCGAAAAATTCTCGTTCGACCATTGCTCGCGTTCCGGTGCCAAATTTGCCTTCGACAAGGGCCGCTGGTTTAACCACGAGTATCTCCAGAAAATTTCCGACGAGGACCTCGCCTCGCTGTTCAAGCCGGTGCTCAAGGCCAACGGCGTGAATCCCGACGACTTCACCGACAATTACATTGCCCGCGCTGTAGGTCTCGTAAAAAGCCGCATCAACTTCGTGGCCGACCTCTGGGAGCAGGCCCGCTTCTTCTTCAAAGCCCCCGAAGAATATGCCGAAAAAGATATCCGCAAGCGCTGGAAGGAAGACACTCCCGAAATCCTCACCGCCCTTATAGCCCTGCTCAGGGATCTCCCCGATTTCTCGGCAGCCGCAGCCGAACCGGTGGTGCTTCAGTGGGTGAACGACAACGGCTACCATCTCGGCAACGTGATGAACGCCTTCCGACTCTGCCTTGTAGGTGAGTGCAAGGGTCCCCATATTTTCGACATAACCGAACTCATAGGCCGCGACGAGACAATAGCCCGCATTGAGCGCGGTATTGAACGAATCGGAAAAACCGGAGAATGAACCCGCTCTACAACTTCGGCATATCGGTTTTCGGACTCGGGCTGAAAATAGCCTCGACACGCAATCAGAAAGTCAGGAAAATGCTTGCGGGCCGGGAGCAGACACTCTCCCGGCTGCGCCGCGACATCAGACCCGGCGACAGATACGTCTGGATCCATGCCGCATCGCTCGGCGAATTCGAGCAGGGGCGGCCGCTGATAGAACGCATACGCCGCGAACGCCCCGACCTGAAGATTCTGCTGTCGTTTTTCTCCCCCTCCGGATATGAGGTGCGCCATAATTACGATGGAGCCGACTGCGTGGTGTATCTGCCGCTTGACTCTCCGGCGAAAGTACGGGAGTTTCTCGACGCTGCGCATCCCGAAGTGGCGATTTTCGTAAAATACGAATTTTGGGGCAACTATCTCACCGAACTTCACCGCCGCGGCATCCCCACATATATTATATCGGCTATTTTCCGGCCGAAACAGATTTTCTTCCGTCCGTGGGGCGGTATGTTCCGCAAATTGCTCGGATGTTTCAGGCAAATCTACGTTCAGGACGAGAACTCGCGCCGCCTCCTCGCCGGAATCGGCGTGGAGAACGTCACCGTGGCAGGCGATACCCGTTTTGACCGCGTCACCGACATCATGCGCTCCACTTTCGACATTCCGGGTATGGAGCGTCTGCGCCGCGACGGGCGCCTGACCATGATATTCGGCAGCAGCTGGGAACCGGATGAGGAAATCTACATACCGTGGCTTCGCTGCCATCCGGAAATCTCGGCGGTAATCGCGCCCCACGAGTTCAACCCGCAGAGACTCGAGGCACTTCGCCGCGAAGTTTCGCTCCGCGAAGGCGACACGATGATGCTCTCGGACTACGAACGTCTTTTTGCCCCGGGCGGCGACCCCTCGGCCGCCGAAAACGTGCGTGTGGTGATCGTTGACTGTTTCGGCAAGCTGTCGAGCCTCTACCGCTACGGCGACATAGCATATATAGGCGGCGGTTTCGGCCACGGCATACATAATCTCAACGAGGCGGCCGTCTACGGCATGCCCGTAGTTTTCGGGCCACGGCATCAGAAGTTTAAGGAAGCATCAGGTCTGATTGACTGCGGGGGCGGATTCTCGATAGACTCGGCCGACGCTTTCAACCGTGTAGCCGACCGTCTTACATCAGACTCCGAAGCACTCGCGGCCGCCGGCAAAGCCGCCGGTCAGTATATCCGCGACAATCTCGGAGCCACTGACCGCATTTTCAACAGCATATTCACAACCCAATCCAATACCGAAAAATGATAAAAGCAGGCATAATTGGAGGCTCAGGCTACGCCGCCGGCGAGCTGCTGCGAATTCTCATCAACCACCCCGACGTGGTTATTGAATGGGTCAACAGCCACGCCTGTGCCTCGCAGAAAATTACCGACGTACATCAGGGGCTGCTCGGCGAAACCGACATGGTTTTCAGCAGCTCGACTCCGCTGGACAAAATCGACGTACTCTTCTGCTGCACCCCTTACGGCCGTTCGCGCGAGTTTCTGCAGGGAGTTGAGATCCCCGACGACCTGAAAATCATCGACCTTGCCCGCGATTACCGTCTCCCCTCCCCCGACCATGATTTCATCTACGGTCTGCCTGAACTCAACCGCAAGGCGATGGTGCGCGGAGCGCGTCACGTGGCCAACCCAGGATGCATAGCCGTAGCCATAGAGCTTATGCTGCTTCCGCTCGCCCGGAATATGCTCCTGAACAGCGACATACATATTACCGCCGTGACGGGCGCCACGTGCTCCGGAGCCGAACGCCGCCCGACATCGCACTACGCATGGCGCAACGACAACATGATTGTTTACCGCCCATTCTCCCACCATCAGCTACCCGAAATCAGACGCACAATCGCCGAAGTGCAACCCAGTTTCAGCAGTGAGATAAACCTCGTGCCGATGCGCGGGCCGTTCTCACGCGGCATCATAGCCACAGCATATCTCGACTGCACCGTCTCGCTCCCGGAAATAATCCGTATTTACGAGGAATACTACTCTGACCACAATTTCACCTTCATCACTACGAAGGTTCCCGACCTGAAGGATGTGGTCAACACCAACAAATGCCTGATACACCTCGACCGTATCGAGAACAAGCTTCTCATTACCGGGGTGATAGACAATCTCCTCAAAGGAGGAGCCGGTACGGCCGTACACAACATGAACCTCCTCTTCGGTCTCCAGGAGCTCACCGGCCTTACCATGAAGTCGTCGGCTTTCTGACGATTATTACAGACCTCAGAGCTGACTGAAAGGAATCGAGAAGGTGTCGCCGTCGGAGAGATTGCCGGTGCGGAGGCCTTTTTTGAGCCAGCGGGTGCGCTGGGCGGAGGTGCCGTGGTTGAACGATTCAGGCACGGCATATCCCTGCGCTTTCTTCTGCAGATAATCGTCGCCGATTTTCTGTGCGGCGTCGAGGGCTTCTTCAATGTCGCCCTCCTCGAGCGAGCCGAAGCGCGCATTGTCGTGGTGAGCCCATACTCCGGCCAGAAAATCGGCCTGCAGTTCAGTGCGGACACTTATGCGGTTGGCTTCGGTTTCCGACACTTTCGCCTCTGCCGCGTGAGCTTCGTCGAGGATGCCGAGCAGGTATTGCACGTGGTGTCCCACTTCATGACCTATCACGTAAGCATAGGCGAAATCACCGTCGGCACCGAGATTGCGGCGCATGTCGCTGAAAAACGAAAGGTCGATATACAGACACTGGTCTGCAGAACAGTAGAACGGGCCGGTAGCCGAGGTGGCGCCTCCGCAGCCGCTCTGCACCGAACCGCTGAAGAGCACGAGCGTAGGAGGCTCGTACTCGCGTCCCATCTGGCGGAAAATATCAGTCCATACGTCCTCCGTTCCGGCAAGAATCTGACGCGAGAACCGGGCGAGTTCCTCTTCCTCGGCAGTAGGCGTATAGGAGCCTGTCTGCTCCGTGGATCCGCCTAAGAGAGAGCCGCCCTGACCGCTGATAACGGCAAGCGGGTCGCCGCCCATTATCCACGTGAGAATAGCGGCAATGATTACAGTACCTATGCTGCCTGCAGCAAGTTTTCTGCCACCGCGGCGTCCGCGGCGGTCGTCGAAATTGGAGCTTTCGCGCCTTCCGTCGAGTCTCATATTCAGTAAAATTATATAGTATAAAACTCTAAACCGCCTTAAAGGTTTATATGCTTTACCTTTACGGGTTCGTTGAGAAAGATGGCGGCAAGGTCGTTGAATTTGTCGGGATTCTCTGTGGTAAGATAGGTTACGGTTCCTCCCGTGGTGCATTTCTCGGCCATTTCAGGATGGCGGCCGAGGTAATCGCGAAGACTTTCCGCCACAATTTCGCCCTGGGTGATGATCTGAGCCCTGCCGGCCACCTCTTTCTCTATTTTGGGAAGAAGAAGCGGATAATGGGTGCAGGCAAGAACAATTGTGTCGACATCCGACGCCTGACTGAAGAGGGCATCCACATATTCCTTTACGAAATAATCGGCTCCTGCACCGGCAAATTCATTGTTTTCCACCAAAGGCACCCACATGGGGCAAGCCTGCGATACAGTGCGGAACGAGGGGTAGAATTTGGCTATCTCAATGTCGTAGCTGCCGCTTGAAACAGTACCCGGCGTGCCGAGTATGCCGATTGTTCCGGCCGATGCCGATTTTCCGACTGCCTCCACCGTAGGGCGGATTACGCCGAGTACACGGCGAGCGGGGTCGATTTTCGGAAGGTCGTTCATCTGTATTGACCTCAGAGCCTTTGCCGAGGCAGTGTTGCAGGCGAGTATCACCAGATGGCAACCGCGCTCAAAGAGCGTTTTAACCGCTTCGAGCGTGAAGCGGTAGACCACGTCGAACGAACGTGTGCCGTAGGGGGCGCGGGCATTGTCGCCGAGGTAGAGATAATCGTACTGAGGCATCGCTTTTCTGATTTCGCGCAGTATGGTAAGACCGCCGTATCCGGAGTCGAACACTCCTATGGGGCCGGGATTCTGAGGGAAAGTCATATCTATGGAGAATATGTATGGGGTTAAATTTTTAAAGCCGGTTCCGGTTGCACTGGGCTGTCCGGAACCGGCTTTGATAGAATTGAGACCTTATGTTGTTAAAACGTCAGGGGAGGACTACAGTGAGAAGATAATCGTAAACGGGGCTGACGATGCCGAGGAATATGATTCCGGCAACACATATCCACATTCCGAGGCGCTCGCTGCAAGTTGACTTGAATGTAGCGACGGGGGTCTCGGAATCGTTTATGAACATTGCCTTCACCACGAGCAGATAGTAGTAGAGCGAGATGATGGTGTTGATCAACGCTATCAGCACGAGCACGTAGATGGCCGGCGAGCCGGTCTGGAGTGCAGAGGTGAAGATGAAGAATTTGCTGAAGAATCCGGCGAACGGCGGGATGCCTGCAAGCGAGAACATGGCGAGCATCATGGTGAAGGCCAGACGCGGATTGGTCTTGTAGAGCCCGTTGTAGTCGTCCATGTCGACCTTGCCGCAGTTGTTTTCGATGGCGCCTATGACACCGAAAGCGGCGAGGTTGGAGAAGATGTAGACGAGCACGTAGAACATCAGTGCCGACACGCCCATAAGGCTCATCGAAATCACGCCGAGCATGATATAGCCGGCCTGCGATATGGAGGAGAATGCGAGGAAGCGCTTCATGTTGCGCTGGCGGATTGCGAAGAGGTTACCGACGGTGATGGTGAGGATGATGATTGCGTAGAGCATCCATTCCCAGACATCGGTGTAGAACGCTCCGAACACCTGGAAGAGAACCGTGAGGAACGCAAACGCAGCCGAACCTTTCGAGATAACCGAAAGATAAGAGGTGACGGAAGTAGGCGCGCCCTGATAAACGTCGGCGGTCCAGAGGTGGAACGGCACGAGTGAGAGCTTGAATCCGAATCCGGCGATAACGAACGCAAGCGCTATTATGAGCATAACGCTGATTTCGCCGCCAAAGAGTGCCATTGCGATTCCCTCGTAATAGAGGGTGCCTGTAAGACCGTAGAGCAGCGACAGACCCATAAGAAGGATTGCCGACGAGAAGATGGCGGTGAGCACGTATTTGATGGCGGCCTCATGGCTTTCGTAGCGGTGCTTGTCGAAGGCTACAAGAGCGCAGAGGGGAAGCGAAGCGGTTTCGAGACCGATTACGAACATCAGGAAGTTGCTGCTCGAAATCATGAAGTACATTCCGAAGAGGGTCAGGAGAATCAGTTCGTAGAATTCACCGCGGCGGATGGAGGTGAATTCAGTGCCCGACCAGGTTATGGACTGAATCATGACGATGAGCACGCCGATGTTGAGGATGTTTTTGATCGCCACGATTGTGGGGCTTGTAACATACATTCCGGCGAATGCCACCGAAGCCTCCTGAAGCGAAGGGCAGAAACCGTAGACCGTAAAAATAGCAAACAGAATTGTGGAGACTACGGGGAGCGCGCCGAGCGTGGGCTTTGTGAGCGCACCCTCGCCGTTCTGCCCTACAACCTCGCTCGAAGTCCGAGTGAAGAATGTATCGTAAATGAAGACTATCAGGAACACTATAAGGAGCCCGATTTCCTGCTTCATTGCTAAAAACTGTGAATAATCCATTGCTGTAGTATGAGATTAGTTCATTCCTAAAACAGAGAAAATCTGAGGACTGAAAGTGAACTTGATGAGATCGGCAAAGAAGTTGGGGAAGCAACCGATGGCGGCCACGCAGACAATGAGAGTGGCCGTGGAGAGGCGCTCCCACCAGGTCGCGTCGGTGAGTTCGCGGTGGTGTTCGTTCTGAACGGGTCCGTAGAGGAGCTTGCCCACCACGCGCAGAATGTAGACGGCGGTGATGACGATCGAGCTGCAGGCCGCGATTGTGAAGCAACGGTGGAACATGTCGGCGTGCTGGAAGGATCCTACGAAAATGGTCATTTCAGCCACAAATCCACTGAGACCGGGGAGACCGAGCGACGCCATACCGGCAATCACGTAGCATACGGACAGGTAAGGCATGATACGCATCATGCCGCCCATCTCGCGGATATCGCGAGTGTGGGTGCGTCCGTAGATCATACCTATGAGAGCGAAGAAAAGAGCCGTCATAAGACCGTGGGAGAGCATCTGCATGATTGCGCCGGTCATTGCGGTAGTGTTGAGCATGAGGATAGCGAAGAGCACGAGACCGCAGTGCGAAACCGACGAATAAGCATTGATGTACTTGAGGTCGTTCTGCACGCAGGCGCTAAATGCGCCGTAAACCACCGATATGCCGGTAAGGATAAGGAATATCCAGGCAAGTTCGTTGGCGGCCTGAGGCATCAGGTAGATAGCCACACGGAAGCAGCCGTAGCCTCCGAGCTTCATGAGCACGCCGGCGTGGAGCATAGACACAGCAGTAGGCGCCGAGGCATGGCCGTCGGGGCTCCAGGTGTGGAACGGGAACATTGCGCCGAGAACGCCGAAGCCTACGAAGGTCATCGGGAAGAGGAATGTCTGCCATCCGTGAGAGATAGCGTCGTTTTCAACGATTTCAAGTATGTTCCAGGTAAGGATTCCGCCTTCGGGAGCCGAGTGGTAGTAGATACCGATCAGACCGAGCATCAGGAATGCCGAACCGCCCATAAGCATGAGGGTAAGCTTCATTGCCGAGTAGTTCTTGTTGCCCGATCCCCACACGCCGATGAGAAGATACATCGGGATCAGGGCGACCTCGTAGAACATGAACATCGTGAAGAGGTCAATCGAGATAAAGAAGCCGTAAACACCTGTCGAGAGAAGGATAAGCCACAGGAAAAACTCCTTGGGCTGAGGTATTTCCCACGACGCGAAGCTGCCGGTAAATAGAATTATCGAAGAGAGGATGAGCATTGCGATCGAGATACCGTCGACTCCAACCGCGAGATGGATATTTAGCGGGGTGAACCACTCCCAGGAGCCCGTGTAGAGCATCGGAGCGTCGGCACCTGCCGCGCGCTGGGCGAGATAGTCAACCAGCAGCCAGACGGAGAGCGCGATAAGCGCCGCCGAACCCGTAACGGCCACAGCGCGTATCTGCTTGATATTCCGGCAGAGGGCGAGTCCGCCGAGCATCAGCAGGGGAATCACCACAAAGTAGATTAATATATTGGAAAACATATAATTACTATATTTACTTTATTTGCACTGACATCAGAGGACACAAACTGCGGTTATTGTTCCGAGAAGAACGGCACCGATAAGATACCACCAGATATACATCTGAACCTTCCCGCTCTGAAGTCCCTTGATAGCGACTGACGCCTGATTGGTTATGTAGGCGAAGCCGTTCATGGTGCCGTCGATGATGTGGCGGTCGAACCATGCTATGGACTTACAGATTATGTTGAAAATAATCTTGCGGGTAATAAAGAGATAGAGTTCGTCCCAGTAGAAACGGTGATGGGCAGCTTCCCAGAGCCAGCGGCAGGAATCGGCCATGGCGCGGGGATTGTCGTTCTTCCGGATATAGAGGTGACGGGCAAAAAGGATTGCCACTAATGCCACTGCGATGCTGATGCCGGCGTAGAGCCAGTTGATGTGGATGGTGTATTCCTCTCCGCCCCAGGTCACGAATTTGCCGAATGGAATGAAACCGTCGACAACCGAAACTGCTGCAAGGAAAATCAGGGGCACAGTCATGGTCCAGGGAGCGTCGTGCGGAAGCGCGCAATGGCCGTGGCCGTGAGCTTCGTTTTCCTTGGCGCGGGCCTCGTAGTCGGGATCATCCCACCAGAAGATGAGATAGTAGAGACGGAACATATAGAATGCGGTCATGCCGGCAACCATTGTCATCCAGACACCCCAGAAGATGTTGTTCTCGTAGCAGGCGCTCAGGATTTCGTCTTTCGAGAAGAATCCCGAGAAAGGAGGAATACCCGAGATCGCGAGACAGCCGATGAGGAAGGTGATATGGGTTACGGGCATGTATTTGCGCAGACCGCCCATTGCGGTGTAGTTGTTGGAGTGGACGGCATGGATGAGCGCACCGGCGCCGAGGAAGAGGAGCGCCTTGAACATAGCGTGGGTGAAGAGGTGGAACATGGAGGCCATGTAGCCGAGACCTTCGTGAATCTCCGGACGGGCAACGCCAAGGCCGACCATCATGAACGCTATCTGCGAAATGGTCGAGAAAGCGAGCACTCGCTTGATGTCGATCTGGGTGCAGGCCACAACGGCGGCGTAGAATGCCGTGACGGCGCCCACAACAGTGATGAACACCAGCGAAGCCTCCTCGAGCAGGTAGAGCGGGAAGAGACGGGCAACGAGATATACACCGGCCACAACCATAGTTGCGGCATGGATGAGAGCCGATACGGGAGTCGGGCCTTCCATTGCGTCGGGAAGCCAGATATGGAGAGGCATCATGGCCGACTTGCCCATACCGCCGGTGTAGATAAGGATGAGCGCCCAGGTAAGAACCGAACCGCCCATGAAGGTAGCGCCGCCGAAGCTGGAGAACACTGCCTGCGGGTCGGAGCAGAGGGTGATGAAATCGAAGGTGCCGGTGTAGTACGACAGGATGAGGATGCCGATGAGGAAGAAGAGGTCGGCGAAGCGGGTAACGATAAACGCCTTCTTCGAAGCTGCGACAGCTGAAGGCAACGTGTAGAAGAATCCGATGAGGAGGAACGACGATGCGCCCACGAGCTCCCAGAAGATGTACATCTGGAAGATGTTGGTGGCAACAACGAGTCCGAGCATCGAGAAACTGAACAGCGACAGGAATGCATAATAGCGCTGGAAACCGCGCTCACCGTGCATATAGCCGAGCGAATAGAGGTGAACCATGAAGGAGATGGTGGGAATCACAATCAGCATCATGGCCGAAATCGGATCGAGGAGGAAACCGAGCTTTATAACGAGATTATCGGTAAACTGCAGCCAGGTAGTGTTGAATGCCACATACTGGAGCCGGTCGGTTCCGTCGACAAAGAGTGGATTTCCGGAGAAATAGTAGTCGAACGCCGTATAGTACGACAGCACGAGTACGGTGCCCATGCCGAGAGTGCCGAGCACGCCGGCAAGCTTGTGGCTCATCTTCTCGCCCCCGAGTCCCAGCAGAAGGAACATGAAGAGCGGAATAGCCAGAATGAGAACAGGTATCGTAATATCCATAAGGCGTCAGAATTTCATTTGGGTTACATCGTTGACGTCGATATTCTTGCAGACGCGGTAGAGGTTGATGATGATGGCGATTGCAAGCGCAGTCTCAGCGGCAGCGATGGCAATTGCGAAAAGAGTGAACATCATTCCCTCCATCGAGCCGGGGAACAGAAAACGGTTGAAAACGACGAAGTTAATATCAACAGCGTTGAGCATAAGCTCAATCGAGATGAGCATCGCGATCATGTTGCGGCGTGTGAGGAATCCGTAGACTCCGCAGCAGAACATAATCAGCGAAGGAACGAGATAGTATACAGGAGTAAATTCCATGGCGGATTAACGTTTGCGGGCGACTACGACGCCACCGATTATACATGCGAGCAACAACACACTGATTGCCTCGAAAGGCTGGAGGTACTGGCCGAAACCTGTTCCGAGCATCGCCTCGCCGATCTCATCCATTGTGGGATTCTGAGTATCGGAAAGCGGAGTGAGCAGATCGGAGCAACGCGACACGAGAGCCCACCCTGTGGCAACGGCGAGCGCGACAGCGCCGACCAGGCCGAGAATGCGGCTTCGGGAAGCGAGTTTCTGGCTGTTGTCACCGGGCCGTGTGGTAAGCAGGATAGAGAACACGAACAGCACGACGATGCCTCCTGCGTAGACCGCTATCTGAACGGAGCCCAGAAACTCATAGTCGAGTTTGAAATAGAGGGCTGCTGTAGCGAACAGGCAGAAAAGCAGGTAAGTCGCGGCGCGCAGAATCTTGCGGGTGGTGACAGTCAGTACCGAGAAAATGACAATCGACAGAACGATTATCAGATACATAATGATACTTCCTACTGATTCCATATATGTGATTGATTTTTTTAATTTTCCTTAGGAGTATTGCCTTCGGCGGCTTTCTTGGCGGCTTCGCGCTCGGCTTTGAGGCGGGCTGCTTTCTCGAGTGCGGCCCGGATCTTGGCCTGTTTCTCCGGGTCGCCGGCAGCTGCCGCGAGGGCTTTGGCTGCGGGATCGTCGGCTGCAGGCGCGGCGGGCGCGGGAGCAGCTTCTGCGGAGGGAGCATTGCCGGACGCAGCTGCGGCTGCCTTTTTGGCTTCTGCTGCGGCTTTGGCTGCGGCAATTTTTGCTTCTTTCTCAGCCTGAAGTTTCGCTATCTGCTCGGGAGTGGGCTTCGGCTCTTCCTTTTCGGGGAGATAATTGAGCTGCTCAACGAGCTTAGACCTTGTGAAGACAGCCTGCTCAAAATCGTTGGAGAAAGCGATGGCATCTGTCGGGCAGTTGATTACGCAAAGGTTACAGAACGTGCAGCTTCCGAGGTCGTAGATATACTTGTCGAGTTTTTTCTTTTTCTTGCCGTCCCAAGTCTCAACCATTTTAGTATCGAGGTGAATGGTACCGTTGGGACACTGACGCTCGCAAGTGCCGCAGGCAATACATCTGTGGTTACCCTCGGCATCATAAATAAGCTCGAGTTTTGCCCGGAATCGGGGTGCCACTGGGGGATTGTCGCGGTTTTCAGGATAACGCTCGGTGATTTTGGGAGTAACAAACTCCTTGCCGGTAACCTGAAGCCCCTTGAGGAGGCTCATTATACCGTAGCCGAGCGAAGAGAAATAGTCTTTAACACTACCCATAGAGAATTGTTAAATATATTGATTTATTTTTCTGTTAGTTTCGGTTTATTATCGTAGCCGCGCGGCAGATTACCTTACCTGTCCTCCTATGATGTCGAGTAGTTCGGTGGTTATGCTCTGCTGGCGCAGTTTGTTGTATTCAAGCTGAAGCTGCTCAAGAAGTTTCTTGGCATTGTCGTTGGCGCTCTGCATGGCCATTATTCGGGCGGCCTGCTCGGAAGCGCGGTTTTCGGTGAACACCTCCTGCATTACGGAGAGGATGAACATCGGGAGAACCGACACGAAAATCGTGGCGGCGTCGGGTTCGAAGATATAGGGACGGCAGAGAGTGACCACACCGTTGCCGGTGAAGGTAGACTGCACCACGGGGAGAATCTGTTCGGCGCGGGGTGTCTGACGCGACACGCTGTGGAAGTGCATGTAGAGGAGGTCGATTTTGTCTATTTCACCCGAGGTGAATTTTTCTTCGAGGGTCTGAACGAAGTTTTTAACGGCCTCGCCGGCGGTTTTGGAGCTGACATCCGGCGCCGGCTCAACCGAAATCGTGCCACCGGCAAT
>UROS01000063.1 GCA_900549445.1 uncultured Porphyromonadaceae bacterium | reverse complement strand
GACTATCTCTCCTCCGGTTATCAGGGCGTTTATCCGGAAGCCATGAAAATCTATGGTTTTACCATGCGCAAGGGGCGCTTCATAAACGACTTCGACATCAAGGGCCGGCGTCGCGTGGCTGCGATATCCGAGCACAGCGCCGACCTGCTCTTCGGTTCCGACGAGCCGGTGGGAAAATACGTCAGCATCGCCGGACTCAGCTTCACGGTGATAGGCATCTACGACAGCGACCGTATGGACGAGGTCTACATTCCGTTCTCCACCGCCCGAGCCATGAGCGGAGGGGGCGATCGGGTTGACGAACTCGCCATAAAGCTCCGCAACATCGACAACATCGAGCAAGGCGACGAGGCGGAGAAATCAATCCGTCAGACTTTCAGTGCCGTCCACACTTTCGACCCCGACGACGAAAGCGCCGTGTATACCTGGAACATGCTCAACTCTTATTTCAGTAATCTTGAGGCGAACCGCGGACTTATCATCGCCATCTGGGTGATTGGCGCGCTCACTCTCCTGTCGGGAATCGTGGGTGTCAGCAACATCATGTTTGTGTCGGTGCGCGAACGCACTCACGAAATCGGCATCCGCCGCGCAATCGGCGCACGTCCGCGCAACATACTGACACAGGTAATCGTGGAGAGCGCCGCCATAACGTCGCTGTTCGGCTACATCGGAATTGTGGCCGGAATGCTCGTTGCAAAACTCATCGGTGTCATTGCCGGCGACAACCTCACCAACCCTACCATCACACTGTCAATGGCTATTGAGGTAACCGTTGTTCTTATCCTCACCGGCTCGCTCGCCGGGCTTTTCCCCGCACTCAAAGCCATCAAAATCAAACCGGTCGAAGCACTTAGAGACGAATAAAAATGAGAAATCCTGTTTTCGACATAGACAACTGGCGCGAAATCGGCGCAACCCTCTCCCAGAACAAGACGCGCACTTTCTTGACCGCGTTCGGAATCTTCTGGGGCACCGCCATCCTCGCCCTGCTTCTCGGCGCTTCCGAGGGATTCAACGGTTTCATGAGAAGCCAGTTCGACGGGCTCGCCACCAACCTCGCCATAGTTTTCCCCGGCCGTACTACCAAGCCCTACGGCGGATACCAAAAAGGCATGGAGGTTTCACTCAACGACCGCGACATTGCGATGATCCGCAGCGCCGTCCCCGAAATCAACGCCCTCTCAACCATCAACCAGTTCGGCGCATCGGCACTCCACGCCGACAAGACCACCTCCGGCTCACTGCTCGGTGCCGAGAGCGACTACTTCGACATCTTCACACCGAAGGTCTACGAAGGCCGCCTGCTCAACGAGACCGACGACGCTCGCATGCGCAAGGTCTGTGTCCTCGGAAAGCGCCTCGCCTCCGAACTGTTCGGAACCGGAAGCGCCGTCAACCAGGAGATTCAGGTAAACGGCATATATTATAAGGTAGTGGGCGTGGCCGGACAGACCTCCGAGGTGTCGCTCATCACAAAGATCGACGACGCAATTTTCATCCCCGCCTCGCTCATGCGCCGCAGCTACAATCTCGGCGACAAAGTGGCGATGTTTCTCTTCACCGTCACGCCGGGTCATACGCCGTCGGACTACGAAGGCGTGATCCGCCGCATAATCTCGTCGAACCATCCCGTGGCACCCGACGATGAAGGCGCCGTCTACTTCATGGATATCTCAAAGCAGTTCAAGATGATCGACAATATATTCCTCGGCATCTCGCTCCTGGCAACCCTCGTAGGCTTCGGCACTCTTCTCTCCGGCATTATCGGCGTCGGCAACATCATGTGGATAATAGTGGGCGAACGCACCCAGGAAATCGGCATCCGCCGATCCATCGGCGCCAAACCTCGCGACATCATAATCCAGATTCTTTCCGAGGGTGTAGTGCTTACCCTTATTGCCGGACTCGCCGGCATCTGCTTCGCCGTGCTCATACTCGGCGTGGCCCAGAGCATTTTCGCCTCAAACGGCACCATCCTCCACTTCCAGCTCTCTTTCGCGCAGGCTGTTGGCATTATGATTGTATTCGTGGTGCTCGGCTCCCTTGCCGGACTCGTTCCGGCCTTGAAAGCAATGAAAATCAAGCCCGTAGAGGCGCTCAACTCCAAATAGTAAAAAATCATAAAAAAATACGTTTCAATTATGAAAAAGTTCTTCAGGATTACGCTGTGGGTTCTCGTCGCAGCCCTGTTTGTGGGAACATTTGTATATCTCTACATGAATTCCCGCGCCAAAGAGAAAGTCTACGAAATCGTGTCGCCCACGGTTGGCGACATTGAGCGCACAACTGTCCTTACGGGCAAAATCGAACCCCGCGACGAAATCGAAATCAAGCCTCAGGTATCAGGCATAATCTCGGAAATCAACGTCGAGGCGGGCGACCGCGTAAACGTAGGCGACGTCATCGCTCACATCAAGGTCATCCCCGACGAACAGCAGCTCGCCTCAGCCTACAGCCGCATCGAGACCGCCCGCATCGCCCTCAACGACGCCCGGCTCAAGAACGACCGCAATGCTCAGCTCTATGCCAAAAAGGTAATCTCGCTCGAAGAGTTCGAAACCTCCACCACTACCCTCAACCAGGCTAAGGCAGAGCTCGCCGCAGCCGAAGACGCCTACTCCATCGTGAAGGAAGGCGTCTCGAAAACCAACGCAAAGGGAAGCAACACCCTCGTCCGCGCCACTACATCCGGTCTGGTGCTCGACGTGCCTGTAAAAGTCGGTTCATCCGTCATTCAGGCCAACACCATGAACGACGGCACAACCGTGGCCACCGTGGCCGACATGAGCGACCTCATCTTCAAAGGCAAGGTCGACGAAACCGAGGTAGGTCTGCTCAGTGTGGGCCAGCCTATGGAAATCGCCATCGGCGCACTTCCCGACCATCCGCTCAGCGCCACCATCGAGTATATCGCCCCGAAAGGCACCGAACTCAACGGCGCCAACACGTTTGAAATCAAAGCCGCCGTCAAGGTTCCCGAAGGCGAACAGCTCCGCGCCGGCTACAGCGCCAACGCCACCGTATCGCTCAACAAGGCCGCCGACGTGCTCACCATACCCGAAAGCACCATAGAGTTTGCCGGCGACAGCACTTTCGTCTACGTGCTCACCGACTCCGTTCCCAAGCAGATTTTCCAGCGCCGTGCCATCACGACAGGAACTTCCGACGGTATCTCGATTCAGGTTAAAGGCGGTATCGACAAAAACGTGCGCCTCCGCGGAAACGAAATCAAGGACTCTGAAAACTGACCGCAATGAAAAAGATAATTCTTTCCGCGGCGATCGTATGTCTTTCGTCGGCAGCCGCTTCAGCACAGCAGACCGCATGGTCGCTCGACAGTTGCATTTCCTATGCCGTTTCCCACAATCTCAACGTGCGCAGCTCCCTCATTAACCTCCGCGGCGGCGAACTCGACGTTGTAGAGGCCAAAGACCGATTCCTTCCCACCGTCAGCGCCGGCGCCGGACAGAACTGGGACTTCGGCCGAGGTCTGACAGCCGAAAACACCTACGCCAACCGCAACACGTCGATGACAAGTTTCAACGGCTCTCTATCCCTCCCCGTATTTCAGGGCCTGAGCGCCGTGCGCCAGCTCAGATACTCGCGCGAGAACCTGCAGCGCCTCGTCGAGGAGTCGGAAGCTGCCAAAGACGACGTTACGCTCAACGTCATTTCGCAATATCTCCAGGTGCTCTACACCCGCGAACTCCACGACGTTGCATGCGAACAGGCACGGCTCTCGGCAGTCGAACTCGAAAAACAGCGCACCCTGTTTGAAAACGGCAAGATTCCCGAACTCGACGTGGTTCAGTCCGAGGCACAGCTCGCCAACGACAGTCTCAGCGTCGTCACCACCGACAACGACCGTCAGCTCGCCCTCGTTGATCTCGCCCGCATTCTCGAGCTCGACGATATGACCGGGTTCGACATCAATCCGGTTTCCGACGATGAAATCCGCGGCATTTTCAGCCCCGATGAAGTGTATGCGAATGCCCTGGCCAACAATCATTCCATCCGCGCGGCACGTCTCGGCGTCTCCGCCGCCGACCGTCAGATTTCCCTCGCCCGCAGCGGCTATCTCCCCCGCCTGAACTTCAACGCCTCGCTCGGCAGCAGCTACTACAAGGTTTCGGGATTCGACAACGCCGGTTTCCGCAGCCAGATGCGCGACAATTTCAGCAAATCGCTCGGCTTCAGTCTCCAGATCCCCATCTTCGACGCCTTCTCTACCCGCAACCAGATCCGCCGTGCCAAAGTGCAGCGCGTCACCGCCGAACTCGAACTCGACCAGCGCTCCTCCAATCTCTTCAAGGAGATACGCCAGGCATATTACCAGGCAGTGGCCTCGTCGCGCAAGTACGACGCCGCCGTCACCGCCGCCGGCGCTTCCCGCGCCGCCCTCGAGGCTGTCACCGAGAAGTTCAACTACGGCCGTGCAAACGCCACCGAATTCGAACAGGCCAAAAGCCAGTATGTACGCAACCGCGCCGAAATGGTACAGGCCAAATACGAAATGATTCTGCGCAACCGCATACTCGAATTCTACAACCGCCACTGACAGACATTGCGCTTTTAACTATAATTAACACTGTCTGTAAATTTAAAGTCGTAACTTTGTCTGCTATACAGCAGTGCTGTAAAACATCTACGAATATGATTAAAAGCGCAATCGAACGGGTAATAGCTGAAGACCTCGCAGAAATCTGGTCTGTTCTCGACAGGGATGAGAAACGCCGTGTCCTCGACAATTTCATCATCCACAAATACAAGAAAAACCAGATAATCTACGCTGAAAAAGACGAACCGGAATACCTCTGGACTCTCCTCACGGGCAGCGTCAAGAAGTTTAAGGACGGCGTGGGAGGCCGAGTCCAGATTCTCCGCCTCATAAAACCCGTCCAATATTTCGGATACCGGGCCTACTTTGCCGGCGAACCCTACGTTTCGAGCGCTGCTACTCTCGAACCCTCTACCCTCGGCACCCTGCCGATGTCGGTGGTCACGGATATGATACGCCACAACGATCGCCTCGCTATGTTCTTCATCCACGAGCTCTCGCGCAATCTCGGCAACAGCGACACCAAGATTGTAAACCTCACACAGAAGCATATACGCGGACGCCTCGCCGAAGCGCTGATTGTACTGCTCGAAAACTACGGATACGAGGACGACGGCGTAACCCTTGCCATCTACATGGGACGCGAGGATCTCGCCAACCTCTCCAACATGACCACCTCAAACGCCATCCGCACCCTCTCCAACTTCGTTGCCGAGCATCTCATAGTGGTCGACGGCCGCAAAATCAAGATTCTCAACGAGTCTCTGCTCCGCAAAATCTCCAAATTCGGATAACCCTCCCGCGGTTTCAGAGTTGAAACTCTATTGTTTTAGATAATTTAAGGTTAAAATACGTTAAATATCACCCTTAGGTATTGCAGACTTAAAAAAAGTCCTTACCTTTGCAACAAGTTTTTCATGGTATTAGATTTAAGGTAAGAAGATTATTCGTCGAGACGACGAGTAATTTTTTTTATGCCCTTTTCCCATACCCCCGCGCAAAGTCTGCACACACCCCGTAGCCGCCCTCCGGCGAAAGCTCCCCCTGCCGACCATTGTAGGGCTGCACGGCCCGTGCAGCCGCCCTCCGGCGAAAGCACCTCCCGCCAACCATTGTAGGGCTGCACGGCCCGTGCAGCCGCCCTCCGGCGAAAGCACCCCGCGCCGACCTTAAAGACTTTTAGAGAACTCACAGACTCTAAAGACCCGACTTGCGCCATTTTCATAGAAAATAGCCGCTAAAACAAATAATTTCAAAGAAAATTGCAATTTTTCTTGTACAGTTTATCAAATTATGCTATTTTTGTCGCGGTAAAAAAGAACTAAAAAACATTATTGTATGCGAATTCCCCACAATCAATCATGTGGTCTTTATGATTCACGTTATGAGCACGACGCTTGCGGAGTGGGTCTGTTAGTCAATGTAAAAGGCATCAAAAGTCACCGTCTGGTCGAACAGGGTCTCCAGGTTCTGGAGCACATGGTTCACCGTGGTGCCGAAGGTGCCGACCCTAAGACCGGCGACGGTGCCGGCATTATGGTTCAGGTTCCCCATGAATTCATACTCCTTCAGGGCATTCCCGTACCCGAAAAAGGCCGATACGGCACCGGACTCGTCTTTATGCCCCGCGACGAAGAGTCACAGCAGATCATTATCGACATAATCGAACGCGAGGCTCTCAGTCTCGGTCTGAAACTGATGGCCGTGCGCGACGTGCCTACCAACAATGAGCAGCTCGGCGAGGTGGCACGCTCAGCCGAACCCGCCGTGAAGCAAATTTTCGTATCCGATGAGGAAACCGACGACCCGATAGAAATACGCCTGTATCTCCTGCGCAAGAGCGTGGAGAAAAAAATTGCCGATTCAACCGGCATTCCCGGAAAGGAAGATTTCTATATCGTATCGCTTTCGTCGAAAACCATCGTCTACAAAGGCATGCTCTCCAGCCTGCAGTTGCGCTACTACTATCCCGACCTCATGAACCCGAGGTTCACCACCGCCATGGCGCTGGTTCACTCCAGGTTCTCAACAAATACATTCCCCACCTGGGCCCTCGCCCAGCCATTCAGAATGCTGGGACACAACGGAGAGATCAACACCATCCAGGGCAACCGCCTATGGATGAAGGCCCGCGAGTCGGTGCTCACCGCCGCCCCGTTCCAGGGCCACGACCTCACGCCCATCTGTCAGCCCGGCATGAGCGACTCGGCCTCGCTCGACAACGTGCTCGAATATTTCGTCATGGCCGGCATGAGCCTGCCCCACGCTCTCGCTATGCTCGTGCCGGAGTCGTTCAACGACAAAAACCCGATTTCACCCGAACTTAAGGCGTTCTACGAATACCACTCCGTGCTTATGGAGGCCTGGGACGGCCCCGCCGCCCTGCTGTTCAGCGACGGACGCTACGCCGGCGGCATGCTCGACCGCAACGGCCTCCGCCCCGCCCGCTACCTCATCACCAACAACGACACCGTCGTGATGGCCTCCGAAATGGGCGTTCTGCCCTTCGACCCCTCCGAAATCCGCGAAAAAGGCCGTCTGCGCCCCGGAAAGATGATGATGGTCGACATCGAGGAGGGCCGTATTTACCACGACGAAGAGCTCAAGGCCAGGCTCGCCTCCGAATTTCCCTACCGCGACTGGCTCGAAAGCAACCGCATAAGCCTCGACTCCATTACATCCGGCCGTAATGTGCCCGTCACGGTCAACGATTTCAAACGCCTCAAACGCGCATTCTTCTACAACCGCGAGGAAGTCGAGAAAATAATGATTCCGATGGCCACCGACGCCAAAGAGCCGGTAAGTTCAATGGGCAAGGACACTCCCATAGCCGTGCTGTCGGAAGAGCCGCAGCTGCTCTACAACTATTTCCGCCAGCACTTCGCCCAGGTCACCAACCCGCCCATCGACCCTCTGCGCGAGGAGCTCGTCATGAGCCTCGACAGCTACATCGGCGCCGTGAAACTATCCCTCATGGAACTTTCGCCCGAAATGTGCAAGATGGTGCTCCTCAAGCGCCCCATAATCACCAACCGTGAGCTCGACCTGCTCTGCAATCTCCGCTACAAGGGCTTCAACACCCGCAAGCTCGCCATGACTTTCCCCGTCAGTGAAGGCGCCGAAGGCATGGCCCGCGGAATCGAACGCCTGTGTGCCGAGGCTGAGAAGGCTGTCGACGAGGGGTGCAACTACGTGATTCTCTCCGACCGCGGGGTAAATGCCGAAAACGCACCCATTCCCGCCCTCCTCGCCACCTCGGCGGTTCACCATCACCTCATCGACAAGAAAAAACGTGTGCAGACCGCCCTCGTCATCGAGACCGCCGATGCCCGCGAGGTCATGCACTTCGCCCTCCTTGTGGGCTACGGCGCCTCTGCCATCAACCCCTACCTCGCTTTCGCCGTGCTCAACGACCTCGTGGAGCGCAAGGAGCTGCAGCTCGATTTCGACACCGCCAGCCGCAACTTCGTGAAGGCAGTCGACAAGGGTCTGCTCAAAGTCATGTCGAAAATGGGTATCGCCACCCTCACCTCCTACAAGGGCGCGCAGCTCTTCGAGGCGATCGGTCTGAAAGAGGAGCTCTGCCGCAAGTACATGGGCGACACCGTAAGCAAAATCGGCGGAATAGGCCTCGAGGCTCTTACACGCGACATCCTCTCAGCCCACTCCGAGGCGTTCGACGAGGACTTCGACACCACTGCCCCGCTTCCCCACATCGGTCAGTACACTTTCCGCAAGGACGGCGAGCACCATGCCTGGAACCCCGAGACCATAGCCTCGCTCCAGCTCTCAACCCGCCTCGGCTCTTATAAGAAATTCAAGGAATACACTCAGTGCGTCGACACCAAAAAGGAGCCGATTTTCATCCGCGACTTCCTCGAATTCCGTCCCGGCACTCCGATTCCTCTCGAAGAAGTAGAGCCGGAGGAGGCAATCATGAAGCGCTTCGTCACCGGCGCCATGTCGTTCGGCGCAATCTCCCGCGAGGCCCACGAGGCAATGGCAATTGCCATGAACTCGATAGGCGCCCGCTCCAACACCGGCGAGGGAGGCGAGGATGCCGCGCGATTCTCCACTCCGGCGCGCTCCGCCATCAAGCAGGTGGCGTCGGGCCGCTTCGGCGTCACGGCGGAGTATCTCGTCAACGCCGACGAAATCCAGATCAAGATCGCCCAGGGCGCAAAGCCCGGCGAGGGAGGCCAGCTCCCCGGCTTCAAGGTCGACAAGATCATCGCCAAGACCCGCCACTCAATTCCCGGTCTTACCCTCATTTCTCCTCCTCCGCACCACGACATTTACTCCATCGAGGATCTCGCGCAGCTCATCTTCGACCTCAAAAACGTGAATCCTCACGCCAAGGTCAGCGTCAAACTCGTGGCTGAGAGCGGCGTCGGCACAATCGCGGCCGGTGTGGCCAAAGCCAAGAGCGACCTCATTACCATCAGCGGCTCCGACGGCGGCACAGGCGCTTCCCCTGCCTCCTCAATCCGCTATGCCGGCGTCCCCGTGGAAATCGGACTCGCCGAAACGCAGCAGACCCTCGTCATCAACAATCTCCGCGGTCAGGTGAAACTCCAGGCCGACGGCCAGCTCAAGACCGGACGCGACGTCCTCATCATGGCCATGCTCGGAGCCGAGGAATACGGCTTCGCCACGAGCGTGCTCATCGTGCTCGGCTGCGTGATGATGCGCAAATGCCACATGAACACCTGCCCCATGGGCGTCGCCACACAGAACGAGGAACTGCGCAAGCGCTTTATCGGAAAGTCGGAATACATCGTCAACTTCTTCCGCTTCCTCGCCCGCGACATCCGCGAGCAGATGGCTCAGCTCGGAATCCGCAGGCTCGACGACGTGATCGGCCGCGCCGACCTCCTGCAGGTCAACGAGGAGCTCCGCCGTAGCTGGGCTCCCGGTCTCGACCTCAGCAAGATCCTCTATATGCCCGCCCAGGCTGCCGTAAACGCCATCATCAACACCACCGAACAGAAGCACGAGATTGACCACGTGATGGATCGCGAGATCATCTCCCGCTCTTTCCCCGCGCTCTCCACCGGAATGATGGTCGACCTCGAGTTCCCCATCCGCAACACCGACCGCTCCGTCGGCGCTATGCTCTCGGGCGAAATCGCCAAGCGCTACGGCGAGGCCGGTCTCCCCGACGACACCATCCGCTGCACCTTCAAGGGCGCATCGGGTCAGAGTTTCGGCGCTTTCCTGAGCCACGGCATAACGTTCCGCCTCGAAGGCGACGCCAACGACTACGTCGGCAAGGCTCTCTCCGGAGGCAAAATAGTCATCGTTCCGCCGGCAGGCTCCTCCTTCGCCCCCGAAGACAACATCATCGCCGGCAACACCCTCCTTTACGGCGCCACTTCGGGCGAAATCTACATCAACGGCCGCGTGGGCGAGCGCTTCTGCGTCCGCAATTCCGGCGCCATTGCCGTGGTTGAGGGCGTCGGCGACCACTGCTGCGAGTATATGACCGGCGGCCGCACCGTAGTGCTCGGCACCACGGGCCGCAACTTCGCCGCGGGCATGAGCGGCGGCATCGCCTATGTCTGGGACAAGAACGGCGACTTTGACTATTTCTGCAACATGGAGATGGTCGAGCTCTCGCTCATCGACAACGTTGCCGACAACCGCGAGCTCCACCGCCTGATTTCCGCCCACTACAAGCACACCCGCTCCCCCCTCGCCGCCCGCATGCTCGACGACTGGGACAACTACGTCGGGCAGTTCCTCAAGGTGATTCCCGTGGAATACAAGAAAGTGCTCGAAGCCGAGAAGGAGGCTAAAGAAAAAGAATCACGCAAAGCCACCGCGGTCCAGCCCGCATAATGTCGAACCCTACAGTATACATATAAATATATTATGGGAAATCCCAAAGCATTCATGAGTATCCCGCGCCGCGAGGGCGGCTATCGTCCCGTAAGCGAGCGCGTCAACGACTATAAGGAGGTGGAGGTGAGGCTCAATGCCCCCGACCGCCGCGAGCAGGCTTCGCGCTGCATGGAGTGCGGCATCGCATTCTGCCACTGGAGCTGCCCCCTCGGAAACCGTCAGCCCGAATGGCAGGACCGGCTCTACAAGGACGACATCGCGGGCGCGTTCCGGCTCCTCGTCGACACCGACGACTTCCCCGAATTCACCGGCCGCGTCTGTCCCGCTCTCTGCGAGAAGGGCTGCGTGCTCAACCGCGAGCACGAGCCGGTCACCGTCCGCGAAAACGAGCTCGCCATCGTGGAGCGCGCTTTCGCCGAGGGTATCGTCAAGCCGCAGGTTCCGCGCCGCCGCACCGGCAAGCGCGTGGCTGTCATCGGCTCAGGCCCTGCCGGCCTGGCGTGTGCCAACCGCCTCAACCGCAAGGGTCACAGCGTCACCGTTTTCGAGAAAAATGAGCGCCCCGGCGGACTCCTGCGCTTCGGCATCCCCGACTTCAAGCTCGACAAGAGCGTGATCGACCGCCGCGTAGCCCTTATGGAAGCTGAAGGCGTGGAATTCCGCTGCGGCGTGAAAGTCGGCACCGACATCAGCGCCGCCGACCTCCTCTCGCAGTTCGACGCCGTCTGCCTCGCCATGGGCTCCGAAGTGCCCCGCGACCTCAAGGTCGAGGGTCGCGACATTCCCGGCGTCTACTTCGCCCTGCAGCTCCTTCAGCAGCAGAACCGCGTGAACGCCGGAGCCGACATTGCCGAATCCGAACGAATCTCCGCAAAGGGTAAGAACGTGCTCGTAATCGGCGGCGGCGACACCGGCAGCGACTGCGTCGGCACCGCCCACCGTCAGGGCGCCCTCTCCGTCACCCAGATCGAAATCATGCCCAAACCGCCCGTTGGCGACAACCCCGCCACCCCCTGGCCCTACTGGCCCGTCGTGCTCAAGACCTCCAGCAGCCACGAGGAGGGATGCGACCGCCGCTGGCTGCTCGACACCCGCCGCTTCGTCGCCGACAAAAACGGCAACCTCAAGGAAGTTGAGGTCGAGGAAGTTGAGTGGCAGAAAGATGAGGCAACGGGGCGCATGAACCTTATCCACACAGGCAAAAAGTCAGTGATAAAAGCCGAACTCGTGCTCCTCGCCATGGGCTTCACCAATCCCGTGGCGGAAGGACTGCTCGAACAGCTCGGAGTGGAGAAAGACCAGCGCGGCAACGTAAAGGTCGACCCGCAGACCCGCGCCACGAGCGTTGAGGGCGTATTTGCCGCCGGCGACGTCGCCTCCGGAGCCTCCCTCGTAGTCCGCTGCATCGCCGCCGGCCGCGACACCGCCAAATCAATCGACACCTACCTCAAGTCGAAATAACCGCCGCCCCCAACCCCGCATAAAACAGCCCTGCGCCCCGCAGGGCTGTTCTCGTTTCATATGATCTATCCACTTAATTATAATATCCTGACACTCAGTCAAATATAGTACGAATGTGATTCTCACGTCCGCCGCAAAAAATCATTTCTCATCATCTCCATCGCGAATCCAAATAGTAGCGGCGCAATACTGTTTACTTAATCAGGTCTCCGGACAGCGGCGTAGCCGCCTATAATACTGCGTAGCAGCATCTTATCGGTAGCCACATGCAAGCGCCCCGTAGGTGGCGCGCAGCTTGTGGTGACAAATGCCCCCCACCCCATTTTCCGGCTGCGTTTAGCTGCCGCTCCCCGTGAGCACCCCGCGAAAAAGCCCTGGAAGGGCGATGTCTCTGTAACCCGTTGCGGAGCGAA
>UROS01000062.1 GCA_900549445.1 uncultured Porphyromonadaceae bacterium | reverse complement strand
ATTTTGTTGATTTTAGCTAAATTTTAACGATTTGGGCGCTGAGTGGTGATGAATTTAACTCATATTAAAAATTAACCTTGCGTCCCTTGCTGTTTTGGCCGATGAAAAAACTCTGCAAGAGGCAGGATTTCAGATTTCGAGGTAATGGATGAGTTCGTCTATGCGGCGGCGCGCGGTTTCGCTGTCGTCAGTCGAGTAGCCGGCGGCGAAATCCACCACTTCGAAGCCGTAGCGCTCGAGCGAGCGGACAACGAGATGAGGATTGCGGTGGTTGACACGCAGCTCGACCAGCAGGCGCGAAGAGGAGTCGGAACCCGACGTTACGTTGAGGTTCAGCAGATGCGCATCGCAGTCCTCCACGGCCATGGCCAGACGCGAAGCGCTGTAGTCGCGGCGGTCTACGGCTACCCTCAGAATGGAGCTTTCATCGGAAGGTGGCATAAGTCGCCGCAGCTCGGCTTCCGCCGAGGGCACTCCTTTCAGCTTTATGTCTGCTTTTCGTCTCAAAATATTTCTCGTTTCAGTTTTTCTGACTAAATTTGCAGTCGGCATTACGGCCATTTCTGCCGGGGCTGCAAAATTACGAATTATCCTTTATAAAGAAACCACCCCGGCGGTAAAAAAGATTTCACTTACAAGCAGAAAATGACAAATCTAAGCGTTAATATCAACAAAATCGCGACTCTCCGCAACTCGCGCGGTGAAAATATCCCTGATCTCGACAAGGCAGCACAGGACATCGAGGCGATGGGCGCCAACGGCATTACGGTGCATCCGCGTCCCGACGAGCGTCATATCCGATATGCCGACGTGTTTTCGCTCCGTCCGCTCGTCAAGACAGAGTTCAACATAGAGGGTTACCCTTCGGAAAGATTCATCGATCTGGTTCTGAAAGTTAAGCCCACGCAGGTGACTCTCGTCCCGGACGCCCCCGACGCTCTCACCTCCTCGGCAGGATGGAACGTTGAGCAGAACCTCGAGTTCCTTACCTCGGTGGTCGACCGCATGAGGGAGGCGGGCATACGTACCTCGATCTTCGTTGAGCCGGATTCCGAACAGATAAGGTTTGCCGCGCGTGCGGGTGCCGACCGCGTGGAGCTGTACACGAAGCACTATGCCGACGCCTATGCCTCCGACCGCGAGAAAGCCGTGGAGCCTTATGCCGCAGCTTCTGAAACCGCCCACGATGTCGGACTCGGCGTCAACGCGGGCCACGATCTCAATCTCGAGAACCTTGCATGGTTCAGGCAGAACGTGAAATATCTCAACGAAGTGTCGATAGGCCACGCACTCATATGCGACGCCCTCTACCTCGGACTCGCTGAAACAATCAGACGTTACAAAGAGTGTCTGAAATAAAAATCATTTGTTACCCAATTTCATATTCATCACAATGTCTGCAATTCCGTCATTGCTTATTCAGGCCGTACCCGCGGCAGCCGCCGACACCATAAGTCAGATCGTCAGCACCGCAACATTAGTCGAAACCGCCCCGCAGGCGCCCGCAGCTGCCGAACTGTCGGTGTGGGATCTCTGCACGCGCGGTGGTGTAATCATGATTGTGCTCGCCCTTCTCTCGCTTGTGTGCATCTACATATTTATAGAGCGCTGCATTGTGCTTCGCCGCGCCGCACGCCGCGACAGTTCTTTCATGGACCGTATCCGCGACTATATCCACGACGGCGAAATTGACAGTGCCCGCAACCTCTGCGAGAAGACCGACACTCCTTATGCACGCCTCATAGGCAAAGGCATCTCGCGAATCGGACGTCCGATGAACGATGTGCTCGTGGCAATAGAAAATACCGGCAACATCGAGGTTGCCGCCCTCGAAAAGGGTCTGCCCTGGCTTGCCACAACCGCTGCCGGTGCTCCTATGCTCGGATTCTTAGGTACGGTTGTCGGTATGGTGCAGGCATTCTACAACCTCGCGTCGGCCGGCAATACCGCCAATATAGCTATTCTCGCCGACGGTATTTACGCCGCACTTGTCACTACCGTGGCGGGTCTGGTCGTCGGTATCGTGGCACTCTTCGCCTACAATTATATTGTGGCTCGCGTCAACTCCATCATGAACCAGCTTGAGGCGCACACCATGGAATTCATGGATCTCCTCAACGAACCGGCTTGATCCAATGGCACTCAAACGGCAAAACAATATGATGGCGGCATTTTCGATGGCGTCGATGACCGACGTTATTTTCCTGCTGCTCATATTTTTCATGGTCACGTCGACATTCGTGTTTCCCACCGCGCTGGAAATAAACCTGCCCGAAAGTTCGAAGCAGACGGCTCTCAAGCCGTCCACGAGAGTGTTTATCGACAAAGATATGACCGTTTATGCAAGTTTCGGCGACGACGAGCCCCGCGCCATGAACTCCGACGAACTGCTGGCGTTTCTGACTCTTGCGGCATCGGGCGATCCGGAGAATTTTATAGCCGTGTATGCCGATGAAAACGTAACCTATGGCAAACTCGTTGAAATCCTCGACCTCGGAGCACGCAACAACCTGAAAATGGTGCTCGCCACCAAACCGGCCCCGGCCTCCGCACGCCCGGATTCCAATACTCAGGCAAATGAAAGATAACAACCGCAAAAGCAGGCTTATAGCCCTTTTCTTCACCGTGGTGTTCCATGCGCTCGTGGTGGTGCTTTTGCTGTGTCTGTACCTCCGCTACGACGGAGTTGAGGAAGCCGACCGCACGTGGCCTCCGGTCGACTCCGCCGAACTGCTGTTCGGCGGCGAATACGTGATGATCGGCGACCGTCCCGAACTCGCGCAGTCCGAATCAACCCCTGCGCCGACTGCCGATAATGCTGCGGAACTTCCTTCGCCGCAGGCCGAGGCTCTTGAAAACGCCGGAGAGCCGGCCGAACCCGCCCCGGTGATATCCTCCTCCAAACCCTCGCCGATGAAGGTTGAGAAAAAGCCTGAGCCTGAAAAGACCGGACCCACAAAGGAAGAACTCGAAGCGCAGCGCAAAGCGGCCCAGGCCAAACGCGAGCAGGAGCAGCGCCAGGCAATTGCCAACCGTGTGGGCGCTAACTTTTCGGGAGCGGGACAGTCGGGCAAAGGAAGCGCCGGTTCCCCCGACGGCAACTCCGAGACCGGAGCGGCATCCGGCGAACCCGGTCATAATCTGAAAGGACGTTCCATAGCTCATTACGAGCGTCCGGCCCGTGGCCCTCTCGGCACAATCACCATCCGCGTCACCGTAAACCGCGACGGTGCCGTAACCTCCGCATCGTATGCCTCCGGAACAGGCCAGGCTGCCACAAGTGCCCGTACGCGCCAGAACTGCATAGCCGCCGCCCGCGCCTCGAAATTCTCAGTCGACCAATCAGCTCCCGTGTCGCAGACCGGCACGATCACTTACCGCTTCCGCTGATTCGGAATCCAATATGTACTTGAGCCTAAAAAATGCTCTGAATGAGTTGCATACATAAATAAGAAACAGCCCCGGAGAAATCTGAACTGCACCCCAAAAGTTAGACACAAAACTTTTGGGGTCACTTCAGAAATCCGGGGCTGTTTCGTTGTCTTAGCGGTCTTTCTTCTTACCAATGTAAGATTACGGGCTCTTCGGTATAAGTCCCGTACTGGTTAGAGTATGAACTTGTGAATTTAACAGGCATATCGTTGGAGTTGAATTCCCATACGAAGGTGTAGTTGTCGGTATATCCGTCAGAAACCTCCTTATTTGTCAGAGGCAGGTGAGTAGTGCCTTTACCGAGCAGACCGGCGTAGTATGCGGGAGCCATCTCGTCCATATCGATTCTGAAGCTGTCGTCGTAGAGCATGATGCCGCTCTTGTTGAGAATGGGAGAGGAGTGGGAGGCATCCGTATAACCGACGGTTGCTGTCGTTTTCTGCCCTTCTTCATCATCGCGGAGTGCGACGCTCACGATATCGCCGTCGGCATTGTAAGTGATCGTTGTCACCTCATTGTCGCCCTCGGTGCGTTTCATCTCAACGAGCTGACCCTTGCTGTTGTATTTGAACCCCCATTCATTATAGGTGATACCGTCATACTCGTCCTCATCTTCCTCAAAGGCATAATCAATGTAGCCCTGAGAGTTGAGCCTGATGTAGAAATCAACGCCGTCTGCGTCGCTGCCCCATTCCACCTTCATTGTCATGTCGCAGTCAGAGGGGCGGCTTGCAGCACGCGAATCCGATTTAGAGGGATTGTAGTTGAAAGTTGTCACTTCGTCGCCGTCAGTGATTCGGGTTACCAGACCTTCGCTGTTCTTCGTGATTACGTAATCTCCGACCTGAGTGGGAAGGCCATTTGCGAATACTGTAGCGGGATTTACTCGTCCCGATTCCCCGTTTCCGGAATTTGGCCCGTCGTTGTCATCGCTGCAGGAAGCAGCGGCAAAGCAAAGAACGAACGCGCCAAGAGTCAAAAAATTGATTGGTTTGAACATTGCATTTTTACTGCATGACTCCCTATGTAGTGTTTAATTAACGAGAAAAGCGTGAGAATCCATATCATCTGCTCGTTTCACAAACAGAGGCTCTGGAATGCCCATCGAAGTAAAACGAGCAGTTAGAGCCTCACGCAATATATGTGAATACCAGATAGATATACACATCCGAAGGCATCCATCACTGCCCCATCTGACTTCGATATGAAATTTTCCAGATTTCTGTTTGTCAAATGAGCGCTGATAAACGCTTTAAAATTATTAATTTCAGGTGTCAGTCCTCTGACCGACGGCGGTGCAAAGTTATGAATTTATTCCCGATTTCCAAAGAATAAAACAAAAGACCCCGGCGGGGCGCCTTTATGTCAACCCTGCCGGGTAGTCGGATTCCGCGCCGGCGGCGCCGGCGGCGGGGGACGGATTACATCCGGTTATTCCTCTTTGTCGATCTGCGAGAGGGCATAGACGTAGGCGCCGATGGAGATCGCTTTCGAAGCGCCGAGTTTCGAAACGGCAATGCCTGTGCGCTTCATCGGGTCGTAGGTCACGGTTTCGTTGTAGCCGTAAACCTTGAGCTGGCGGGAGTCGCCCTTTACGAATTCCGCGAATTCTTTTTCATCGTCGAGGTCGAACACCTTCGGCTGCACGCGGCAGACGTCGTCGCCGTCTACTGTCTTTATCGACGAGCGGAGTTCGCGGAGCAGGGCAGGGCGGATGTATTTCATTGCGCCCGTCAGGCCGCCGCCGATTACAACGAGCGAGTCGGTGAGCGTGATGGCGGTGGCAAAGGCGTCGCCGGCAATTTCGCCAAAGCGCTCAAACGCTTTAACGGCAGCTTCGGCGTCGCCCTCCTCCTTTCCTTCGGCAATTTTGAAAATGTCGTAGGGGGTGAGATCGCGTGTGTCGCCTGTCAGACGTGCATATTCGCGCTTCACCGCGCGGATTGAGGCTCCTTCCTCGGCAATGATGCCCGGTTCGAGCTTATTGCGCAGACAGAAAGTTTCGATGCAGCTGTTGTTGCCGAGATTGAGTTCTCCGCCTATCACCTCGCCGATGCCGAGACCGGTGCCGAAGGTGTAGCCGAGCAGGTTGTTGTACTGGCGTTCGCCTCCGAGCTCTTTTATGCGGCGGTTGATTTCGGGAAGGACGCCTCCTTTAGCCTCGCCGAAAGCGAAAAGGTCGCCGTCGTTATTGATGAAAACGGGGATTCCGAAATGCTTACTGAGGAACGGGCCGAGCGCCACTCCGTCGCGAAACGACGGGAAGTTGGGCAGATAGCCGCCGATTATGCCGTTGCGGTAGTCGGCCGGGCCGGGGAAGGCGAAGCTTATGGCCACGGGTTGTTCACCGGTTTTCTCTATGATTTCCGTAAAGCCTTTCACCATTGTCTGCAGGCAAAGATCGAGGTCTTTGGCGTTGGAGGGATAAGTAATGGGTTCGACGATGAAATCGTAGCCGCGCATAGCGCTGAACACCAGATTGGTGCCTCCGGCGTCGAGGGTTATCACCACTCGGTTGTCGTATCTGTACATATTGGTTGTTTGATGATTGGTTAATGATTGTTTTCAGGTACGAATTAAAAAGTATTACTCTGACAGAACAAAGTTAATGCTTTTTTTCTAATAATACGTTAAAAAAGAGCCATACACCCTGCCGTATCCCGGTTTTTGTGTAACTTTGCCGATAATTCGTAAGAAAAATTCATAATGCAGCTTAATAACATAATATCGTGGGGCAAACGCTATCTGTCGCTCACTCTCCTGATAGCTGTTGCGGTTACGGCGTTCGTGCTTTTTTTCAACGACAACTCCGTAATGCGCACCTACGAGCATGAAAAGACAATCGAAGAGCTCAAGGCACGCATCAAGGACTCGCGTGACACTCTGGAATATTACCGCTCGCTCAATTCCTCGCTCGATACCGACAAGGAAACCATGGAGCGTATAGTTCGCGAGCAGTACCACATGCAGCGTCCCAACGAAGATGTCTACGTGTTTGAATAACCCTCCTTCCGATGTTTTCAATGTCATGAAAAAGAACCATCCCTCGGCCGCCACAGCCCCGAAAAAAGTCTGGGCTATGTGGCTTGTGAATATCGGGCTCCTCGCCATTGTCGCCGCAACGGCCATGCCTCTTCTGCATATCGGAGTGACTGTAAGCCGCTATATATATGCAGCCGGAGCTCTCGTGCTGATTGCCGGCAGGCTGTGTCAGCCCGGCGCAGCGCCGGGAGCGTCGCTGAGACTCAGACGGATGATGAGGCTCGAAACGTGGAGCGCCATTATTTTCATTGTGGCGGCCGTGCTGCTCTTCTATCCCGGCACCGCCGGAACACGCGACTGGATAGCCTTCACCCTCGCCGGAGGAGTGATTCAGGTCTATACATCGCTGATGATTCCGAAACTTTTGAAGAATGAAAAATTTGACAATTGACGAGTAATTAGTAATTTTGCGCCGTCATGTCGTATTACCTGACCATAGACCGAGGCAATACCGAAGCCAAAATATCGCTCTGGGACGATGATCAGCTCATTGACAGTGTGATTAATCCGGAGGTGACGGCTGCCCTGCTCGCCGATTTCGTGGCGGACAGGACGGTGAGGTCTGCCATATACTGCTCCGTGGCGGCCGACGGCGATTCGCTTTCCGGGCTGCTCGCAACCGTGGCGGCGAAAGTACTCCGCCTCGACTGGCGTCTGCCGCTGCCGGTAGAAATAGGCTATGCCACCCCCTCTACCCTCGGCACCGACCGCATTGCCGCCGCCGCAGGCGCCTGGTGCGACCGCAAGGGTGAGTCCGTGCTCGTGGTCGACGCCGGTACTGCCGTCACATTCGACTATGTCGACGCCGACGGCCGATTCACCGGCGGAAACATCGCTCCGGGAATTTCTATGCAGCTTCAGGCGCTCCACGATCTTACCGCGCGTCTGCCGCGCGTTCCCTATCCCGAGCATCCGATCCGCGATTTCGGCGACCGCTTCCTCGGCACCGACACACCCTCGGCGATAACCCTCGGGGCGCTCTACGCAATCGTGGGAGCCATCGACTACTACCGCCGCCGTCTGCCCGGACAGCCTCGCGTAGTGCTCGGCGGAGGCTGTGCCCATACTATTTATCCGCTCTGCGACTTCCCCGTGGAAGCCGACGAACACCTTGCCTCAAAAGGCCTTAACAGAATTTTATTGTACAATGAGAATAAATAAACTACTTATCGCAGCCGCCGTTGTAACCGGCGCGGCTTTCGCTGCTTCTGCGCAGCAGACAAGCCCCTACTCGAAATTCGGCTACGGCATACTCGGCGACAACGCCACCTCGGCCCAGCGCCAGATGGGCGGCGTGGGCTACGCCATGAATTCCGGACGACAGATCAACGTGATGAACCCCGCGTCGTACGCTGCCTCCGACTCCCTCACGTTTCTCTTCGACATGGGTATCGACCTGACAAAATACAACCGTAAGGACGAAGCCGGAAGCACGAGCGACTTCGGCGGCGGTCTCGACTATCTTACCCTCCAGTTCCCCGTAACACGCTATCTCGGCGTAAGTGCCGGACTGCTTCCGTATTCCTCGGTAGGCTACGCTTTCGGCAACGAGATCAAAAACGGCTCGATGTCGCATCAGGGTTCCGGCGGAATCAACCAGGTTTACCTCGGCGTGGGCGGAACTCCGTTTAAAAACTTCCGCCTCGGCGCAAACATATCGTATCTCTTCGGCACCACCTACAACGATGTCTACGCCACCACCAACTCCTCGAGCAGCGCTCTGTTCGAGCAGGTTATGGAGATAAAAGACTACCATCTCCTGTTTGGAGCGCAGTATTCGGTCAATATCTCGCCGAAAAACCGTGTGAGCGTGGGTCTCACTTATTCCCCTTCGAAAACACTTCTCGGCCACACTTACGTGCAGAAATACATTGTCGGCTCCACCGCCGCTCCCGACACCGTGGCATATGAGAAACTCAAAGGCAACTTCTCGCTTCCCTCCACCTGGGGCTTCGGTGTGAACTACGAGTGGAACCGCCGTCTGCTCGTGGAAGCCGATTTCACCTACCAGAACTGGGGGAGCGCTAAATTCCGCCAGATTGAGAATTTCTCGGCCACCGAGCTGTGCAACCGCTGGAAAGTGGGTCTCGGAGCATCGTTTACCCCCGATCCCCGCGGCGGATATTTCAAGCGCATGACCTACCGCGCCGGCGGATTCTTCAACCACGACTACATAAAGGTCAACGGCAACAACGTGCGTGAATACGGCCTGAGTTGCGGCTTCGCTTTCCCCTCCCATTCGTCTAAGACTGAAATCAACCTCGGTTTCGAGTACCGCCACCGTCAGGCCCACCCGAATCCGCTGCTGAAAGAGGATTATTTCAACATAACCCTCGGTGTCAACTTCAACCAGCTGTGGTTCTTCCAGAATAAGATACGCTGATGCGCGGAGGCCTCCGACTTCTTCCGGTTGCCGCGGCTGCGGCTCTTGCGGCGATGAGCGTCGCGGCGTGCAAGGACGACAAGCCCATGGGCGTCACGAACGTCAATGCCGAAGATGTGCCCACAATGATGACGCGCAACGTCGAGACCCTCATCTCCGACTCCGGCATCACCCGCTTCCGCATCACCACCCCCCTCTGGTACGTCTACGACGAGGTCGACGACCCCTACTGGCGCTTCCCCGACGGCCTATACCTCGAGAAATTCGACAATATTTTCCGCCGCGAGGCCACGGTTCGCTGTGACTCCGCACGCTTCTTCAAAAACGAGCAGCTGTGGCGGCTCGACGGCCACGTAGACATTCAGAACGTCAACAAAGAGCGCTTCCTCACCCAGCAACTATTCTGGAACCAGCGCACCCACAAGGTCTACTCCGACTCATTCATCCATATAGAGCGTCCCGACAGAGTGGTGGAGGGCTACGGCTTCGAGTCCGACGAGCAGATGAGCCGCTACACCATCCGCAATGTTGCCGGCATCTTCCCCGCTTCGTCGTTCGCCGGACCCGGTTCCGGCGGTCAGCGCGGCGCAGCGCCGGCCGACACCGCCGCATCCGCCCGCGACTCCGTGGCGCACTGATAGAAACAATATTCCAAAATCCCCCATAGCAAATGGACTACACCTGGCTCATAATCGCCATAGTATCGCTGATATTTTCCGCCCTCTTCTCGGGAGTGGAAATAGCATATATCACTGCCGACCGCGTCCGCATAGGGCTCGACGTGAGCCGCGGCGGTTTCATCAACAGTATACTCAACCGTTATTACAACCGCCAGGAATTCTTCATTTCCACAATCCTTGTGGGCAACAACATAATGCTTGTAATCTACGGTATGGGCGCCGCGAAGCTGCTCGAGCCGTGGATTGAGGCCAATATCTCCGACAATCAGGCTATGGTGCTTCTGCTCCAGACCATTATCTCCACCCTGATAATTCTCCTTACGGGCGAATTCCTCCCCAAGTCCATTTTCCGCATCAATCCGAATACTTCGCTGAAACTTTTCGCGCTTCCGGTGTTTCTGTTCTACATTGTGCTTTACCCGATTTCGGCGTTCACCTCCTGGCTGTCGAAATTCCTGATGAAAATCTGCGGCATAAAGGCCGAAGACACGCGCCTCGGAGTGCTTTCCATCAACGAACTCAACAATTACCTTGAAAAGACAATCGACGACGTCGAGAATCCTGAGATTCCGAAGGTGGAGAACGAAGTGAAAATCTTCCACAATGCCCTCGACTTCTCCCATACTCAGCTGCGCGACTGCATGGCTCCGCGCAACGAACTCGTGGCGGTTGACATCGACGAGGCCACGCGCGACGACCTCTCAAAGCTCTTCACCTCGTCGGGACGAAGTAAGATCCTTGTGTATAAGGGCGATATCGACAATGTTTTGGGTTATATCCACGTGTCGGAACTATTCGACCCGCAGTGCGACTGGAAAAAGAACATCAAGGAGGTGCTTTTCGCTCCCGAAACCCTTCTCGCCAACACTATGATGCGCCGTCTGCTCGGCGAAAAGCGCTCCATGGCCGTGGTGATCGACGAGTTCGGAGGCACCGCCGGACTTGTGACCCTCGAAGACCTCGTGGAAGAGATTTTCGGCGATATTCAGGACGAGCACGACAAGTCCGGAATCACTGCCAGCGAAATATCCCCCGGAGTATACGAGTTCTCCGGACGAATAGAAGTGCGCACGCTGCGCGACGATTTCCGTATCGACATACCGGAAGAAGATGAGTACCAGACCCTTGCCGGATATATACTTTTCAACACCGGAACCCTTCCCGCTCAGGGCGAGAAGATTGAGATAGAAGGCCTCTCATTTACCATAAAACGCCGCACCGCCACACGCCTCGACCTCATCAGAGTGGAGACCGCTGCCTCCTCCGACGCTTCTGAGGAGAAGAAGTGACACGGCTCTCTACCGCGTGCCGATCCATAGGCACGCCATGCCGAGAAACACGAGCGCCAGGTCGGCCGCCTTGCTCCGCAGATGCTTCTCGTTGAACACTAACGCACCGCAGAGAAACGACACCAGCACACTGCCGCGTCTCACCATCGAGACTACTGAAATCATGGCGTCGGGGAAAGTCAGAGCATAGAAATAAACAAAGTCGGCCACCGTAAGGAAAATGCTGATAAACACTATGCTCCAGCGCCATTTCAGCGCGGTGGCTCTCTTTCGCTGCGGCACCCATACTATCAGGAGTACCATTCCCATCATTATGCACTGATAGATGTTGTACCACCCCTGTACCGCCATCTTGTTGAGGCCCAGTCCTCCCGCGTCGGCCGGACTCATCAGATACTTGTCGTATAACCCGCTTGCGGCGCCGAGGGCTGCCGCCGCCACGAGGAAATAGATCCATACGTTGTGGGTGAAATCTATCCCCTCTTTCTTGCCCGTGCGGCTCATGAGGTAAAACGACAGGATTCCGAGCCCCACACCGGCCCATTGCCAGCCGTTGAGCTGCTCGCCGAATATGAGCAGCGCGCCCACGAGCGTCATCAGCGGCCTGGTGGCATTTATAGGTCCTACCGTGGTAAGGGGCAGGTTTTTCATGGCGTAATACCCCAATATCCACGACGACAGCACTATTACGGCTTTCAGTATTATATACTTGTGCTCATCCCATTCCGGTGCGGGAACGTAGAGTGTGGCCTCCGGCGAAATCGCCCCTTTCCACGACAGAATAATCATCGGAATGAAAAACAGACTGCAGAACAGAGTGTTGAGAAACAGAATCGGAATCACGGCATTGTCGCGCAGCGAATGCTTCTTGCAGGCGTCATAAAGCCCTAAGAGCGCGGCCGAAAGAAAAGCGAAGGCTATCCACATGAGGGTGACAGGTGTTGTTTGGTATACAAAAATCCGGAGACATCCTTGCTGGGAATCTCCGGATTCTTATGCTTTGAAAACCGGTCGGATGCCGACCGTCGAAACTGTCTGTCTGTTGCCGGACAGCGGTTTCCGAGCAGATTACTGCTGTTTTGCAACGCGACGCTCTTTGATGCGGGCCTTCTTGCCGGTGAGGGCACGGAGGTAATAGAGCTTTGCGCGACGGACTTTACCGTACTTGTTGATGGTGATCGAATCGATGAAGGGCGATTCGATGGGGAAGATACGCTCAACGCCGATGTTGTCGCTCATCTTGCGCACGGTGAAGCGCTTTTTGTTGCCTTCGCCCGAGATGCGGATAACCACACCGCGGTACTGCTGGATACGCTCCTTGTTACCTTCTTTGATGCGGTATGCCACGGTGATGGTGTCGCCGGGCTGGAAATCGGGGTGCTGCTTGCCGGTGGCGAATGCCTCTTCGGCAACTTTGATTAAATCCATTTTGATAATGATTATTAAAATGTTAACAATACTCGCAATGTAAACAAGCTGCATGTCTTGCCAGAGATTGCGAAACCGGCTGCAAAGGTAATGATTTTCCGCTGCTTTTCAAAATAATTTCCGAAGATTATTCCCGCCGCGGAATTTTAACTTTATATAACTT
>UROS01000061.1 GCA_900549445.1 uncultured Porphyromonadaceae bacterium | reverse complement strand
ATTCACCTTATAATCAACCCCATGAACCCGTATGTAAATGTAAACCAGCTCAGCAGAAACATGCTGAAGGTTGCGGCATGCGTTGCGTTCGGAGCTCTGGCAGTTCCGGCTGCCTACGCCGCTCCCGAACCGGCTCCCGTAACCGCACAGAACGGTACTCTTACTGGAACGGTCGTCGATGCCAACGGTGACCCCGTAATCGGCGCCAGCGTCATGATCAAAGGAACCAAGCTCGGAGTCGCTACCGACCTCGACGGACGTTTCACCATCAAGGCGGCTCCCGGCTCCGAAGTGATTGTGTCGTCAGTAGGCTACCAGCCCAAAAGTTTTACCGTAGGCAAGGAAACGAACGTCAGCATCGTGCTTGAGGAAGATGTCGAGGCTCTCGGCGAAGTCGTGGTCATCGGCTACGGCACGCAGCGCAAGGGCGACGTCACCTCCGCAGTGGCTCAGGTGAAAGCCGAAGACTTTATCCAGGGTAACTCCAACAATGCCGGCGATCTCATCAAAGGCAAGGTGGCAGGTCTTACAATCACCAAATCGTCGGGCGACCCCGGCGCCGGCTCTGAAATCAGCCTCCGCGGTATCGTGACCCTCTCCGGCAATGCAACCCCTCTCGTACTTATCGACGGTGTTCCCGGCGACCTCGGCACCGTGCCCCCCGAAAACATCTCGAGCGTCGACGTGCTTAAAGACGCCTCCGCAGCCGCTATCTACGGTACCCGTGGCGCAGCCGGTGTGATCCTCATCACCACCAAGAGCGGCCAGCGCGAGCAGAAGACAACCGCCACCTACAGCGGCTACCTCTCTGTCTCCAAATGGTTCAAGAAAATGGACTTCATGGATGCCGGCGATATCCGCGCCGGTCTCACCAACTACAACGACGAAGGCTACGACACCGACTGGCTCAAGGCAATCAGCCGCACGGCCCTCACCCACAACCACAGCTTCTCCATTTCCGGCGGTAACTCCACCACCTCCTATTTCGGCAACTTCACCTACCGCAACGCCGAAGGTGTGATGAAGAAAACCGGCAACGAGACGCTCTCCATGTCGTTCGACGTCAGCCACTGGATGTTCAACGACATTCTCAAGGTCAATCTCAACCTTGTGGCCGACACCTACAAGTATGAGATGAGTCCGACGACCACCATCTACCGTCAGGCCGTGATCCGCAACCCCACCTCCCCAATCTGGAACGAGGACGGTTCGTATAACGAAGGCACTCTTCTTCAGTACTACAACCCCGTATCGCTCCAGAACGAGTACACCGGCGAAGGCAAGTCGAACAACATCCGCATGACGGGCAACATTACCGTTGAGCCCATCAAAGGATGGCAGACCAACCTTATGCTTGCGTCGCACAACTCCCGCGGAACAACCAAGGAATATCAGACGAGCCTCTACACCCTCAACAAGCTCAACGGCTATGAGGGTACAGCCAGCCTCGGCGAATGGAGTTCACGCACCAACTACCTCGAGATCACCTCGAAGTACCGCGCCAACTGGGACGGCATCCACCGCTTCGAAGGACTCGTAGGCTACAGCTACTCCGACGACATGTATGAGAGTTCGAGCATGTGGAACGCCAACTTCCCCAACGACTACTTTATGTGGAACAACATCGGCGCCGGCAAATATCTCTCCGACGGTAAGGCTACGATGGGCAGCGGCAAAAACTCGAGCAAACTCATCGGCTGGTTCGCCCGCGTAAGCTACGGATTCGACAACCGCTACAATATCCTCGCCTCCATCCGCTACGAGGGCAGCTCCAAGTTCGGTAAAAACCACAAGTGGGGCGCGTTCCCCTCTGTATCCGCCGGCTGGAACATCAACAACGAGTCTTTCATGGAGTCCACCCGCAACTGGCTCAGCAACCTCAAACTCCGCGTGGGCTACGGTATCACCGGTGTGATTCCCGGCGACAGCTATATGTCATTGGTACGCTACGCCTACGAAGGCAGCTACTATTACCGCGACGGACAGTGGAACAAGACTCTTCAGGCAGTTTCAAATCCCAACCCCGACCTCAAATGGGAAAAAGCACGAGAACTCAACTTCGGTCTCGACTGGGGTGTGTTCAACGACCGCCTCACCGGTAACATCGACTACTACATCAAGAACACCTCCGACATGCTCTACGACTATGCCGTTCCTTCTCCCCCGAACCTCTATCCCTCAACCTACGCCAACGTCGGTAAGATGCGCAACTCGGGTATCGAGATCATGATCAAGGCTATCCCCGTCACCACCAAGGACTTCGAGTGGACAACCACGTTCACCATGCAGCACAACAAGAACAAGCTCGTCAGCCTCTCCAACGACCTCTACCAGACCGACAACACAATGTGGCTCCAGGGCATCGGCGATCCCGTATCGCAGTACACCCACAAGGTACAGGTAGGCGAAGCCCTCGGTCAGATCTGGTCGCTCAAGGCCGTAGGCGTTTCCGAAGACACCGGTCTCTTCCTCATCGAGAACCCGAAGAGCGGACTTACCGCCGAATTCTATCAGGAAATGCGTAACGACTACGACAACTGGTACCAGTATATGGGCAACGGCATCCCGAAAGTGTCAATCGGCTGGAACAACCAGTTCAACTGGCGCAACTGGGATCTCGCCATGCAGTTCACCGGTCAGTTCGGATTCAAGATCATTAACAACCAGCGCGTATTCTATGAGAACAATGCCCACGCCTACAACAAGCTCAAATCCGTTACCGACAAGATCGGCGGAACCCGTGCGCTCTCAGCCGCACAGTCGCAGGCCGTGACGAGCTACTACATCGAGGACGGCGACTACTTCAAGCTCACCAACCTCATGCTCGGCTACACCGTTCCCCTCAAGAAGAACAACTACGTGCAGAACATCCGCGTGTACGGATCGGTTGACAACGTGTTTACCATCACCAAGTACAAAGGTATCGACCCCGAAATCAACACCGAGAACTTCTGGACTGCCGGCGTGGACGACCGCGACAAATATCCTACCATCCGCTCGTTTACATTCGGTGCAAGTGTCACTTTCTAACCTAATTCCCGAACAATCATGAAAATCAATAATTTCAAACTCGGTCTTATGGGTCTCGTCATCGGAAGCCTTTCCCTCGGCTCCTGCACCGACCTCGACGAAACCGTCTACAGTCAGATTCCCGGCGATGGCTCATACACCATGACCCAGAAAGACATTCAGGCCCAGTACGGTCTCATCTACGACCGTATGCGCGATATGTACGACGGCTGGGAAGGCTATCAGGACATCAGTCAGGAATGCGCCGACCTTCTCATGACTCCCTTCCGCTACGAGACTTCCGGCTGGGCGCCCAGTACGTTTCGCTCCACAAGCACGAATTCCACTCGACCATCAACCACCTCTACCGTCCGTGGTACAGCTGCTATCAGGGCATCAACGCCTGCAACCAGCTGCTCGACAACGAACTCGTGGCTGAAAACGAGGCAAGCGTAGCAGAACTCCGCACCTACCGCGCCCTCTTCTACTACGTTCTCTTCGACCTCTGGCGCAATATACCCGTCACCACCACCAACAAGGTGCCCGACGGCTTCACTCCCGAGCAGGAAACCCCGCAGTTCACCTACGATTTCATCGTAAAGGAAGTCTCCGAGTCCAAGCCTCTCCTCACCAAGGAGCATGCCCTCGGCCAGATCAATTACTGGAGCGCCTGCATGATTCTTGCAAAAATGTATCTCAACCACGACGCATGGTTCCCCGGCAAGGAGGATCCGACCTACTATCAGAAAGCGATCGACGAGGTCAACGACGTGATTCTCAATGGCGGCTACACTCTTGCCAACTCTTACCGCGAGCCATTCGCCTCCGACAATTCTTCGTGCAACGAGATTATTCTCGCCCTTATGTACGACAACAAGTACGCAGGCCACGGCACCAACCACTTCTGCAAATGGTTCATGGCAGGCTCACAGGGCATCTTCGGCGTGACGTTCGACCCCTGGAACGGCTCAGCATGCGTACCGCAGTTCCTCGAGACCTACGATCCCGACGATACCCGCAAGACCGACACCTGGAAATGGGGACCGCAGAACGACGTGAACGGTGAACCCATCTATATCGACGGCAAGCGCCTCGACTTCACCCCCGAAGTCTACGCAATCGAGCGTCCCGGAGCTGCCGGCATGCAGGGCGCACGCCTCTGGCTCTACGAAATCCAGCCCGGCAACATCGGTACCTCAAACTGTAACGTTCCTTTCTTCCGCCTTACCGACGCATACTTCATCAAGGCTGAGTGTCTGCTCCGCCTCGGAGGCTACAACGGCGAGACCGAACAGGATGCTGCCGATATCGTCACTATGATCCGCCAGCGCGCGTTCAAGAACAATCCCGAAAAGGCAGTCCGCACCGTCGCCCAGCTCAAGGGCGGTTCCGTATATGACTACGGCCTGCGCGAGACTCAGGGTGAAATCGTCGACGGCGAGCTTACCAACATTGTGAACACTGAAACCCACGAAGGTGGCGACGACATCATCCTCGGCGGTCTGCTCGACGACCTCGCATGGGAATTCGTCTACGAACACCACCGCCGCCAGGATCTCATCCGCTTCAAGATGAGCAACGGCTGCAACGTGTTCAACGGCAAATCATGGTTCGGAAAGTCTGCTTTCACAAATCCCACCGATCATCATTTCGACATCTTCCCGATTCTCAAGGATAACCTTCAGGCAAATCCGAAACTCCATCAGAACGACGGCTACACAAGCTGATATTATTTCGTCCAATACTAATTTATAAATCAGATTCTCATGAAATCGAAATTCTATATACCGGCTGTAGCCGCTATGCTTCTCTTCTCGTTCTCGGCCTGCGAGGACGACTATAGCGAGGCTTCTTCCAAGCACGTCTACGGCGAAACCGAGAACGTGCCCCTGAAAGGCTCCGACGCGGCCAACGGCACAACCTCCGTCACGCTCCGCGAGGATCCCGTAACCGTCAGTCTCGCCGATTTCGACGAGCCTATCAAGGCTGCCATGGACATGACTATGGATGAGGCTCTTGCCGGCATCGACAACGGCACCGTGCGCTTCTACGTCGTTAACCCCAACCGCCGCGTCTGGGACAAGACTCCCGCAAACTGCGGCGACAACACCTGGGGCATCTCCGCCCAGGGTTCCGTGACCGGCGCCGACAACGCTGCCTACACTGTTAAGTTCGACCGCAACGCTAAGACCCTGACCTACGCTCTCGGCCCGGCTGCCGTTTCAGGCACCGTGGGTTCTATTGTAGTCGGATTCGTGAAAATCGACGGCGACTCCACTTTCCCCGTCAATTTCCGCATCGCTTGTTCCGTTACCGTACCCGATAAGTCGATGGTCGAGGTTACAGGCACCATTCCGACCGGCGACTACAGTGCATACTCCATCAACTTCGCCGACTATGCCGAAAACATCGAATACGCTCTCGGAGTTACAGACCTTACCGGTTTCGCTAAGGATCTCGACACCGGCGGCGGCAACAAGTACATAATGTACCTCCTCGACGGTTCCGGCAACCGCTTCGGCGGCGACGGCCAATATACAGCCAACGGTCTCGGCTACTGGGCTGATGCTTCGAATAATGTCACCACCTGGGGCGCCGACGGCTTCCACCACTTCGTGGAACTCGCTCCCTGGGACGATGAAACCGAAGATTATGCCACCAACGGCGGTATCATGAACATCGGCCGCGCTCCCGGTGTCGCTTCCGGCGAGGAAGTCAATGCCTCCTTCGTGCTCGTTCCCCGCAGCGATGCCAAGAAGGCTCTCACCTTCATCGTTAAGCTCGTGTGTGAATAAAACATCCATCATTTTAACCAACGAAGACAATGAAACATTATATCAAATCTTCTCTCCGCGGGATTGCTTCCATGGCAGTTGTCGGAGGACTGATGTTCGGCTTCACCGCCTGCAGCGACGATGATATGTCGGCTACACGTCCCGATTACAATCCCCGCTACGAGGGCGAGGTGGGCGCCGACGCGGCCGACTACACCGTCAGCGCCGACCCCACGGCTCTCAGCGTCACCTTCAAGTGCGATATGGACTGGACAGCCGTCGTACTCAACGAGGACGGCGAAACCTGCACCTGGGCTACCGTCACCCCCGACAAGGGCATCTGTACCACCCCCGGCTATCCCGGAACTAAGGACAAGGTTGCAGAGGATTTCACCGTAACAGTGAACCTCAGCGCCAACGAAGATATGGAGAATACCCGTATCTGCAAGCTCGTAATCTCAACCGACAAGGGCGGAACCACAACCATCACCATCGCTCAGGAATACAAGGTGGTGATGCTCAACCCCGCTGACATCGCCAACTACGACAAGTACACCTGTCCCTCTACCTGGAACGAACACTTTGAGAAAGGCGCGGAATTCATGCTCCGTCAGGACAGCTACTACAGCTGGCACCGCATGAAGCAGTCGGAACACTTCTTCGTGTTCTGGTCGCCTGAATTCGGCGCAGACCCCAATGCCGAGAGCGTTCCCGCAGCAATGCGTGTCGACATCGACGATCTCCTCGCAAAGGCTGAGCAGTTCTTCGACACCAACGTCAACAAACTGAAAATGGCTACCCTCGGACAGGGCAAGTCGATGCTCGATAACTACAAGATGCAGATTTACCTGATCTATCAGGACGAATGGCTCGCAACCGGTTCCGGCTACGACGACAAGATCGGCGCCCTCTGGGTGAATCCCTCGACCTGTCAGCCGGTCGGCTCCACCATCGCTCACGAAATCGGCCACTCTTTCCAGTATCAGACCTATGCTGACCGCGTGCAGTGCCAGGGTGCCACCGACGACAAGCAGAGCGGCTTCCGCTATGGTTTCGTAGGACCCGACGGCGGCGGAAACGGCGGCTGCGCATACTGGGAACAGTGCGCGCAGTGGCAGGCTCAGCGCGATTATCCCCGCGAGCAGTTCGAAAGCTACAACTATCAGGTATGGCTCAACAACTGCCACCGTCACTTCCACCACGAATGGCAGCGCTACGCAAGCTACTGGCTCCAGTCTTACTGGGTTGAGAAGCACGGCGTGGATGCATACGGCAGAATCTGGACAGAATCTGTTGCGCCCGAGGACGCCATCAGCGCCTATACCCGCCTCTACAACGGCGGCAACTATGCAACAACCCGCGAAGAACTCTTCGATTATGCAGTGCGCATGGCAACCTACGACATCGCAGGTGTCCGCGAATATGCCGACGGATATCAGGGCCGCTACAACGCCACCTTCTACCGCAACGGCGAAAACTATCAGATCAGCTACGGCAACTGCCCCGGAGCTACCGGCTTCAACGTAATCCAGCTCGATGTCCCCCAGAACGGCGGCACGGTTTCGGTTGACTTCACCGGTCTCGCTTACGGCGCTCCCCTCGCCAAGAAAGACAAAGGCAACATGGTCGACGGCGACGGTGTTGTGAAAGGTCAGACCACCACTTACAATACCGTAGGCGGTGCCGAGAACATGGGATGGCGCTACGGCTTCGTAGCCCTGAAGGGCAACACCCGCACCTACAGCTCCGTGGGTAAGGCATCAAAGGGCAACCTCTCTTTCAACGTTCCCGCAGGCACCGAACTCCTCTACCTCGTTGTCCAGGGTTCTCCCGAAGTCTATATGTCGCACGGATGGGACGAAGTTGAGTCAAACGACCCGCAGTTCCCCTATATGATCAAACTCAACGGCACCGACCTCTCGCTCTATGAGGATCCCATCGAACCTGAATTCTCCAAAGTTGACGACAATACCCTCCTCGGAACCTTCGACCTCACCGTCAAAGCTGATAACGGTGATTGGATAGCAGCAAACCTCGACCTCCGTGAGGACGCCATTCTCGAATTCTTCGGAATGACCGCCGACGAACTCGCCGAGAATATCGAACAACCGATCAACGGTACCAAAGTCTCCGCCATCGACGGCAAGATTGTGGTGTTCAACGAGCAGTCAGACGGCACTCTCTACGACATTCCTACCGCCAATGTAGGTTACTGGCTCAACGCCGACGGCGATGCCGTCAACTGGGGCGGCGGACAGGTTGTCTACTACGAAATCAACGGTGCGATTGTAGACCTCGGCAAACTCGGCGACGCCGCCGGTCAGCCCGGCGAAACGAGAGTTATGCGTCCCGTATTCGTCTACACCAACGGCAATGTCACCAAAACTCTGAAATTCACGATTACTTACCACTTTAAGTAATTCCCACTCTTATCTGGAGAGACATTCCCGCACTCTCGGGAGTGTCTCTCCTTTTTACATCAGAACGAAATGTCATTCTCACGATTTCATATCTGCTCACTCATAGCTGCCTGCGCCCTGCTTGCATTTTCGTGCGGTTCCGACGACCCGCAGCCTGTTGACCCGCCGAAGCCCGTTGAGCCGGAAAATCCTGTCGACCCCGAACCCGAACCTGAACCCGAGCCAGAGCCGACATTCACTCCCGAGTTCATAGCCGGTCAGCTTTCCATCGTCACGGATGGCGGCGCTGCCATCACGTCGAAGGAAGATTACGTCGGCTGTAAGATTTCACTCACCCACTCCAACGAAGAGTGGAACTTCACCGACGCCACTGCAGGTGTCCGCGGCCGCGGTAATTCTTCCTGGCTCTGGTACGACAAGAAACCGTACCGGATCAAATTCGACAAGAAGCAGACCTTTATGGGACTTGCAAAAGCGAAGAGCTGGGTGCTCCTCGCGGAGTACCGCGATCCCACAGACCTGATGAACGCTTTCGTGTTCGAATGGGCACAGCTTTGCGGCATGCCGTACACAAACCACAACCGCTACGTCGAACTGACGCTCAACGGTGACCCCGTGGGTCTGTATCACCTCACCGAACAGGTGCAGCAGAACGAAAACCGCGTTGCCGTCGACGAAAAAGCGGGTTATCTCATACAGCTTGACCGCGACGACGGCCCGGAACTCGCGCCCGAGGCCACCGACAATTTCTGGTCGACTGTCTACCGCATGCCTGTTTGTGTCAAGAACCCCGAAGACCTCGGTAAGGCGGGTCTCGAAACCGCCGCAGCCGAACTCGCCGTGCTTGAGCGTGCCGTCAGCGCGCTCGACTACGACGCAATAAAAGCGAACCTCGACGTGAAAACAATGATCGACTTCCTGATAATCCAGGAGTTCGTCTACAACGTTGAACTCGACGCTCCCCGTTCCATGTACATGCACAAGGATGTTGGTGGAAAATGGGCTATGGGGCCGCTCTGGGACTTCGACGCAGGTTTCGATTTCGACTGGGGGCAGATGTATACCGGCCACACATTCTTCACCAGCAGCCGCGAACTCGTTATGGGCACTTCGCCCGCCACCCACGCCGGAACGCAATACCGGGTGCCCGGATTCTTCTCCGACCTGTTCAAAATTCCCGGATTCGTAAAGGAATACAAAGCACGCTGGATCGAAACATCCTCTCTTATAGAGCAGGCATGGGCTACAAGCCTGAAATATTACAATGCCAACACAGCCGCATGGCAGCGCGACGCCGACCGCTGGCCCATCGACAAGAAATTCGGCACCGAAATCCGCCGGATGGAAAGCTGGCTTACCGCACGCAAAACGTATCTCGACACTGTCATAAAGAATTATCCCGACTGATATGCTGAAATATCTCATAACACCGCTTGTGCTCGTAAGCGCGCTCACCGCTTTCGCTGACGACCCTTTCGCCCAAGAAATCCGGCTGAACGAGGACGAAGCGTATCCCGCTGTTCCTCAATATCCGGTTGTGGAGCACAAAGGCAAGGCTATCTACATCCCCAACGACCTCCGCTCGATGGATCTCAACGACCCGGAGAGCAAATGGAGTTTCAAGCGGATGGCACTTACGGAAAACATAGCCCTTTTCTGGTCTAAGGAATTCGGCCCGAATCTCGCCGAGGCTCCCGACCTCGACGGCCACAATATGAAAGTCGACCTCCCCAACCTTCTGGCGAAACTCGAGCAGTTCTACGATTTTTATTACAACGACCTGAAATGGGTAAAGCCCGGCACCAAAGCCGACCGCTGGCGCATGATGGTGATGCTCGACTACTCGCTCGAAGGCACTGCCTACGGCGGCGACTATGACTCCCAGATAGGCGCGCTCTGGATTGCCCCGAACCGCGTGCAGGACAAGGCGCTCAACTGCATAGCCCATGAACTCGGCCATTCATTCCAGCTTCAGATCACCGCCGACGGCGAGGGTGTGGCATGGGGCGGCTCCGGATTCTACGAAATGGCATCGCAGTGGATGCTCTGGCAAGTGAACCCCGACTGGCAGACAGACGAAAACTATCATCTGAAAGCCTATCAGGATCTCACCCACAAAGCGTTTCTCCATATAGACAACATCTACCATTCGCCCTACGTGCTCGAAATCTGGGGCGAACGTCATGGCCCCGGCTTCATAGCCGAACTTTTCCGTCAGGGCAAAATCGGCGAAGACCCCGTAATGACCTACAAGCGCCTCAACGGACTCACCCAGGAGCAGTTCAACGACGAAATGATCGAGGCCCAGCGTCGTTTCATAAACTGGGACATCGACCGCGTAAGGGAACATTCGCGCAAATACGCCAACCAATGGCACACCGAACTCGAAAAGGGTGCCGACAACCGCTTGCGTCCGACTGCTGAAAACTGCCCCGAGAATTACGGTTTCAACGCCTTTCAACTCGCCGTGCCCGAAACCGGTAAAACCGTTTCGGTAGATTTCCGCGGTGAGGCAGGGCGCGAAGGGTTCTGTTCTCTCAACCCCGACAAAGCCGGCTGGCGCTACTGCTTCGTGGCGGTCGACAAGGACGGCAATTCCATCTACAGCCCCGTAGGAAAAGCGAACAAAGGCAAACTCAGATTCCGTCCGGGCAAAGAATTGTCCCATCTCTGGCTTGTGGTGATGGGAGCACCCGCGGAGCACTGGCGCAACGTGGACGGCCCCGACAATCCGGGCGACGCCCAGTGGCCCTACAGCATCCGCCTCTCCGGCACCGAGGTAATCTGAAAAGAATGTTCAACGCAACAAATCTCAACGTCAAAATTGTTATTCAGCGTTGATGTATGTATGGATCTGACCTGAGAAATTAACATTTCGTATGTCAAATCCATACATACTCTTTATGAAAAAAGCCTTATCTTTGTAAAAAATCACAACAAGTGCTGTATCGTAACCTTAAAAATATCATAATCGCCATTGCGGCGCTCCTGCTGGGGCCGGCAGCAGGTGAAGCAGCGGAATCAGCCCTGCAATTCCACCACTATCAGGTAAGATCGGGTATGCCCTCGAACTGCGTCAGAGACATCGTTCAGGACGCGCGCGGCTTCATATGGTTCGCCACCGACGGCGGACTGGTGCGTTTCGACGGCCGCAGCTACAAACTTTACGCGCTATCCTGCCCGACTGACGGATGCGTGGAAGAAAACTTTATCCGCTCGCTCCATACCGCGCCCGACGGTCTGTATGCCGGTACCGACATAGGGCTTTACACCTACAATCTGCGCCTCGACCGCTTCGACTACAACGGTCTCGACATAAACGGTATCCAGCAGCACGCACCTGTCATAAACATAAAATCCGACCGGGAAGGGAATCTTTGGATCTCGATGGAAGACAAAGGCGTTTTCGAAATCAAAAAAGCGACCGGCGAGGTCACTCACTTCGACTTCCCGCTATGCAATAACTACATAGGCAACATATTCATAGATTCCTCGAACGGCATCTGGGTTCAAAGCAACACGGGAACCGAAACGCTTTATTCATTCAACCGCTCGTCGGGCGAATTCCGGCCGTTTGCAGTAACTGTAGGCGGTGAAAAGGTCAGCACCCCTTCATATACTCTCCTTCAGGCCGACAACCAGAACCTGCTTCTCGGACTATGGAACGGCCGGCTTATAAAATTCGACTCTCTGAGCGGCAAAGGCAGCTATGTGGACGCCGCGTCCTCTTCCCCCGGCCTGAACCATATCCATAGCATGACCCGCCATTCGGAAACCGACATTTTAATCGGTTCCGACGCCGGCCTGACCGTGCTTAACCTCCCGTCGGCCCGATTCACCACCTTCCGGCAGGACGAACTTGACCCGTCGTCGATATCAGACCGCTACGTATACCCCATCTTTCGCGACAGGGAGGGAGGCACCTGGATCGGCACCTTCTTCGGCGGGGTCAACTATATGCCTCCCGAACTTAAGAATTTCGAAAAATTCCGCCATTCCAAATACAGAAACTCCGTAAGCGGCAACCTCATTTCGCGGCTGTGCGAAGACACCGACGGGAATATCTTCATAGCCAGCGAAGACGGCGGTCTTACGCGCCTCAATCCCCGCGACAATAGTTTCACAACTATTCCCATCACGCTTCCCGACGGTTCGCCGGTACAGAATATAGCCGCCTTGGGAATAGACGGGAGCACCCTTTGGATCGGCACTTACGCCCGCGGCGTGATAACCTACGACACCCGTTCCGGAAGTAAAAAATACTACAATCATATCAGTTCCGACCCGCACTCGCTCGACGGGTCGAGCAGCTATGCCATTTTCCG
>UROS01000060.1 GCA_900549445.1 uncultured Porphyromonadaceae bacterium | reverse complement strand
TAGCGCAAAAATCCATCCACTCCGGCTTCACATTTGTTATTAAACAACCTCTTATCTGCCTCTTCGAGAAGATAGTCGATTCGGTCGGTTATCCACTGGCATAGCTGCTCGGCCCGTTGTCTGACATCGGAGGCCGGACGGCGCAGATACCAGTTGGCAGAGTACGTTTCGGGCCAGACTACGGCATCCATTTTTGCGCTCGGCTCTATTTCGGCTGCATATTCGCGTATAAACTTGAGAAGTTCGGGCAGATCTTCGTCGGCAAACTTTTCAAGAAGTGTTCTGTAAAGGGGGAGGTAGCGCGGGTCGTTGGTTATGGCCTCAAGCAGCGGGTTGAGCCACAATCCGTTCTGAGGCTTCCGAGCCTCATAGTTGCCGTCGTCTTTTAATTGCGGAAAATCAAACGTGACGTCGAAATCCCAGGCCGGTCCGAATTTGTAAAGGGATTCTTTTCCCATGCGTTCTTTGTGGATGTAGAAGCTTTTGGGAAATCCTATTTCACTGTTAAGGCAAATCTGATAAAGGAGAATACCCCGCGCAAAGCTGTTGAGGTCGAACGCTTCCGAACCTTTTGCTCCGTTGGCAAGGCGCGTCGCATAATTGAAGTCGGCCTGCCACAGTCCGAGTCTCTCGTCCGGCGCAGGACCTTCGGGATTATCTTCGGCAAGTTCGCCGAAGTCGGGATCTTTCACCATTACCGGAAGATTCCAGAGTTCGGAGCGGAATTTGTAAGGTTCGTCATATTCAACGCTCAGTTCAAAAAGAATGCCCGACTCTTCGTCGATGTCGACACTGCCGGCGTTGATGCCTACTTTCTCTGTAAGGAGGTAGGAGCCACGGTGACGGCCGTTGATTACCACGTTGACGGGAACGGTGTGGTTGGCATAAGGAACTCCGAGACGTCGTGCAAGCCATAGTCCGATTGCGTTTTTCATCAGGGAATCGTCGATATAGTTTGCGAGGAGCACGTAGTTTTTTTGTTTAGCAAGGCCGAAAAGCGACACTTTCTTCGCGAATTTCATACGCATCGGCTTTTTTGCCATTCCCCACGTTGAATTTCCGCGTCCGCGCAGCGACAGAGTCAGATCTTCGGCATCCTCGCAGTATCCGTTGCCTTCGATATCAAGGATTGCATCCACGTAGTCAGTCTTGCTCCAGACGCCGTCGGCCTCGGGATAGCCGGGTAAGGTGAAACGGAGGGTGGGGATGTCGGTAAGGCGTATCACGCAGGAATCTATGGCTGAAACGGGTATAAGGGTCTCCTGACCGTCTTCGTCGAGCAGACGCATCGTCGGATTGTCGGAGACAGAGTGGGTAACCGTAACTCCTGCGCTGAGATGCGTGGCGTTGAAACCGTTGTCGTTGCGGTATATGAACATCTGAGGGTCGGAGGAATATGAGGAGAGGACGCCGGCTGCGGCCGTTAATATAGAGAGGAAAATTCTGTTCATTTACTTAATGAATTTTAGTGATTTGTTACCGTCGATCTGCAATATGGCTGTGCCGCCGGCGTAAAGTGATCCGGCATCAATTAAGCATGAGTCGCTGAAATTCTGTTGCTGCAGAACGGTACCGTCGATGCTGATCAGGCGGTATGAATGTTGTCCGGAAAAAGAGATGGATATTCCCTCCGCTCCGAAATTCACAACCGGTTCGGAATCATCGCGGCCGGGAGCGGATACCGAGCTTTCTGTATTGTTATAGGCAAAACTTCTTACGTCGCTGATCTGATATGTCTGCGGGTTTTCATTTTCCTTTCTGATTTCCATTTGCCTGCCATCGAAACTCAGGATAAGGTCATCGGAAACGGTAACATATAGCTTTGAGTTGTCGGCGAAACTGACCGTTAGCGTCTTTCCGGAGTTTTGTGCCCTAAGAAGCGGAGCCGCGGAGAAAAATAACGACAGGCATAATGTGAGAAAGACCCTGACAGGGATTTGCGGTGTTTTCATTTTCATAAGAAAAATATATTTCATTACTTGCAAAAATATGAATAATATATGAATTTTCTGCAAAGATAATACAGGAATACCTGGAAAGCGTTGCGATAATGTCGTTTTCCTTTGGAAAAAGCTGAGTTAAAGTGTTAAATAATAAATCAGACAGAGTACATATTTTGTTGTAATGATATGATTTTTTACCTTTGCAGACCCAGTAATATGACGAAAAAACTTCTCTGTCTGCTTTTGTTTCTGTTGTCCGCGCCGGCGCTACTGTGCGAGACTCCCATAGAAGGGACGCCTATGGTCGGCCCGGAACAGATGTGGCAGTTCGTTTACCGCCACAACCGCGATTTCCCGAGAGAAACTGCCGAAGCCTTTTATGAAATCGGCTCACTCTACGGAATTCGGGGCGACATAGCAATGTGCCAGGCCATTATAGAGACCGGCTGGTTCCGTTTCGACAACGGGACGGCAATGCGCGCTGCCGACCATAACTATTGCGGTCTGGGCGTGAGGAAACGGGGACACCGCGGGTGCAGTTTCGGCAGCATCCGTGAGGGAGTCACCGCTATGATCCAGCATCTTTATGCATACGCTACCGACTCGGATATTCCGGAGGGGGAGACAATTCTCGACCCGCGCTTCGGTCTGGTGAGCCGCGGCTGCGCTCCGACATGGGAGGCTCTGTCGGGCAAATGGGCAATGAACAATACCTACGGCAGAGATATATTGAAAATCTACAACGCCCTCGCCGATTTCAGAATCGACAATACGATAGCGTCGGGCAAGGAGGTAATGCGCATAGAGGTGGATATTCCGGATTTATAGAGTCTTTTTCAGTGCCTGAACTCATTTCGGCGGAAGTTTGTTTTTAGGTTATGGCCGGTCAAAGTCCGGACTAATCACGAAATGACATCTGTCTACGAGGCGATAAAAGCAAAAGCAGGCTCTTTGATTGAAAAGGTGCGCGGCAGTGTCGGCGAGACACCGCTGATGTTCATACTCGCCTTTGCAACAGGATTGCTTACCGGCGTCATTGCTTTTCTGCTCAAAAGGGTAATCGGAATCGTCTCGCGGTTTCTCACAACGAGTTTCCATGAGTCGGGATCCGACTGGTGGTTTCTGCTTATACCTGTTGCGGGACTTTTTCTCGCAGGTGTGTTTCAGAAATATGTTTTGGGACGCCAGATAAACCACGGCATAAGCCGGATAATAAAAATATTCAGGGGGGGCGATTATAAACTCGGAGGCTACTGGTGCTTCTCGCCTTTCATAGCGAGCACCTTCACTCTCGGATTCGGCGGATCAGCAGGCTCCGAGGGGCCTATCGCAGCCACAGGAGCGGGCATAGGAAGCAACATCGGTCAGGCATGGCGGATGTCGCCGCAGATGGTCATGATTCTCGCGGGCGCGGGTGCGGGTGCGGGCATTGCCGGCATATTCAAGGCCCCGATAGGCGGGATGCTGTTTACTATCGAGGTGATGCGGCTTCCGCTTACTGTTTCCGGGGTGATAGCGCTGTTAGTGGCATGCCTGACTTCGGCGCTGACCGCCTACTCGCTGTCGGGATTCACTATTGACCTTGCATTCGCTTCTTCGGCCACACTCAACACCACATTGATTATAGATGCCTTGATACTGGGTATATTCTGCGGCTTCTATTCGCTGTATTACAGCTATATAATGAAAAAGGTAGAGACATGGCTTGATAAGATGCGGCACCCGTTGGTAAGGTCATTGGCGGCTGGTGCGGGCCTCGGCGTGTGCCTGTTTCTTTTTCCGGCTCTTTACGGCGAGGGCTACGGGATAATAGACAAGATTATCAACGGTCACGGCTCGCAGATTCTTTCGGGAGCACTGTTCGGCATTACCGATTCAGCGTGGGGAATCGCTGTTGTGGCGGCCGGCATACTGCTGGTGAAGTGTGCGGCCACTTCGGCCACAAATACCGGAGGCGTGGCGGGAGATTTTGCCCCTACGCTCTTTGCCGGGAGCGTGGCGGGATTGCTTTTTGCAACCGTAGCAAACAATCTCATCGGCCTCAGTCTGCCGCCTGGCCCTATGGCTCTAATGGGGATGGCGGGAGTGATGGCTGGAGCCATCCGAGCACCGCTGATGGCTATATTCCTCGTACTGGAGATTACGGCCTCGTATACGCTCGTGCTGCCGATTACGCTTACTGCCGCCCTGTCGTTCGGAATAGTAAGGTTTTTCACCTCCGAAGACTTCTTCGAACGCCGCTAAGGAGGAAGGAACCACATTTTATTCCCCTTGTAATAAACAAGAAGCAGGCCGCACCACCGTGGTGCGGCCTGCTTTTCAGAATATTAAGAGTATGTTTACTTCTTAATTACAGGTATCGAAGCGTTGACTTCGGAGGATTCTACGGTAAGGATGTAGACTCCGGCGGGACACGAGGTCATGGGGATGACAACGGTGGTTCCGTTGGCAACCGGACAGGTCTTTGTCGCAACAGTGCGGCCCGAAGCGTCGTAGAGGGTGAAGCGGACGTCGGATGCCATGAACGAGCAAACGGCGTTGAGGTCATTCTCCACAGGGTTCGGCATCACGCGAACAAGTCCTCTGGCGTCGGCACCGATGTTGCTGATGCCCGACTGCTCTTCAACGGAGATTTCGAGGCGGCAGACCGCGGTAGCGCCCGAGGGGTCGGTTGCGGTGACGGTAGCGGTTGCGCTGCCGGTGTTGTCGCCGTAGAAGATCACACCGTCCTTGGTTGTGAAGGCGGTTGCGACATTGCTTTCCGCCATCTCGAACTTATAGGTGAGCGGGTCTGAATCAGCGTCGGTGAAGAGATCTGCGAAGTTCACGACTTCCGAGGCGGAGCCCTTGGTGAGCACTATCTTCTTAGATTCTTCGGCTGCGGCGGGCGCACGGTTCACGTGCTCGACCACGCAGTTCACCGTAAGGCTCGTGGCGTGGCGCTGGCGGTCGGCTGCGGATAGCATGAGCGGGTATATGTCGTCGGAAGCCTGACCGAATTCGGGAGCGACCTCGACTTTGACTGTCACTGCGCCCTTGATTCCGATGAGGGTGTAGACGTTGAGTTCCTCGTTGTAAGAAACTTCGGCGTCAGTGTCGGCGGCGTCGGGTTCAACGGCCTTCACCTTAGAGATTCCGGCGGGATCGTCGAAGAGAATCTGCATGTCGTCGCCATCGGGATCCGAAACGGTAAACACGAGTTCGGATGTCTCACCTTCCTTGGCAAGATGGATATTGCTTTCGGTGGAGATTACGGGAGTGCCGTTGCGGTCGAGTGTCAGAGGCAGATTATAGACAGGCATGTTCGGGTCGTTCGATTTGATTACGAGCACGGCCCTGTTGCCTTTCTCGAGAGGAGCTGAAGCGGCGCTGAAGTGAACTTTCACCTCAGCCTTTTCGCCGGCTTCCACGGTGCCCTTCAGGGGCTGACCTTCGGGCAGCGATACCCAGGGTTCGCCCACGGAGGTTTCGATACACGAGACAGCCCATCCGACCGAACCGAGCTGATCTGCAAGTCCCATTGCGATATCGTTGTAACCTATGCCTTCAATGTAGGCGGCATATACGGCTTCCTTCACGGCATCCTGCTTGGGAACGAGCAACGCGGGAGTTTCAACTCCGACGGGGTAGGTGATGCGGACAAAGAAGTCCTCGCCGCTGTCGACGAATACCGGTTTGTTGAGCGGAATCGTATAGAAGAGGGTGTAGGGCGAGGGCTCTACCTCGAACATTACGTGGGCGGAGCCGAGAATCTGATCGCCGGCAGGCGAATCGCCCTTCACAATCTCAATCTTGAGCTCGGGATGGGTGAGTTCGCCGGATAACAGCGGCACGTAGATGTGGGAGATATTGAATCCGCCTTCGGGAGCAACGAAGTAGGTGGCGCCAATGAAAGCCTCGGTCTTGTTGCCGGTTCCGTAATTATATACATTGCTGTTTGCCACGGAAGGATAGTAGAGAGTGCGGAGCAGATCCATATCCTGAGGCTGGTCGAGGGAATTGGTGGTGGTGCCGACGTCGAACGGACGGATTACGCTCTTCATACGGGCAGCGGCGAGCGAATCGGGCTTCACGAATGAAGCGGGAGCAAGGCTGCGCGCCTTCGAGAGGGCGAGCGGGTCGATTCCGGGGTCACCGCCGGGGTTGGGAGCTTCCTCGCCTACGCCTGTCGGATCGAGGCGGAGTTCATATTCGAGCTTATAGTCACCGTATTCGTTTGAAATGGTGAGAACTTCGTCGGTCGTATAGTCGTCGGTCGGAGCCACTACGTTGATCTCCTGGCGGTCGAGCTCCATTGCCGGAGGCGGAGTTACGGTGAACTTCACGGTCACTACCTTCTCAAGGAGTTCGTCGGAATCCATCGAGGTCATGTAGTAGAAAGTGAGGGGCACTTCGTATACGCCTGGGGTCATGGCGAGCTCATAGTTCATCATGGGCACGTCGAAATAAACGGGTTTTGAGCCGACCTCGAAGGGCATGCCGGTCTGATATGGCATCCACGACATCATGTCGGATGGATCTTCAGTGCACATGAGCGGGAAGAACGGCTCGGTCACTTCCTCGTCGAACCATTCGTCGTAGTAGGTGTTGCCCGGACCGCCGTTCACGATGTTCATGATGTAGAATGGAGCGGTGCCTTCGTTCTTAACCTGGAATTCCACCTCGTACATGGCGCCCATCATGCCCATCGGGCCGGGATTGGCGGTCTCAACGAAGCCCATCACGTGTTCAACGGCCATGTCTTCCGGCCATGCGGGAGCGGCTTCGCCGGTGACGGTGAGCGAAACGGGAATTTCGATACGCTCACGCGAGGGAACGTTGGTGTTGACGGTCATCGTGGTTTCATAAAGACCGGCCATCTTGTCGGCGAGGAGGCTTACTCCGACTGTCTCGCTCTCACCGGGAGCAAGCGTGCGCTCGGTTACGGGTGAGAAGTAGACTGACTGTCCGAACTGGATGTAGCGCTCGGGAATGACGAAGCCGTCGGTTCCTGCTTCGTTGAGCACTCCGGCTAAACCGTAGGTGTCGAAGATTATGGATACTTCATCTTTGGGAGAGTACTGGAAGCGGAAAGAGCCGTCGGGGTTGAGTATGAGCTGGAAGTTCACACCAACGTTCATCGAGTTGCCGTATTCGATAAATGAAACCACGGCCTTGTCGGCATACGCTTTATAGTACGTACCGGCGGTGCGGGTCTCGTCCATCGAGTGGAGACCCCAGAAGGGAGCGATGATGTTGGTGTAGAGCGTTCCGCCGGGGAAACTGGCAGGGGGCTCGGGCCAGATCTTGTCGTCGTTGCGCTTGGTGAAGGAAACGAAGCCGGTGTTGTAGACATACATCTTCGTGTAGGTCTTGCCGTAGAAGGGGAAGGCGAACGGAAGCTCTACCTCAATGTAGTCGTGTTCCATGTAGTAGGGGAGATCGTTGTGGAGCACGCCCTCTTCCTGAGTGATGTCTATCCAGTCTTTCGGAATGCTCCCGTCGTCGACCGAAGAGGTGTAGCTGTAGCTTACCGACGACTCGCCGCCCTGCGGGATGGTGAGGGCAAACATCGGGTCGGGAGTTACGGAATACCTGAGAGGCTCGTTGCCGTTGTTGGTGACGGTGAGCGGGCAGTCAACGGCGGTGCCGCTCGCGGTGGTCTCCTCGATGCTCTCGTAGGAGAGAGTTGCGGCAGGAACGCCTATCACGGTGCCTTTCACAGTGGTCTCGGCGCTGCCGGCGGAAGTGACTACCTCAACTACGTCGGAGAGATCCTGCGATGCGGCGGTGGGCACGACCACAATCACATCTTTCGACATGCCGGGAGCCACGGTTACGGGAAGCTCGGTCGAAACGGTGTAGACGCCGTTTTTCGAGGTGGCGGAAGTGAGCTGGAGGTCGGCCGAACCGGTGTTCTTCACCGAGAGAGCCACGCGGGTGTCGGAGGTGCGGAACACTTTGCCGAAATCCATGGTTTCGGGCACCGAAAGCTCGGGCTTGAGCGACTCGCCGGTGATGTTGGCGTCGAAGCGCACAAACGAGGTTCCCTGCTGCGGGTCGTTGCTGAGAATTACGAGATTGTTGAACGAAGCACCGGCAAACATCGTGTCGTCAGCCTTGAGCGTGGCGTTGACGTTGACTTCCTCACCGGGGTTCAGGAGACCGTAGGCAGGCTCGACGGCACGGATGAAGTTGGGCTTGGGAGCCTCGAAGCGGAATGCCGAACCGGAGGTCACCTGAGTATAGCGGAGCATCTCGGGGGTCTGCTCTTCGGCGTAGGGATTGGTGATGTCGGCCGAGGTGTAGACGATGGGATCCTCGTCGGAGGGATCGCAGAGACCCACGAAGAGGCCTGTGCCGCTCTGGAATACCATGAAGGGATCATAACTGTCGAAGAAAATCTCCACGTCGCCGTTGCCCGAGAGGGTGAGATGGAACGAAATCGGAGTATAGTCCTTGTCATAGACCAGGGCAAGAACGTTGGAGTAACGGACAACGAACTTGCCGTCGAGGCGCGCGCACTCAACCTTCGAGTCGGGACCCATCACGAGGTCGCGGCCGTAGGCGCTGATCAGACCGGTGCCCGGAACTCCGTTGGCGGTCGGGGTGAGCGGCGGGAAGAACTGGTTCTCGCTGATGGAGAACTGCACGCCGCCGTGGTTGTTGACGTAGACCTTGTCGAATTTCTGCCCGAAATAAGGGAAGTCGAAGCCGAGGTCAATCGGTTCGGAGTAGGTGCCGGTGACGAACTGTTTCGTGAGGTCGGTGGCGGCAATCAGGTCGGGATTGTTGTCGTATTCGAAATCGGGAGTCTCGCCGATGTTGGTGTGGATGGAGTAGCCGAACTTATGGGTTTTCGAGGCCGAGCCTTCGATGGTCTGGTCGGAGAAGCGCGGCATCACGAACTCAAGGGGATAGCGGCCTTTGTTTGCGATTTTGAACGACATGGTCACGGGATCGGCGTCGATGTCGAGATCGCCGGCGTCGACGGTGGCGGGTGTCACCTCAATTTTTGCGGGGTCGGTGGCTACACCGCGCATTGTGATGCGGAATGTATCGCCGTCTTTGTCGGTGAACGTCACGGTTCCGGTGTGGTCGCCGGCGGTCTTGGGCTGATATGTCAGTTCTACGGTGGCTTTGGCACGGGCCGGGAAGCCTGCCGAAACGTAGTCGGGACCGGCAAAGTTCTCGGAGTTTACGGAAATCTTGTCGGAATAGATGCCGGCGGAGTACTGGCTGCCTCTGAAATCGCCGTAACCTTTATTGTAGATCTCTACGGTAAGTTTCTTGGTCTCGCCCACGAGCAGTGAGCCGAAGTCGACTATGCGGGGAACCTGCATTTCGGCCTTGTTGCCGCTGACAGTCATGGTCACCGCCTGACGGAGGGTGTTGTCAGCTGTCTCGTTGGTCTGGAAGCCTATGTTGAACTTATACGTGCCGTTGATGAGCTTCGAGGTCGACGCTGACACTTTCACTTCCTGCGTCTCGCCTTTGACTACCGTGCCTTCAGAGGGAGTCAGCACGAGAAGCTCGCTCCAGTCGGGATTCTGCGACTTGGGATCTATGGCCCAGGTGTATTCGGAAGTCATGCTCTCGTAGCGGGAGCCTTTCAGAGCCTCGTCGAGGCGGCTCCAGGTTTTGCCGAGGTCGTTGCTCATGTAGCAGTTGTGGGAAACGTCGCCGGCGTTGGAGAATGCGAGTCCGAGAGGGTAAGGCTGGTAGACCTCGTCGGTGATCGGATTGAAGTGTACGGCGATCCAGAACGATTCGCCGGGCTGGAAGAAGAGCTGCTCGGGGAGCGCCATGTCGCCGCCGTAGTAGAAGAAATCGGGGCGGAATTCCTCAATTATCGAAGCGGTGGTGAGGGAGCCTTCGCCTTTGAGAATCTGGATGCTCTGCAGGGCGTCCGTGCCGTTTTCACCGGAAATCCGGATGTGGGTGAGATTGAAACCGTCGGGATACTTGTCGGCGTCGACCTTGAACCACTGTGCCATGGAGTTGGGCAGAGCGCGGTCCTCTACGCCGATAAAGGCAGCCACCTCTTCGAAGCAAGCGAGCGATTTGGGGTAGTCGGATGCCTGATAGGTGTCCGGGTCGGTGTAGACCTTGGCGTGAGCCTTGATCTTCGTGCCGCCGAGCTTGCCCTTGAACGAAACGGTGTTGAGGGGGCGGGGAGTAGAGAAGAAACCGGTGCGCACCGGAACCGTGCGGCGGAACGACGACCAGCGCAGCAGACCGTCGGCTTCGTTGCCGATGGAGAATGTTGCGGAGCCGATGGAGGTAGGCAAAACGGCGAAGGAAACGTCGGTGGTCTCGTCGAGGGTCATCTTCGGGCCGGCGTTGGTCGTGGCGGTGACTACTTCGGAGAGCGGAGATGCGTCGCCCCAGCGGTTGACTGCCGCAATTGCGAGATAATAGGTGGTTTCTGCGTTAAGTCCTTCGAGCACGTATTCCATCGGGTCGCCCGAGGCGAGGAACTTGGAGTCGATTGCCACGCTCTTGGCCGAGGCGAGCGAGGAGGCGTCGAAGGCGGAGGTGGAGTAGTAGAGCACGTGCTGGTTCACGTTGCCGTCGCTCGAGGCAGGGATGGTCCAGCGCAGTGTTATGTTGTCCTGCGAGGCGTATGCCTTTAGATCGCTTACCGCTTCGGGAGCTGTGCCGTCGCCCATCTGCAGAGCGCGCTCGGCGTCAACATATCCCGAGCCGTAAAGGCCCTCGTAGCGGCTGTTGTTGCCCTGCGAGTAGAAATCGCGCACAGAAGTCTCGATCTGGGTGCGCAGTGTGGATACGGGGAAGGTGGCGTTGCCGTATTTCGAAAGTATCAGCGCGGCGATGCCCGAAACGTGGGGGCATGCCATCGAGGTTCCCTCCATGTAGCCGTATTTGTTGTCGGGGAGAGTGGAGAGCACGCCGCCCGCCTCGCCGTAGTCGAGAAGACCGCCGGGAGCGATCACGTCTACCCACTCGCCGTAGTTCGAATAGCTTGCGGGAGCGAGGTCGTTGGTCATTGATGCCACTGCAAGAACCTTGTCGTAGCAGGCCGGGTAGATGTTGCCGGTCACGCCCTGGTTGCCCGAGGCGAAGATGCAGAGGCCGCCGAGCATTTTGTCGCGGCCTGCGGTGGCTTCGGTGAAGTAGTCGATGGCGTCGAGCACTGCCTGCTCGTAATAGCCGTCGGAATCCCAGCCCCAGGAGCACTGGGCGATGGAGGCGCCGCGGTTGGCTGAGTAGACGATTGCCTTGGCGAAATCGCCTTCGCCTCCGGTGCCTGAGCGGGGATCGAACACCTGGGCAGAGAACATGCGGATACCCGAACCGGGGGTGCCGTCGCCGCCGGCCACACCGCCTACGCCGATGCCGTTGTTGTTGACGGCGGCTACGGTGCCTGCCACGTGTGTGCCGTGGTTGTGGGGATATATATCTGCGCTGTTGGTCACGAAGTTATAGCCGTAGATGTCGTCAACATAGCCGTTGCCGTCGTCGTCGACTCCGGGAGTGCCGTTGAGTTCGGCGAGGTTAACGAGCATATTCTGCGCGAGATCCTCATGGTCAACGTCGATGCCGCCGTCGATAATGGCCACGATTACGTCCGGGCTGCCGGTAGTGGTCTTCCAGGCGTTGAAGAGGTTGATGTCCGCACCCTTCACGCTGCCGGAAACTGAGCCGTCGTTGTAATAGTGCCACTGCAGGGGCAGACGGGGATCGTTGAAGCCGCTGGGCGACTGAGCCGCAGCCTTGACGGGGCCGTCGAGAACGCGGACCTTGTCGGATCCGCCGTCCATGCGCTTCATTGGCACGATGTTTTCCGCCTTTTCAATTCCGGCGGTGAGCTGCATTACGCGGCGCGCCTCGGCGGCGTCGACGGTTTCGTCGAAGCGGATTTCATACCATCGGTCAAGACCGAATTTACGATACTCGGCTTCAAACTTCGGAGCGTAGGGAAACATACGTTCGATGCTGAAAGCCTTGATAGATCTGGCGCTCTTGTCGAAAGGCGTCATTCCGGTGGCGAGATTTGCTCCGGGGGCCTTGCGCAGAGGTGCCGCGCCCAGTTTGCGGGCTGCTTCGGGCTGTAGCTTCACGCGCACAACGCCCTTTGTGGGAGCTGTCGGCGCCGTAGCTGCCGCCTGAGCCGGCATCGGAGCCAGCGCGAGCAGCAACAGCAGAAGGCGTAGAAAAAATTTCTGCATAGAGAGTGATTGAATGGTTATTACTGTGAACAGGGAGTAACAATTACTCAGGGTTCTGAAAAATTATTTTTTCAGGTATTAAAAACGCAAAGTTAGTGCTTATTTCGTAAAAATTGGCATTTTTCGGCGAAATAATTTAAATAATATAACCATTGGCGGGTGATTTTTTTAAAAACTTGAAGTTTCGGTGCCCTGCGCTCCTCTTTGAAAAATGCAGTTGCGACGGCTGTTGCCATGTAGTTCATATATTGCTGGTTTCCAAATCATTCTCCTGTCTCTCACGTACTCCTGTCCCAATCCCTCTCCTGTTCTCAAAACCTCCTGTTTATACTGTACTCCTGTCCCCCCCTAAAAACTCACCTGTCCAAAAATTTTTCGCCCCGATTTGAAAAAAGCGACATTATCGCAATGCTCTCCGCCCCTTCCCGTATTATCTTTGCGGAAAATTAATCTTATCCTACTATGAAAGAACCCACAATTTACCAGGAAGCCAAGGCAAAGACCGCGCCTTGCAAAATCTCCCACCAGGCATTCCACCTCTACGTAGGCCTCGTCGTAGCGCGCCTCCAGGAAGCGCCCGGACTGTTCAAATATTACGGTGAGATAATGACCG
>UROS01000059.1 GCA_900549445.1 uncultured Porphyromonadaceae bacterium | reverse complement strand
TCCCGACAGAATTACGCTAAGCACCTTGCCGGTAGGCGTGATGGGTTCGATGTAGCAGCCGACGGTCGTAATGTTCATTACTGTCCACCATAGCGACATCCAGTACGACGATACATCGGGATTCACGAAATGCTCCTGCACGTAAAACATCAGGCTTCCCGAGTAAATCACGATAAGAAGTATGCTTATGTAAGTGGCGAAAATCGACTGTACCCAGTTGGCGTTCGTCAGTCCCGAAAGCAGTCCTATGACGTAGGCGGCCCGTATCATCGGAATGAAGCGTATCACGTACTGAAACTCCAACGGCAGATCGATGTGAAAATGGTCGATTATATTGAGATAAGGGATGGAAATGAGAAGAAAGAAAATGTGGCCTGCGATATACTTGCGTTTGTCGGCCGACAGAATCCATTCCACTATTACATCCGCCAGAAACACCATGCAGATATAGAATTGCACGTTGAGATATGTCCGGTCGGCAATGAAAGATATGTCGTGGAGCGTGTCGACGGTTATCATCGCCACCAGCACCACCGACAGTACTATCACCGCAATGCGGAGCACCATCACGCAGTTATGTTTCCATAATGAACCGTCAGCCATTTTTCCCTCGTTGTTTTTAGTTATTAACATTTGTGCCGTTTTTTTGTTCTCATTCCTGCCGGGTCTTTACCGCCGCTCTTCATGGGCTCGGATTTTGGCATACTTTTTGCACACATTATAATATCAGAGGAACAGACCCTCGCTAAAATTCAGTATCTTTGCACAATGAACCAAACCATACTTCAAGATATAGACAATTTGCTTAACCGTGGCAGGATCAATGAGGCTATTGACCTTGTTGCCAACAGAGCGCTCGGACTCGGACTGACAGCGGAAGCCGACCGCATCCGCAAAATCGGAGAGGACTATGGCCTGATGTCGAAATATGCGCTCGACGGCTTCGCCGATCCCTCGCGTGAGAAACTGCTGGAGTCTCTCACCGCCTCTGTGCGCGATATTGCCGTCGGGGTTGAGCGCTCTTCGAAAATCGCCGCGGCTCCTACGCTATATTTCAATACCTTGCGTTTTGAACGCATGCAGACCGCCGATTCCGTCGCCTCTCTCGTACGTTCCTATAAAACTGTTATCGACAGACTGAATCTGTCGGCTCTGAGCGAAGATCCCGGTAAAACTTTCAACGCCCTCCGCCGGCAGTCGGAAGATCTCGAACGCCGGGTTTTCAACCGTGTATGGGTGTCATATCCGCTTTCTGTCGACGATTACTCCGCTATAGGCGATGCCTTCGGCGACGCATCGCTGCCCGACCATTTCAAGATTCTTCTCATAGCCTCGGTCTTCCTCGGCCAGCTTCACTATTACGACAAGAGGCGGCTCCTGCTCCTGATGGATTTCTACGATTACGGAGCAGACGACCGGTTGCAGATCTACGCTCTCTGTGCGCTTATGCTTTCGCTTTGGCAGTGCCGCAAGCGCCCGGTCTCCGGTTCGCTCGCTGACCGTTTTGCAGCTCTCGAAGAGAAACCGCAGTGGATCTCCGACGTGCGTATGCTTCTGATGCAGTTTATCCGCACCCGCGATACCGAGCGTCTCAACCGCGAATTCAACGATGAGGTGCTCCCGCGCATGATGAAACTCGGCCCCGACCTGAAAAAAGCTATGTCCGACTTGAAGTCGCTCGAAACTTTTTCGCCCGAAGAAAACCCCGAGTGGGAAGAGCTTTTCAATAAGTCAGGTCTCGCCGACCGCCTCAAGGAACTTCAGGAAATGCAGGAAGAGGGCGCCGACGTTATGATGGCTACTTTCGGAAAACTCAAGACTTTCCCGTTTTTCAACGATATAGCCAACTGGTTTATGCCTTTCCATACCTCCCATTCCGTTGTGTCGGATGCCGTGGGCGAAAGCGTGGAAGGAGAGATGCTTTCGCAGGCTATTGCGGCCAGTCCGGCCTTTTGCAACAGCGACAAGTTTTCCGTAATACTTTCACTTGCGCAGATGCCCTCGTCGCAGAGATCTATGCTGCTTTCGCAGATTTCGGGTTATACTGCCCAGATGGCGGCCTCCGAGTCGAATGTGAAGACCACCCGCGAGGCGCTTGCCAACACTTTCGTAAAAGATCTCTATCGCTTCTTCAAACTCTTCCGCAGGAGCAACGAGTTTGTCAATCCGTTCGACTCGCCGGTAAATCTTACCGTGCATCCTCTCCTGTCAAAATATTTCGACGATGCCGACACCCTGAGTCTGGTCGGTGAGTTCTATTTCAAGCGCAAATATTTCGACGATGCCTTCGACGTGTTCAGCAAGCTTTCGTACATGGTGCCCCCTTCCGCGCAGTTGTTCCAGAAAATGGGCTATTGCCGCCAGTCATCCGGAAATCTCGCTGAGGCTCTGGATTTCTACGAGCAGAGCGAGCTCCTCAACGGTGAAAGCCAGTGGACGCTTCGCCGTCTCGCCGCCTGCAGCCGCGGTCTCGGACGCCACAGTCAGGCAGCGGGCTATTATGAGCGGCTATCCGAGCTGAATCCCGACGATGCCACGCTGGCTCTCAACCTGGGTCACTCATATCTCGCGCTGCACCGCTACGAAGAAGCCGCGGCTCAGTACTACAAGGCGGAATTCCTTGGCGGTAAGTCGCTGAAAACTCTGAGGCCGCTCGCCTGGTGCACTCTTTCGCTCGGCAATTATGACAAATCGCGCGGATTCTACGACGAAATCCTTGCCTCCGAACCCTCTGCAATGGATTATTCAAACGCCGGTCTGCTCGAACTTATTTCCGGAAACTATCGCAAGGCTGTCGATCATTTTGCGTCGGCCATAGCCGCGATGGATTTCAACGTGGATAAATTTCTCGGTAATATTAATGCCGACTTTGCCGGATTCGAGAAAGTGCTTCCCGACAGCACCCTGCGTGCCATTGTGACGGACAGTGCTATCGCAGCCGCGCGCAACCTCGGAACATCATATTCATCAACCTCTCTGTAAAACGTCATGAAAAGATTAACAGTCGCTTCAATTATAACAGCTACAGCAATGATTTCACAAGCTCAGAATCCGTTTTTCCAGGAATTTTCATCAACTCCTCATTCTACCACTCCATTCAACGAGATAACGGTTGCCGACTACGAGCCTGCCGTTGACCGCGGTATTAAGCTCGGATTGCAGGATGTCGACGCCATTGTGAAGCAGCGCTCCGTGCCGGATTTCGAGAATACGATCGTGGCTCTCGAAAATTCCGGCAAGGAACTTAACCGCGTGCTCAACGTGTTCTATCCCCTCCTGTCGGCTTTGAGCGACGACCGCATGATGGAGCTGTCGCTCAGGCTTACTCCGAAACTTGCCGAGTATCAGACTTCCATTTCTCTTAATGAAGACCTTTGGAACCGCATCCGGCAGGTCTATGACTCGCGTGCGGACTACAGCCTCACTCCCGAGGATTCAATGTTGCTGCAGACTACCTACGACTCTTTTGCCCGTAGCGGCGCTCTGCTTCAGGGAGCCGACCGCGACAGGTACCGCAAACTTGTGGCACACCTCTCCGACCTCACCACCCGCTTCGGTCAGAACGTGCTGAAGGAACTCAACACCTACGAGATTTGGCTTACTGCCGACGATCTGGCCGGTCTGCCCGAAAGTTCAGTTGAGGCAGCCGCCCTTGCGGCCAAAGAAAAGGGCAGGGAAGGAGAATATCTCTTCACACTCGCGCAGCCTGTATATATGGCGTTCATGAAGTATTCTTCGCGTCCGGATCTCCGTGAGAAGTTCTACCGTCTCTACAACGGCAGAAACACCAAGGGAGAATACTCCAATGTAGAGATTCTCAAGGACATCGCTGCTACCCGTCTGGAAATCGCACGCCTGCTCGGTTATGATACTTATGCCGATTATTCTCTTGACCACACCATGGCGCAGACACCCGAAAAGGTCTATGAGTTGCTCAACCGTCTGCGCGACGCTTACCGCCCCGCTCAGCTCAAGGAATTTGCCGAACTCACCGATTTCGCAAGCAAGCTCGAGGGCAAACCCGTGGAAATTCATCCCTGGGACTACAGCTATTACTCCAACAAGCTCAAGAATTCTAAATATTCTTACAACGAGGAGGAACTTCGTCCGTATTTCGAACTCAACAATGTAATCGACGGCGTTTTCGGTCTCGCCACCAAACTTTATGGTCTGACCTTCGTCCAGAATGATTCTATTCCGGTTTATCATCCTGATGTTAAGGCGTTTGAAGTCAAGGATGCCGACGGTTCCTATCTCGGCGTGATTTATACCGACTTCTTTCCCCGCGAAAGCAAGAGTCCCGGTGCCTGGATGACCGGTTTCAAGGACGAATATTATACCTCCGACGGCAAGAGCTCGCGTCCGCATGTGTCAATCGTCATGAATTTCACGAAGCCAACCGAGTCGAAGCCGTCGCTCCTCACCCCCTACGAGGTAGAAACCTTCCTCCACGAGTTTGGTCACGCTCTCCACGGCCTGCTCGCCGACACGAAATACGCTTCGCTCTCAGGAACCAACGTTTACCGCGACTTTGTGGAATTGCCCTCGCAGTTCAACGAGAACTTCCTTACTCAAAAAGAATTTCTCGACGGTTTTGCCCGTCATTATCAGACCGGGGAACCTATTCCTCAGGAATATGTGGATAAGATAGTGGCAACCTCGCAGTTTGGGGCTGCCTACGCCTGTCTGCGTCAGCTCAACTTCGGGTTTCTCGACATGGCATGGCACAGCATTACCGCGCCGGTCGATGATGCGGAGAAGTTTGAGCGCGAGGCAGGAAAATCGGTCGAGATGTTTGAGCCTGTCGACGGTCTGATGTGTTCGCCGCAGTTCTCGCACATCTTTGCAGGTGGCTATGCCGCAGGTTATTACAGCTATAAATGGGCCGAGGTGCTCGATGCCGACGCTTTCTCGCTTTTCCTCGAGAAAGGAATTTTCAACAAGGATGAGGCTGATTCTTTCCGCCGCAATATCCTGATGAAAGGAGGCACGGAAAATCCCGCCGTTCTCTATCGCCGTTTCCGCGGTCAGGATCCTACTATCGACGCGCTGCTCGAACGCGATGGCATAAAGACTCCGGATAAGAAATTGCCGCAGAACCTTCACATGCCCACCGACCGATAATTATTGAAGTTTGCGATGGAACATCTGCTCTATTCGTTGCTTTCTATTCTCAATGCCATGTCGCCCTACGTGCTGCTCGGCTTCCTGATAGCAGGGCTGTTGCACGTCTACGTGTCGCCCGACATCATGTCGCGCCATCTGTCCGGGTCGGGGTGGAAATCTGTAGTCAAGGCTGCTCTCATAGGCATCCCGTTGCCATTGTGCTCCTGCGGCGTGCTCCCTACGGCGGTCTCCCTGCGGCGCAGTGGTGCCTCTAAAGCTGCCTCAACATCGTTTCTTATAGCCACGCCGCAGACCGGTGTCGACTCCATAGCCGCCACCTACTCTCTCCTCGGACCGGCTTTTGCCGTTATGCGTCCCGTCGCTGCCCTTGCCGGCTCCTTGTTCGGCGGACTGCTCGTGGGGAAATTCAGTGACGACAGCGGAACCGCAGCTGCAGGGGAATCTCAGGCTTGTCCGGCTCCGGAAACGCAGCCGGCTGAGCAAATTTCGCCTATGAAGCGGTTGTTCGGTGCTCTCCGCTATGGTTTTGTAGATATGGTTCAGAGTGTAGGCAAATGGCTTGTGATCGGACTGCTGATTGCTGCTGTCATCACTGTTTTCGTCCCCGATTCGCTCTTCCTCGGCCTGTCGCGCTATCCGATTCTGGCCATGCTTGTCATGGTGGCGGTAGCCGTTCCCATGTATATCTGCGCAACCGGCTCAATTCCGATTGCCCTTTCCCTCATTCTCAAGGGTCTGACTCCCGGCGTGGGATTTGTGCTTCTGATGGCTGGCCCTGCGGCAAATTTCGCCTCGGTGATTCTCCTTAAAAAGACTATGGGCACTCGCGCTACGACTCTCTATGTCGGGTCGGTGATTATATCTGCGATTGCCTTCGGTGTGCTGATCGACTATCTGCTTCCCCGCTCATGGTTCGTGCCTGATATGTCCGCTCCGATGGTGGGCGCCCACTGCCATATGTCGTTCAGCATCTGGGAGACAATATGCTCGGTCATCCTTACAGGATTGCTTGTAAATGCTTTTATACGCAATAGAAAATCAAAACATAACCATAATATATCAGACGAAGAAATGGAAACCGTTTATAAAATCAAAGGAATGATGTGTGTTCATTGCAAGAACAACGTTGAGAAGAACCTCGCTCAGATTCCCGGTGTGACCTCCGTAGAAGTAGACCTTTCGGCAGGTACCGCAACAGTTTGCGGTGAGGCTGATCCTGCCGCTGTCATCGACAAGATCAACGCTCTCGGATATGAGTACGTTCAATAATAAATGATTTCGCGGCGGTCGAGTGTGTAGCTCAGATGCGGCGCCGACGTGCGTCCCTGAGTAACCCATATCGTGAGCCGCTCTGTCCAGTTGCCCCGGCTGTCTTCGGCACGGTATATGTTGAAACACGAGGCTCTGTCACCGCCGTTCTCTTCAGAGAGAGGGGCGGTGTACTGTCCTATGATGCGCTTGTCGTTTCCGTAGACAGTGGTCGCGAGTTGTCCCATCCCGCGGCTTTGTATGATGTTGTCCGACACGTGGCGGTAGGTCAGTGTGTCGCGGAGGAAGCCGCCATGGAGCTTGCGTATGTTCGGGCGGCTGTCGCGCCATTTTACTATACGGCCTTCAGAGTCGCGTTCAATGCGTTCATCCTTGCGCTTCACGTAATGCCCGAGAGAATCAAAATAGATTTTAGTCTCGGAAATGTTCACCTTGTTTGTGTCTACGGTAAGGCTGTCGTCTCTCAGGTCGACTTTATAATAAGTGGTTGTACGGGCATTGCGCACGTTGCCGTGAAGTTCAAACACGTCAAGGTCGGCGGATGTAAAACGTTCGGTACTCTGGCTTTCCCATACGTCTGCTGTCTCCTCTTTTTCAAAGAAAGAGCAGCTGCACAGAACCGCGAGAACGGATGCGGTGAGATAAGGTATGAATTTCATAGCTTTGGTTTCCTGACGATGATTGAGGTCGTGTCGCGTTTTACGTTTATGTTTTTAGAATTGAAGATGTTTTCTGCGTTTCTGACGAATGCTGCCCGCTGCGGGTGCCAGCGGGGATCGAGACTGTCGCTTTCGGCGGGAATAACCCTGTAGTTGTCGCCAGATTTTGCAGGCGGTTCCACGAATACAAGGCGGTAGCTCGCGTCGTCAACGTATGCGCGTCCCATGGAATCTCTGCGGAGTTTCACGCGCGCAAGCGCCCCGCCGCGGGTATCGGTGGTGCGCATAGCCGAAACGAAATTACCGAGCGAATACACTAAAAAGCGGTTTTTACCGGTCGAGGGGTTGACTCCTAACTCCATGGGCTGGATGACATGGGGGTGCCCCCCGATTATCAGGTCAACACCGAGGCTTTCGAGATACCGCGCAAGATTCTTCTGCGAGCTGTTGGGAAGCAGATGGTATTCATCGCCCCAATGGACGCATACCGTTACGATTTCTGCTCCTTTCTCGCGCGCTGCCTTCACGTCGGAAGCCATTTTCGCCCGGTCTATGTAGTCTATTACTATCGGTGTCGTTTTAGATATGCCGTTTGTGCCGTAAGTGTAGTTCAGAAATGCTACCTTGAAGCCGTTGATGTCCTTTATAAGAGGAAGTATGCTGTCGCGGTGCGCTGTGCTGCGGTAGACTCCCGCGAATGGAACTCCCTGCTTCTCGAACTGTGAGATTGTGCGCACAACGCCCTTGTCGCGGCGGTCGAGGCAATGGTTGTTGGCTGCAAGCATAAGGTCGAATCCCGCATCAGTCAGCTCAGTCAGGTAGCTGTCGGGGGTGCAGAACATCGGATAGCCCGAATAAGGAGCGCCCCCCAGGGGAGTCTCGAGGTTGACCACTGCGTAGTCAGCGCTTTCTATGTAAGGTTTCAGTGCGTCGTAATATCCTCGGTAGCTGTAGGTATCGCGTCCGGTTCTGGCAGCGTCGAGCTGTCGCTGGTGCTGCATGGCGTCACCGGCGAACACAATCTCTGCCTCTTTGTTGCCAAACAGGAGAGAAATAACCGACAGGAGGATAATATGAAGATACACTGTTTTCCGTCAGCTGTAGATTTCGTGGCGCGCCGCAAGAAGAGTGTTGCGCATAAGCGACACAATTGTCATCGGGCCTACACCTCCGGGTACGGGCGTGATAAATGAGCATTTTTCAGCCACATTTGCAAAATCAACGTCGCCCGACAGGCGGAAACCGCTCTTTTTTGTCGCGTCGGGCACGCGGGTGGTGCCTACGTCGATTATCACGGCGCCGGGCTTCACCATGTCAGCGGTCACGAATCCGGGGCTGCCGAGCGCGGCGATGATTATGTCAGCTTCCGCGCAGATTTCCTTCAGATTTTTGGAGGCGCTGTGGAGCACGGTAACGGTGGCGTTGCCTGGTTCAGCCTTCTGCATCATGAGTGAGGCTACCGGTTTGCCGACGATATTGCTGCGGCCGAGCACCGCACATCGAGCACCACGGGTGGGAATGTTGTAGCGACGCAGCAACTCTATGATGCCTGCCGGGGTGGCGGAGAGGAAGCAGGGGAGACCGATCGACATTCTTCCGACGTTGATGGGATGGAAGCCGTCTACGTCCTTACGATAGTCGATTGCCTCGATTATCTTCTGCTCAGAGATATGGCGGGGCAGGGGGAGCTGCACTATGAAGCCGTCTACCTCAGGATCGTTGTTTAGACGGGCAATGGCTTCGAGGAGTTCCTTTTCTGTCACCTCCTCTTCGTAGCGGATTAAGGTCGACTTGAAGCCGCAGACCTCGCATGCCTTCACTTTGTGGGCGACGTATGTCTCGCTGCCGCCGTCGTGCCCCACGAGGATGGCTGCAAGGTGAGGGCGCCGCTTGCCATCGGCTACCATTTTTTCCACTTCCGCCGCGATTTCTTTCTTGATTTCGTCGGCTACTTTCTTTCCGTCAATCAGTGTCATCGGTTGCTGTGTAAATGTATGTGTATCTGTGAAAATTATTTTACCGGCGCATGTTGCGCATGTTGCGCATCATAGAGAGCGGATTTTTTATTCCCGAAACTGCCTTCATCATCTTGCGGGTCTGTTCAAACTGCTTGAGCAGACGGTTCACCTCCTGGATGTCGGTGCCCGATCCGGCGGCTATGCGGCGCCTGCGGCTGCTGTTTATGATGTCAGGGTTCAGGCGCTCTTGGGCCGTCATGGATTGGATGATAGCCTCGATGCCTTTGAATGCGTTGTCGTCGATGTCGATGTCCTTTATGGCCTTTCCCACGCCCGGAATCATCGAGGCGAGATCCTTGAGATTGCCCATGCGCTTTATCTGGTGAATCTGCTCGAGGAAGTCGTTGAAGTTGAACTGATTCTTCGCAATCTTGCGCTGGAGCTCGCGGGCTGCTTTCTCGTCGTAGGCGTTCTGAGCGCGTTCAACGAGCGACACAATGTCGCCCATGCCGAGGATGCGGTCTGCCATACGTGCCGGATGGAACACGTCGAGCGCATCGAGTTTCTCTCCGGTACCAACGAACTTGATGGGTTTCGTCACAACGGTGCGGATTGAAAGCGCGGCACCGCCGCGGGTGTCACCGTCGAGTTTGGTGAGAACCACGCCGTCGAAGTCGAGGCGGTCATTGAACTCTTTGGCGGTGTTTACGGCGTCCTGACCGGTCGTGGAGTCGACAACAAAGAGAATTTCCTGAGGCTTGACTGCCTTCTTTATGGCTACGATCTCGTTCATCATCCGCTCGTCGACCGCAAGGCGGCCGGCGGTATCGACTATCACGAGGTCGAGGTGGTTCGCTTTGGCGTATTTCACGGCGTTCTCCACAATCTCCACCGGGTTGTTGTTGCCCTCCTCAGTGTAGACGGGAACGTCGATCTGCGAAGCGAGCACTTTGAGCTGTTCGATTGCGGCGGGACGGTAAACGTCGCCTGCTACGAGGAGCGGTCTCTTTCCCTGTTCGCTTTTGAGTTTCTTGGCGAGTTTTCCCGAGAAGGTGGTCTTACCGGAACCCTGCAGACCCGACATGAGAATGACCGTCGGGTTTCCCGAGAGATTGAGCGGAGCGGCTTCGCCACCCATCAGGCGCGCGAGTTCGTCGTGGACAATCTTCACCATGAGCTCTCCGGGCTTCACGGCATTGATTACGTTTTGTCCGAGAGCCTTCGCTTTTACCTCGTCGGTGAACTGTTTCGCCACCTTGAAGTTGACGTCTGCCTCGAGGAGTGCGCGACGTACGTCCTTAAGGGTTTCGGCTACGTTGATTTCGGTGATTTTACCTTCACCTTTGAGTATTTTGAAGCTTCGCTCAAGTCGTTCGCTAAGATTTTCAAACATGCTTATTTAAGTAATTTATTAGTGGACGTTTCGGGGAAAATCACCTTCGGGGTGAACCCTTCGGCTTCTTCGGGAGTCATGCCGGCGTACGACATGATGATGATCACGTCGCCTACCTGAACTTTTCTCGCAGCAGCGCCGTTGAGGCATATAACCCCCGAGCCGCGTTCTCCGCAGATGGCGTAGGTGTCGAACCGCTCGCCGTTGTTGTTGTCTACGATATAGACGCGCTCGCCCGGGAAGATACCCGCGGCATCCATAAGGTCGCGGTCGATTGTAATGCTTCCGATGTAGTCGAGACGGGCCTCGGTGACGGTGACGCGGTGGATTTTCGATTTCAGAATTTCAAGAATCATCTCGAAGCCGGATATTTAATGTTGTCAATGAGGCGTACGTCGCCGCAGTAAACCGTGACGCATCCCACGGGTTCGGCAGTCTCCGACCAGGAGCTGACGGGTTGCATTGTCTTGCCGTCGACAATCTCATAGTACTCCACCTGAAGCTGGGGGAGCGAGTTGAGTTCGTCAATTACGTAACGCTTTGTATGCTCCACGTCGTGATTCTTAGCCCATTCCACTGAACTTTCGAGCGTACGGTGGATGGCCGGCGCAACGAGACGCTGCTCGGGTGTAAGCCTTACGTTGCGGCTGCTCATTGCCAGGCCGTCGGGCTCGCGCTTGATGGGGCAGGGCACTATTTCGAGGTCGAAGCCCTCGAGCTCGACCATACGGCGTATTACGGCAATCTGCTGGAAGTCTTTTTCGCCGAAATATGCGCGGGTGGGGCGCACCATGTCGAACAGCTTGCTCACTACCTGTGCCACGCCGTTGAAATGTCCCGGACGCATGGCGCCTTCCATAACTTCTGCAACGGGGCCGAGGTCGAACTGGCGGTTGTCGGGTTCAGGATATACTTCCTCTACCGTGGGAATGAAAGCGAAATCCGCTCCGGCAGCTATAAGTTTCTCCACGTCGGCCTCCTCGGTGCGCGGATATGTTCTTAAATCTTCGGGATTGTTGAATTGGGTCGGGTTTACGAAAACGCTGACCACAACGATATCGTTTTCGCTGCGGGTTCTCTCTATAAGCGACACATGCCCTGCATGGAGCGCTCCCATCGTAGGCACGAGACCCACACTGAGACCCCGGGCTTTCGCTGCCGCCACGCGGCTCCGAAGCTCATCGACTTTGCGTATTATTTCCATTTTTTAGCTTGAATCTAAAAATTGCGAATGCAAAATTAAACATTTATCCGCTTATTACCAAACCTTTAATGCAAAACGTTACGGCATAGACGATTAAAGGTGTCGAGATGGTGCCTCACCCATTAATGAAGTATTCCTTTGATATCTCGCAGATTATTCGTAAGTTTGCGTTATGGCTTGTACACCTGAATTTATAGACTTCATTTGTGAAGTCCTTGCTCCGCTCGGAGAAGTCCGCTCCCGCAAGATGATGGGCGACTACGTTATATACGTAAATGAAAAGTGCGTTATCACCGCATGCGATAACAACGCTTTCATTAAAAAACTTGATTGCATCGCGTCGCTTATGGCTGACGCGGAAACCGGATGCGCTTACGAGGGCGCTAAGGAGGGCTATATCCTCGACTTTTCAGACCAACGCAAAGCCAGAGAAGTAATCTCCCTCCTTTGGGACTCCCTCCCCTTCCCAAAGAAAAATAAGAGATAACCTGATTGTTTCCGTGTAGACGACCTCAGAATATCCCTTTGATATTCCGTGAAAAAACGCAAACTTATGCAGATAAATCAGCCAGTTATGAATCATCTGTTTCGACTACTTACGATTATAATATATACGATACTTCCGTGGAGTATTTCTTATGGCGAGGTTTTCAACACTTCTAAATCTTTCGATTTATTATGTTTGCCCCAATATCTCGACCATATTAAAGATGATGCTCGGTTCGCAGAACTATGTTCGGATTCCGTCTTTATCGCCAATATTTCCGATGTTAATTCTAATTGCACTGCCTCAAAACTTTGCAATCTTTATTATGAGCTACATGGAGATAAAGACGATATTGCAAAATGCCTATTTACAATTCAGCATTTAGATAGCGTTGCTCGCGATGTCGAATGGGCGAAAGGCATACTTTTGGTTCAACCGCAACTGTCATATATCTGTCAGAAGTTAGTTGAAAATGGATATTCTGATTATTGGGATAATACCCTCTATCCAAAATTGAAATCACATATTGACAACTATAATCTGAATAAGGATTTACTTAACAACATAAACCAAAGCGTTGCCGAGTTTTTCTTACCCGAAACTCTGTCGGACACACAGAGACTGTCTAACAAGTTTGGGCAGTCTCTTTTTATG